>JAVEDJ010000159.1 GCA_030841025.1 Actinomycetota bacterium
GCGCGGTTCCCGGACCCCGGCGGTGCCGCCGCCCGCGAACCCGTCGTGGCCACCAGCGCTGATCACGGCCGGGCGCGCTCGCCACAACAGCAGCAGGAGCCAGAGGCTCACGCCGCCCACGGCCACAAGTGCCCCGACCAGTGCCTGACCCACCGCGAAACCGACGATCAACACCAGCGCCGCCAGCAGGGGGACCCCCACCGGTGGCAGGCCGGCCCGCCACTGCCTGACGCGTACCGACCATCCCGGTCGCCGGCCACGAGCGGTTCGCAGTAGATGCACGGTCGCCTCCCTGATGGCCTGCAACGCAGTGTGCGCCGCAATGCCACCGCGCGCCACCGAGCGCTGCCTAAGGGAGGCCTCCGGTGAGCCGGCGATGCACGTCGGACGTCACCGGGGCACCGGTCAGCGAGCGCAAGGCCATCACCGTCGCCCCCGCGGCAGCGTCACGTACGACGGCAGGCGCGGCGCCGTACCGCTCGACGATGCCACGCCGCACTGCATCGGCCACCGGTCCGGCTCCGGTCAGCACCGAGCCACCGACGACCGGTACACCCTGCTCGCCCGCGGCACGCCGGACGGCGTCCAGGCTCGCGAGCAACGCGCCCGCGGCCTCGTCGACCAGCGCTCGTGCCACGGCGTCCCCGCGGTCGGCCGCCTCGCCTACGGCGGGGGCCAACCGTCCCAGCTCGGCAGGACGCAGCTGGTCGGTCGCGGCGATCAGAGCCTGCGCGACATCGACTCCAGAGCCCGGAGGGGCCAGCGCGATCACGACGGCGTCCAGCAACGCGGTGGCAGGTCCTCGACCGTCCAGGCCCTCGAGCGAGCGGCGTACTGCCTGCAGCCCCAGCCAGACCGCCGAGCCGGTGTCGCCGAGCAGCCAGCCGTAGCCGTCGCTGCGGTGCGTGACCTCGCCGTCGGACACGGCTGCCGCGACGGCGCCCGTCCCGGCCAGCAGCACGCTGCCGCGCCGGGCCGGCGACCCGCCGGCGTACGCGATGGCGATGTCGGTCGCCAGCCGCGGGGGGGCCGGAAGGCCGACGCGCTCGCTCGCCTCGGCCAGCGCGGCCTGGGCCCACGGCCGTCCTGCAGCGGCGGCTCCCGCGACGCCCACCACGGCTGCGCCGACGGATGCGGGGTCGCGGTCACCCAGCGCCCCGCTGATCGCCGTGACCAGTGAGTCCGCGACCGAGCCCGTGCTGGAGCGCTGGTTGGCGCCTCCGGCGCGGCCGGTCCCGAGGGTTTCGCCGGTCGCGGATGCGAGCAGCGCGCGGGTCGAGGTGCCACCGGCGTCGACGCCGAGCACGAGACGGACAGTCACGGGCGCACGGTAACGGCGTCCACTCGCTGGTGGGTGGTTGACGCTGGGATGTCTCGCAAGTAACTTTCCGACATGCCTCGCGCGACGAAATCTGATGCCGTAGCTGCAGCGGCGCTCACCGGCACCGGGACCACGTCCATCGCGGTGCGGCTGCGCGCCATCGTGCCCTCGCTGTCCCGCTCGGAACAGCGCGTGGCGACCCAGGTGCTCGAGGACCCGGGCAGCGTCGCGGCGAGCACGATCACCGAGCTGGCGGAACGCTGCGGAACCTCCGAGACGACCGTCATCCGCTTCTGCCGGACCCTCGGCATGTCCGGCTATCCACAGCTGCGGCTGACCCTCGCCACGGAGGCCGGGCGCGCCGACAACGGTACGTCCCGGGTGGTGGGCAGCGACATCGGCCCCGGCGACGACCTGGCGCAGATCGTCGAGAAGATCGCGTTCGCCGATGCGCGGGCCGTCGAGGAGACGGCAGCGCAGCTGAACCTGGAGGCGTTGCAGGCCGTCGTCGACGCGCTCGTCGCCGCGGGGCGGGTCGATGTCTACGGTGTGGGCGCCAGCGCCTTCGTCGCGATGGACTTCCAGCAGAAGCTGCACCGGATCGGCCAGGTCGCCTTCGCCTGGTCCGACACGCACATCGCGCTGACCAGCGCCGCTCTGTTGCGGCCGGGTGACGTGGCGATCGGTGTCTCGCACACCGGTGTCACGACCGACACCATCGACGCGCTCGCGGAGGCCCGGCGCCGTGGCGCGACGACCGTGGCACTCACCAACTTCCCACGGTCACCGATCACGGAGGTGGCCGACCATGTGCTCACGACCGCGGCCCGTGAGACGACCTTCCGCAGCGGCGCGATGGCCAGCCGCCTGGCACAGCTGACGCTTGTCGACTTTCTGTTCGTCGGGGTGGCGCAGCAGACCTACACCGAGACACGTGCCGCGCTCGAAGCGACGTACGACGCTGTCAGCGGGCACCGTCTGAAACCCGACCGCCCACGCTCCGACGGTCGCCGCTCGTGACGGCCGGGGGCCTCTCGCAGCGGGTCGCGTCGGTCAGCTCGCCGACCGAGGAACGCAACCCGAGCACCCTCGACATCGACATGCTGCCGACCCTGGAGGTCCTGCGGCTCATCAACGCCGAGGACGAGCGGGTGCCGGCGGCGGTGGCTGCCGTGCTGCCACAGCTGGCGTTGGTCGTCGACCGAGCCGTGGACGCGATGCGCGATGGCTTGCGTATCCACTACTTCGGGGCCGGTACGTCGGGACGGGTCGGTGTCCAGGACGCGGCTGAGCTGATGCCGACGTTCGCCCTGGAACCCGGCCGGGTGGTTGCGCACCATGCCGGCGGCACCGAGGCGCTCGTGGCCGCGCTCGAGGACGTCGAGGACGACGAGGCCGCGGGGTGGCGCGACGCCGTCGACGTGGAGGCAGGCGACGTCGTCGTCGGCTTGGCGGCCAGCGGTCGCACGCCCTACGTGCTCGGCGCGCTGGCGCGCGCCCGCACCGCCGGTGCCTTCACGGTGCTCGTCTCGGCCAACCCCGGCGCGGCCGCGGGCGCCGAGGGGGGCGACGTGCACCTCGCTCTGGACACCGGACCAGAGGTCATCGCCGGCTCCACCCGGATGAAGGCCGCCACCGCCCAGAAGATCGTGCTGCACTCCCTGTCCACGGCGGTCATGGTCAGGCTGGGCCGCACCTACTCCAACCTCATGGTCGGCATGGTCGCGACCAACGCCAAGCTGCGTGGCCGAATGGTCGCGATCCTGGTCGAGGCGAGCGGTCAGGACGTGGACCACTGTGCCGCGGTGCTGGCCGAGGCCGAGGGTGACGTGAAGGTGGCACTCGTCGCGCTCCTGTCCGACGTTCCGATCGAGAGCGCCAGGGCCGCGCTCGAGCAGGCCGACGGCGTCGTACGTGCCGCCTTGACCCGAGACCTGAACTGACTGCTGCCGGTCATCATCGGAGGAGGACCCATGTCCGTCCGTACGAGCGTGAGACTGATCGCGGTCAGTGCGCTGGTCGCCCTGGCGGCCGCCTGTGCACCGTCCACCAATTCGGAAGGGGGAGGCGACACCGCGTCGGGTGACAAGACCAAGCTCACCGTCTGGTCGTGGCGGACCGAGGACGTCGCGGCGTACCGGAAGATCTTCTCGATCTACGAGAAGGACCACCCCGGCACGACGGTGGAGTTCAAGCCCTTCAAGAACACCGAGTACAACACCATCCTGGCCACCGGTCTCACGGAGGCCGGCGGGCCCGACGTCGCGCAGCTGCGGTCCTACGGCGGCCTGCAGCCCCTCATCGAGGCCGGCAACCTCGTGCCGCTCGACGGCACAGCGGGCCTGAGCGACTTCGAGCCGTCCGCGCTGGAAGGCGCGAAGGGCCGCACCGACGGAAAGGTCTACGGCGTCCCGTTCGCCACGCAGACGCTGCAGGTCTTCTACAACAAGAAGATCTTTGCCGACAACGGCATCACCGTGCCCATGACGTGGTCGCAGCTGACCGCTGCCGCGGACAAGCTGCAGGAGGCCGGCATCACACCCTTCGCCACCACGGGAAAGGAGACGTGGATGCTGCCCATCCTCCACGACACGTTCGCTGCCCCGCGCTACGGCGGAGCTGACTTCGCCAAGGCCGTGCAGAGCGGCCAGAAGAACTTCACCGATGCCGACTACGTCGCGTCCATCGACGTGGTCAAGAGCCTGGAGAAGTACTTCCCGAAGGACGTCGCCGGCGTCGCCTACACCGACGCACAGGTGTTGTTCACCACCGACAAGGCCGCGATGTACCCGGGCGGCTCGTTCGAGCTCGGCTTCTTCCAGGCGCAGGCGCCGGATCTCGACCTCGGTGTGTTCTCGGCGCCTCCGCCGGACGGCTCACCGGTCGACCACGCACTGGTCCCCGGCTACACCGACGGGTCCTACGGCATCAACACCAAGTCCAAGCACCAGAAGGCCGCGAAGGAGCTCGTGACCTGGATGGCCACCCAGCAGTTCGGTCAGCTGGTCGCCGACGAGCTCAAGCAGATCTCCACCGTGCCCGGCGTCGCACCGAAGGATCCGCTGCTGGCCGAGATGGCATCGAACTACGCGCAGAACCCGACGCCCTACCTCCTGCTCGTCGACTTCCGCTACGGCGACCCCAGCGGCACCGATCTGCTGGGCGCCGGCGTGCAGTCGATGTTGTTGGGCAAGTCCGATCCACAACAGGTAGCGGCGTCGCTGCAGAAGGGTGTCTCCCAGTGGTTCAAGCCCAAGGCCTGACCACTGCGGCGGCCCCACGGAGCACGGGGGGCCGTGGCGCGGGAAACCGCGCCACGGCACCCCGTTGGCCGCTGGTCGTCGCCTTCGTGGCCCCCGCGTTCCTCCTCTACACCGGCTTCATCGTCTATCCCCTCGCGAGCGCGCTGCAGTACAGCTTCTTCGAGTGGCGCGGCACGGCGCGCGGGGCTTTCACGGGATTCGACAACTTCACCAAGCTGGTCACGACCTACCCGCTCAACCATGAGCTGTGGCGCGCGTTCCTGCACAACGGCGTGTTCTTCATCGGAACGATGCTGATCCAGAACACTGCCGGGCTCGCCTTTGCGATCTGGCTGCAGAAGCGGCGTGGCAAGCGTTTCCTGCAGACGGCGTTCACGATGCCCTACCTGGTGAGCCCGCTGGTCGTGGGCTACCTGTGGTCGCTGATCCTCAGCCCGACGTTCGGTCCGCTCAACGCGGCGCTGCGCGCCGTCGGGCTCGACTCACTGGCGCTGCCATGGCTCGGAGACCCGCAAACCGCTCTGCCGGTGGTGATCCTGGTCAACGCCTGGCAGTGGGTCGGCTTCCCGATGCTGCTGTTCGCGGCGGCGCTCGCGGGCATCCCCGAGGAGTACGGCGAAGCCGCGACGGTCGACGGTGCCAGCGGATGGCAGCGCTTCCGGCACATCACGCTGCCATTGCTGGCACCGGCGATCAGCATCGTCAGCGTGCTGACCTTCATCGGGAACTTCAACGTGTTCGGGCTGGTCTTCGCGATGGGCACCTCCGAGGGTGGACCCGCTGGCTCGACCGACGTGCTGGAGCTGCTCTTCTACCGCACGGCGTTCGAGTCCCACGGTGACCTCAACGCGATCGGCCGGTCGTCCGCGCTCGCCGTGGTGATGTTCGTGTTCATCTTCGGGGTCTCGCTCGCCGCCAACCGTGCGCTGCGCCGGCGCGAGGCACGCCTGACATGACGACCGCCGACCTGTCGAGGGTCCACGACGTAGCGCGCAGTGCGCCGCGCCCGGACAACTCGCCGGGGCAGTCCCAAAAACCTGCACGTGACCGCGTTGCACCGATCGCGATCGGTCTGTTGCTCTGGGGCTACGCAGCCGTGGCGCTGGGCCCGTTGCTGCTCATGCTGGTCGGCTCGCTGCGTGAGTCGCGCGACATCTTCGATGACCCGCTAGGCCTGCCTACGTCGCTCGATGTGAGCAACTACCGCACGGTGTGGGCGGACGCGTCCTTCTCGACCTTCTTCCTCAACTCGGTCATCGTGACCGTCAGCGCGGTCGCATTGGGCACTGTCGTCTCGCTGCTGGCGGCCTACCCGCTCGGGCGCTACCAGTTTCGCGGCGCCGGCCTGCTCTCGGCGTACTTCATCGCCGGCATGATGCTTCCGATCCGTCTCGGGATCGTGCCGATCTTCTACCTGCTCGCGTCGCTCGGCCTCGTCGACTCCCGATTCGGTCTGGTGCTCGTCTACGCCGCCAGTGGCATCCCGTTCTCCGTGTTCGTGCTGAGCGCGTTCTACCGCGGTCTGCCGGCCGAGCTGGAGGAGGCTGCCCGCATCGACGGTGCCAGCGAGTTCCGCATCTTCCGCACGGTGATGCTGCCCCTCGTGCGGCCCGCCATCGCCACCGTCGTGCTGTTCCAGCTGGTGCCACTCTGGAACGACTTCTTTTTCCCGTTGGTGCTGCTTCGCTCGACCGAGAAGGCCACCATCCCCATCGGGCTCACGCAGTTCTTCGGCCAGTTCCAGACCGACTGGGCCGTGCTGTTCGCCGGCCTGGTGGTGGCCACGGTCCCGCTGGTGCTGCTCTTTCTCGTCGCCACCAAGCAGATCATCGCGGGGCTCACCGCAGGGATGGGCAAGTAGCCGCGCGCCGTACGGCGCCTACTTGATCGACCCCGCGGTCAGCCCGCCGACGAGGTGCTTCTCGATGACGGCGAAGAGCAGGACCACCGGCACGATCGCGATCAGTGCGGCGGCGAAGAGCTGGTCCCAGCTCTGCTGGTAGCCCGTGACGTAGGAGTTGATGCCGACGGTGAGCGGCTTCTTGGCCTCGTCCTGCATCAGGGTCAGCGCGACGACGTACTCGTTCCACGTGGCGATAAAGGTGAAGATGACCGCGGTGACCAGCCCAGGTCGGGTCAACGGGAGCATGATGCGCCAGAGGGTGCCGAAGCGGCTGCACCCGTCAAGGTGCGCCGCCTCCTCGACCTCTTCGGGGATGGTGGAGAAGAAGCCGTGCAGGATCCAGATCGCGAACGCCAGGTTGAAGGCGGAGTTCGTCAGGATGATGGACAGGTAGGTGTTGACCAGGTTGGCCTCGAAGAACTGTCGGTACAGCCCGACCACCAGCGACGTGGGGGAGAACATCTGCGTCACGAGGACGAGGAACAGGAAGGCAACGCGCCCGGGGAACCGGATGCGTGCGGTGAAGTAGGCCGCGGGAACGGCCACCAGCATCACGATCGCAGTGGACGTCGTCGCCACGAGCACTGACGTCTTGAGCCAGTTCAGGAACCGGGTGTCCGACAGCACGGTGCCGAACGTTGAGAACTGCCAGTCCCGCGGAAAGAACGTCGCGGGCGATTGCAGGACGTCACCTCGGGAGCGCAGGGCATCGAGCAGCATGACGACGTACGGGCCGAGGAAGACCACGACCAGGCACAGGCCCCCGAGGGGCAGCACGAAGCGCCGTGCCCTGCGCCACCCGCTCGCAGAGGGTCGAGCCGCCCGCGCAGGTGCGGTGGTGGCTGCGGTGGCCATCAGATCTCCTTCTGCGGCTTGGCTACGCGCAGGTACAGCAGCACGACGACGAGGATGAGCAGGACATTGAAGACACCGGCCGCCGCCGACATGCCGACGTCCTTCTCGGCGCTCTTGAACGCCAGCTTGTAGGCGAACGTGATGGTCGTGTCGTGGATGAAGCCGGGGTTGCGCTCGTTGAGTGTGTAGACGATCGGGAACGAGTTGAAGACGTAGATCAGGTTGAGCACCGTGGCCACGAGGATCGCCGGCCGGAGCAGCGGCAGCGTGATGCGCGTGTAGATCTGCCACGGCCGTGCGCCGTCGATGCGCGCGGCCTCGTAGACGTCGTCCGGGATGGCGCTGAGACCGGCGAGGAACACATAGGCCGTGAACGGGATCGACACGAACACGCCGACCGCCACCATCGACGGCATCGTCCACCGGTCGTCACCGAGGAAGTCGATCGGCTGGTCGACGATGTGCAATCGGACGAGGAAGCTGTTCAGGATGCCGTAGTTGTAGTCGTAGATCAGGGTGAACAACCGTGCCGTGATCACGAGGGACGCGGCCCACGGGACGATGATGGCCCAGCGCACGAGGCGGCGGCCGAAGAACTCCTTCGAGAGGAACTGCGCGACCGCGAGGCTGATCAGCACGGTCAGCAGGACGACCGACACGACCCAGACCGCGGTGTTCGTCAGCACGGTGACCAGATCCGGGTGATGCAGGACGTTGGCGTAGTTGCGCCAGCCAGCAGCGCCGCGGCGCAGACCGGTGATCGAGTACTCGTTGAACGAGGCGCGTACGAGCTCGATCGCGGGAAAGATCACCACGCCGACGATCAGCAGGAGGGCGGGGCCCAGCCACACCAGCGCGACCCGGGCGGGTGCGTGACCCCGCCCGTGGCCACGCACTCGTCGGCCTGGTCGGCGTACCGGGGCCGGTGTGGCCCCCACCCCGGGGGTAGCCGCGGCCACGCGAGCGTTCGCGGGTTGCGTCGCGGCGCCGGGCAGCGATCCCCCAGAGGTGGCGGGCACGGATCAGCCTTGGCTCTCAGCCTGCTTCTGCAGCGCGTCGAGCACCTGCTGCGGGTCGCCCTTGGGCCCGACCGCGGCGCCGAGGTTCTGCTGGACCGCGAGCTT
>JAVEDJ010000323.1 GCA_030841025.1 Actinomycetota bacterium
TACGCCGACCACATCCGCGCCACACGTCAGCGCCGATAGCGGACAAAGGCCGCGCTGGTCAATTGTAACGGGCGGATTGCACAATCGTTATGGACACACTTCGCGCCACGGGGTTGCGGTATCCGTCCGTGAACGCTTCCATTCGGGGCGGGACAGTACCGCGACCGAAAGACGGTCCGCGACGGGCGTCCCTAGATCTGGGAGGACAACCCGCATGGGAGTTCGGATCACCAGGAGCCGCAGTGCGGCCGTCGTCGGCGTGGTCGGGGCCTCGTTGCTCCTGGCCGCATGCGGCGGCTCAAGTGGCGGGTCCAGCGGCGGGTCCAGCGCCGCCGACTGCGCCGCATACAAGCCTTACGGCAAGCACGATGGCAAGACGGTCACCATTCAGACCAGCATCGTCGCGCCCGAGGACACCCCGCAGATCGACTCGTACAAGAAGTTCGAGGAGTGCACGGGGATCAAGATCAACTACCAGGGTGACAAGTCCTTCGAGGCGCAGATCCTGGTCCGTGCGAAGGCGGGCAACCCGCCCGACCTCGCCATCGTCCCGCAGCCCGGCCTGCTCAAGCAGCTCGTGGCCACCGGCAAGGCAGCAGCAGCGCCACCCGAGGTCGCTGCCAACGTCGACAAGTTCTGGGGCGAGGACTGGAAGGGTCTCGCCACCATCGACGGCAAGTTCTATGCAGCACCGCTCGGCGCGAACGTGAAGTCGTTCGTCTGGTACTCGCCGAAGATGTTCAAGGACGGCGGCTACGCCATCCCGACGACGCAGGCCGAGCTCAAGACGCTGTCTGACAAGATCGCCAGCAAGGGCGACGTCAAGCCCTGGTGTGCCGGCATCGGCTCCGACGCAGCCACCGGCTGGCCGGTCACCGACTGGATGGAAGACATGATGCTCAGGCTCAACGGGCCTGACGTCTACGACAAGTGGGTCAACCACGAGATCCCGTTCAACGGTCCCGAGTCGACCGCCGCGCTGGACGCCGTGGGTCAGTACCTCAAGAACCCCGACTACGTGAACGGCGGCTTCGGCGACGTCAAGAGCATCGCGTCGACGGCGTTCCAGGACGGCGGCCAGCCGATCCTGTCCGGTCAGTGCTACATGCACCGACAGGCGTCGTTCTATGCCGCCAACTGGCCCGAGGGCACGGATGTCTCGGAGAACGGTGACGTGTTCGCGTTCTACTTCCCGGCTGAGGACGCGAGCAGCAAGCCGGTTCTCGGTGGCGGCGAGTTCATCCTGGCGTTCAACGCGAAGCCAGAGGTGAAGGCGTTCCAGACGTTCCTCTCCTCGGACACCTGGGCGAACGAGAAGGTTGCCAACAGCCCGGCCGGCGGCTGGGTCAGCGCCAACAAGGGCATGGACGCCAGCAAGCTGAAGAGCCCGATCGACAAGCTCTCGGCGGAGATCCTGCAGGACCCCAACGCGGTGTTCCGCTTCGACGGGTCCGACCAGATGCCGGGGGCCGTGGGTTCCAACTCGTTCTGGAAGGGCGCGACCAACTGGATCACGGGTCAGAGCACCAAGGCCACGGTGGATGCCATCGAGAAGTCTTGGCCCGCCTCCTGACAGGCTGACCGACCGGTGGGTGGGGGCGTCCATGTGGCGCTCCCACCCTCTGGGTCACGCATCTCTCTCGCTCTAGGGAAGGTGTCACTCCGTGGCTACAGCTGAGAAGTTCGGCCAGGCCCTGCTGGCGATCGCCATCTTCGTGGTGCTGGTCGGGATCCTGCTCTTCGTCGCCGGTAAGTTCTCCGGCCGCCGCGGTGACCGGGCGGTCGCACTGGTCTTTCTCGGGCCGGCGGTCCTGGGCCTGGTGATCGGGCTGATCTATCCGGCTATCCGCACGTTCTACGAGTCGTTCTTCAACGCCGGTGGCGACAAGTTCATCGGCTTGGACAACTACAGCAACATCTTCACCTCGAGCGACCAGCTCATCGTGTTGCGCAACACTGCGATCTGGGTCGTGGTCACCCCGTTCGTCGCCACCGCTGTCGGTCTCGTCTACGCGGTCCTGGTCGACAAGTCGCGGGTAGAGGCCTTCGCCAAGGCGCTGGTCTTCCTGCCGATGGCGATCTCGTTCGTCGGCGCCTCGATCATCTGGAAGTTCGTCTACGACTACCGCTTCGCGTCGCCCAACGTGAACCAGATCGGCCTGCTGAACCAGATAGTGGTCTGGCTCGGCGGGTCCCCCCAACAGTGGCTGCTGAACAAACCGCTCAATACCTTTTTCCTGATCGTCGTGATGATCTGGATCCAGGCAGGGTTCGCCATGACGGTGCTCTCGGCGGCCATCAAGGCCATCCCCGAAGACATCATCGAGGCGGCCCGCATCGACGGCGTCTCTGGCATAGGCCTCTTCCGCTACGTCACTCTGCCGAGCATCCGGCCGGCGCTCGTCGTCGTGCTGACGACAATCGGCATCGGCACGCTGAAGGTCTTCGACATAGTCCGGACGATGACCGGCGGCCAGTTCGACACGAGCGTCGTGGCCAACGAGTTCTACACGCAGAGCTTCCGTGCCAACGACCAGGGCCTCGGCGCCGCGCTCGCCGTGCTGCTGTTCATCCTGGTCATTCCCATCGTCTACTACAACATCCGCCAGATGCGCGCTTCGGAGGCACGATGAGCACCACTGCCGCTCCCGTCGGCGTCACTGGAGCCGCCAAGACGATCAGCATGCAAGCCACCAAGACCAAGAAGCGCCTCACGTCGCCCTGGGCCTCGTTGGCCGCCGTCATCATCGCCATCCTCTGGACGTTGCCGACCTTCGGCTTGCTCATCACCTCGATCAGGCCGGTCAGCGACATCAACAGCTCGGGCTGGTGGACGTTCTTCACCAACCCCGCGTTCACGCTGGACAACTACAAGCAGGTGCTCGACACACAGACGAGCGGTACGACGCTGTCGCAGGCGTTCATCAACTCGGTGGTCATCACGCTGCCGGCCGTGGTGATCCCGATCTGCCTGGCGTCGCTGGCGTCCTACGCCTTCGCGTGGATCGAGTTCAAGGGCCGCGACTTCCTGTTCGTCCTGGTGTTCGCGCTGCAGATCGTGCCGATCCAGGTCACCCTGATCCCGCTGCTGAGCCTGTTCGTCAAGCTCAACCTCGCGGGCACGTTCTGGCCGGTGTGGATCTCACACTCGATCTTCGCGCTGCCGCTCGCGATCTTCCTCCTGCACAACTTCATGAAGGAAGTCCCCCGCGAGCTGATCGAGGCGGCCAGAGTCGACGGCGCCGGCCACGTGAAGATCTTCTTCCAGGTGCTGATGCCGCTCCTGACCCCGGCGATCGCGGCCTTCGGCATCTTCCAGTTCCTCTGGGTCTGGAACGACCTGCTGGTGGCCATCACGTTCGCCAGCGATGCCACGACCAGCCCGATGACCGTGCTCCTGCAGAACATGACCGGCACGCGCGGTTCGTCGTGGTTCCTGCTCTCGGCAGGGGCGTTCATCTCGATCGCGCTGCCCTTGGCCGTCTTCCTCAGCATGCAGCGGTTCTTTGTCCGCGGCCTGCTCGCGGGCAGCGTCAAGGGCTGAGAAGTCTGCACGTGGTGGTCCGGCGTCGGCCGGTCCACCACCGCACGGGGGCATCGGCGGGGGGGTGGCATGTCCACGAAGGAGGGT
>JAVEDJ010000338.1 GCA_030841025.1 Actinomycetota bacterium
TCTCTTCGGTGACGGTGATGCCGATGCTGGCCTGCACCGAGACGTCGGCGCCCTGAATGCCGACCGGCCGTTCCAAGGCCCGCTGGATCCGGTCCGCGGTCCGGGTCGACTCCAACAGACCGGCACCCTGCAGGAGCACCGCGAACTCGTCACCGCCCAGGCGCGAGACCGTGTCCGTGCCACGGACGCAGGCCGTGAGGCGTCGTGCGACCTCCACCAGGAGCTGGTCGCCGGCACTGTGGCCGAGCGTGTCGTTGATCCCCTTGAAGTCGTCGAGATCCATGAACAGCACTGCAGAAGACTCTGCAGACCGGCGCTGCGCAGCAAGTGCTTGCTCGAGCCGGCTGAGCAGCAGAGTGCGATTTGGCAACCCCGTCAGGGGGTCGTGAAAGGCCAGGTGCTCGATCTCGGACTGCAACTGTTTTCGCTCGGTGATGTCCTGGCAGGTGCCGAGCAGCTTGGTCAGCGCACCGTTTTCCGACTCCACGCACTCGCCGAGGGCGTGCACCACCCGCACCGCACCGTCGGGTCGCACCAGCCGGTACTCGTAGTCCAGTGGGCTGTGCTCCGCGACAGCAGACCCCAGAAGGGTCGCGACGCGGTTGTGGTCGTCCTCATGGACCAGCTGCAAGAACGACTCGACGGTAGGTGTCCAAGACTCCGGGTCAAGGCCAGCGATGCTGTACATCTGGGCCGACCAGGAGACGACGTGAGCCGACACGTCCCACTCCCAGCTGCCGACCGCCGCGAGCGCCTGCGCCTCTGCCAGCTCCTGGTGCGCCGCCTCCGTGGCCTCCCGTGCCTCGCGCTCGCCGTTGAGTGCGTTCTCGCTGACGCGCCAGCAGACCAGACAGGCGATGCTCTGCGCCAGGATGAATCCCGCGTGCACCATGGCCCAGGTCCATGGCTGGTTCGCGGCATGGTCGTGGGCATCCGGATGAACCGGCGCGACGATCCCGTGCTGAAGCAGCACGAATCCCAGCGCGAGCAAGAACGGGACCCACGACTGGTACAGGCTGACGATGACGACCATCACGAAGAAATGGAAGTGCATCTCGATGAGGCCGTCGAAGAAGTGAACCAGGACGGCGGAAGTCATGACCAAGCCGACCGTCGCCATTCCCGCGCGCGCATCTCTGCCGAGGCGGCGCAGGCCGGCGCCCAACGCGAGCAGGCCGACCGCGCCGGGCTCGAGCAGTGCGTGGGACAACGGCTGGCCGCGGAGCACGCCGATGATCGGCAGCGCGACGACGTGCAGCCACAGCAGGGTCACGATGCCCCTGTGCCGGGAATTCCACGCCTGCTCGGGAAGGGTGTGACCCTTGGGGAGCATCGACCGTGCCGCGGCTGCGAGCGCGACGACGGGCCCTCGTTGCGATGATCCCGCCGGTGCTGCCATGCACCTTCAATCGGACTTTTCGGTCAGATCCTTGAGCGCCCGGCACTGCCGCTTCAGGCGCTCAGGACCGCGTCGGCCCCGTCGGTGCCGCGGCCGTAGAGCCATTCCACGTGCGCGTGGTCGTCGGCGGCCCGCCGGCGGAGCACCTCGTCTCGCAGCAGCCTCCCTACGCCGTCGACGTGCCAGATCTCCCCCCAGGTCCGGGCGGTGTGCTGGACCCGGGCGGTGCGGGGGACCCGCACCGCCTGATACGCCAGCAGGGCGGCCTCGACGCCGTCGCCGGTCGCCCCCTCGTGACGGCGCAGCGCGGCGCCGAGGGTCCAGGCGTCTTCGATCGCCTGGCAGGCTCCCTGGGCCAGGTACTGCAGCATCGGGTGAGCGGCGTCACCGAGCAGCCCGATCCGGCCCTTCACCCACGTCGGGATGGGCGCGCGGTCGTACATCGGCCATCGATTGTCCCGGCCCAGCAGCGGGGTGGACTCGCGCACATGCTCGCAGCACTGTGCGAACCGCTCGTCCATCTCGGCTGGGTTGCCCCAGTCCGGCTCGCCGCGCGCGAAGGCTTGACTGCGGAACACCGCGACCTGGTTGTAGAACCGCCCCGAGCGCAACGGATACTGCACGAGGTGCAGGCCCGGGCCGACCCAGGCCACGACGTCACGCAGGTCGGCGTGCCGGCTCACCTGGTCCATCGGCACGGCACCGCGGTAGGCCACGTATCCCGAGCCGATCGCCTCGTCGTCGCTGAACAGCGCCCGGGTGCGTGAGTGCAGCCCATCGGCCGCCACCGCCGCCGTACCGCGGAACGTGCGGCCGTCGGTGCACATCACGTCCACACCTGCCCCGTCATCCATGAGCGACGTCACGTCGGCCCCGGTCTCCAACGCGACACCGGCCCTCTGGCAGGCCCGCAGCAGGATGTCGAGCAGGTCGCTGCGGTGCATCACGATGTACGGAGCGCCGTAGCGCTCGACGAAGTCGGTGAGGTCCAGTGCCCCCAGCTCACCACCGCGCATCGCGTCGCCCAGCACGATCCGGCGCGGCAGCACGCCGACCTCGCGGATCTCGTCCAACAAACCGAGCTCCTGCAGGATCCGCGTGGCGTTCGGTGCGAGCTGGATGCCGGCGCCGACCTCGCCGAACTGCGCGGACCGCTCCAGCACCCGCACACGGCGGCCGCTGCGGACGGCTGCGAGCCCGGTCGTCAGCCCGCCGATGCCGCCCCCGATGACGACGAGCTCGTCGGTATCCGCGGACATGCCCACCTCTCAGGCGTCCAGCGCACGCACGAGGTACTCCCACACTCCCCGCACCCCGCGCTCGGAGTAGATGTGGGCCCGCTTGTCCACCGACTCTTCGGGGTCCGACCAGGTCGGCCAGCCGCCGAACGCGTGGGTCAGCATCTGCTGCTGGCAGGCCCGCTCGAGCAGGACGGCGGCGACGGTCGCGGTCTGCAGGTCCGGGCCCACGGTGACGATGCCGTGGTTCACCAGGAAGATCGCGGTTGCCGCCCCGAGCTCCGCGGCGACCTCCTTGCCGAGGGCCGGGGTCCTGATCAGGTCGGCGGTGCTGGTGAACCGGGGGACAGCCGGCGGCACGAAGTAGTTGGCGGCGTGGCTGACCGGACGCAGCGGCTGGCCCGTGGCGGCCAACGCCACGGCGTGCGGGCTGTGGGTGTGCACGACGCCGCCCACGTCGGCGCGCGCGTTCATGATCTCGGTGTGGATCGGGTACTCGCTGTGCCGTTCGCCGTCGCCTTCCAGCACCTGGCCTTCCGCATCCACCAGGTGCACCCGCTCCGGCGTCAGCTCCTCCAGGCCCCACGCGGCGGACTTGATCCACACGCCACGGCCCTCGGGGTCGCGGGCCGAGGGATGACCCCAGATGAGGTCGCCGTGCCCGGCGGCGCCGAGGATGCGCGAGGCGGTCGCGACGACGTCACGGACATCGGGTGCCATGGGCGCTCCTCAAGCGGCTCGGACGCGGACTATGCCGCACGCTAGCAAGATCACCGTGGCGATGGTCATGCGACGCCGAGCAGCTGCCGGGCTCTGGCCTCGTCGGACCGGAAGTCGAGGGTGGGGCAGCGCAGCACGAGCTCGCCCTTCTGCATCACGGTCACCTCGTCGGCCAGCTGGAACGCGAGCCGCAGGTTCTGCTCGACCAGCAGGATCGACAGGCCCTCCTGGATCAGCGTGGCGAGTACGTCGGCGACCTGGCTCACCACCGCGGGAGCCAGACCGTCGGAGGGTTCGTCGAGCAGCAGCAGCCGCGGGTTCGCCAACAGGGCTCGGCCGATCGCGAGCATCTGCTGCTCCCCGCCGGAGAGCTGGTCGCCCCGGTTGCCGCGGCGCTCCGCCAGCCGCGGCAGCAGCTCGTAGACAGCCGGCACGTCCCAACGGCCGGGCCGCTTGCGCCGCACCGAGATGGCGAGGTTCTCCTCGACCGTGAGCGGCGCGAACACCCGACGGCCCTGTGGCACGATCGCGATACCGGCCCGAGCGATGACGTCGGACGGCTTACCGGCCAGCTCCCGACCCTCCATCACGACGCTGCCGGCGGAGGGCCGCACCATCCCCATGACGGCGGCGACCAGCGTGGACTTGCCGACGCCGTTCCGTCCGAGCAAGGCCACCGTGGATCCTTCGGCGACGTCAAGGTCCACGCCGTGCAGCACCCGGCTCCCGGCATAGCCGGCGACGAGGCCGCGCACCTGCAGCAACGGCGTCACGATGTACCTCCGGGGGTCAGGAACAGCGCGTCGCCGGAGGCGGCGCCAAGGTAGGCCGACTGCACCGCCGGGTCGGCTTGCACCACTGCGGGTGGGCCGCTGGCAAGCACCCGTCCCAGGTGCAGCACCGTCACCGCGGTAGCGAGTGAGAACACCACGTCCAGGTCGTGCTCGATGACGAGAACGGTGATCTCCGGCGGCAGGCCCGCGACGAGCTCGGCGAACCGGTGGGTCTCGGCCGGGGACATGCCGGCCGTCGGCTCGTCGAACAGCACCACGTCGGGGCGCGAAGCCAGCACCATGGCGACCTCAAGCTGTCGTCGCTCCCCGTGCGAGAGCGAGCCCGCGGACGCGGCGAAGCGGTCGGCGAGACCAACGGCCTGCACCTGCGCGAAGGCCGCCTCGGTCACGGCGCGGTACCGGCGGGTCAGCGGGAAGGGCCGCAGACTGACACCGGCAGCCTGCTGAGCGGCCATCGTGACGTTGTCCAGGACGCTAGCGGTGAGGAAGACGCTGGAGTGTTGAAACGTGCGCGCAAGCCCCAGCCGGCAGCGGCCCGCCTCGCCCTCATCGGTGACGTCGCGGCCGTGCAGCAGGATCCGCCCAGCGGTCGCCCGCAGGGTGCCGGCGAGCACGGAGAACAGCGTCGACTTGCCCGCGCCGTTCGGGCCGATCACCGCGTGCCGGGCCCCGGTGTCGACAGCGAAGCTGACGTCGTCGACCGCCTTGAGCGAGCCGTAGCTGCGGCTGACGTTCTCGAGCTCAAGGGCGTACGCCACGGGGCTCACCCCCCGGCCTGCGGCCGACGGCCAAGCGCTGCCCCAGCCCGGCCAGCCCTCGGGGCAGGACATAGACGACGGCGATGAACACCAGGCCGAGCAGCAATGAGCCCCGACCCCCGACGTACGTCGAGAGGTAGTCACGCGTCAGCAGCACGACTCCCGCGCCCAGGCACGGTCCCCACAGCGAGCCGGCGCCGCCGATGACAACGCTGAGCAGGGCGAGCGCCGCCACCTCGAACGCCAGGTCTCCCGGCGAGACGAACCGAGTCTGCGTGATCCACAGCGACCCCGCCGCACCGGCCACTGCCCCGGCGAGGCAGTACACGGCGAACTTCGCCACCGCGGGCCGGTAGCCGATGGCGCGCATCCGCGGCTCGTTGTCCCGGATCCCTCGCAGCGTTCGACCGAACGGTGAGGCCACCACCGCGCGCACGCCGAGATAGGCGAGGACGAAGACCGCCAGGACGTACCAGTACACGACGCCGGCCAACGTGATCGGCGCGCCGCCGGGCAGCAGCCTCGGCGACGCGATGCCCGTCAGGCCGTTGCTGCCGCCGACGAATGACCAGCCGTCGGCCACCTGGTGCACGAGCTCGCCGATCGCGAGGGTCAGCATGAGGAAGACGATCCCGCGGGTGCGTACGGCGACCCAGCCGGTCGCCGCAGCGGCGAGCAGGCCGGCACCGACGGCGACGAGCAGCTGCGCCGGGGCGTTGGCGGTCCAGTGCAGCGCCGTCAGCGCCGCGGCGTAGGCACCGACCCCGAAGTACGCCGCTTGACCCAGGGTGGGCAGACCGGTCACACCGGTGAGCAGGTCCACGCTGACGGCGAGCAGCGCGAAGGCCAGGATCCGCGTCATGGTGGACACCTGGTACGAGCTCATCAGGAAGGGCAGCGTGGCCAGGACCAGTACCGCGACCGCCTGGATCGCGGGACCGCGAAGCCGACGACGCCCGCCTGGCGGAGCGGAAGGGGCAGCGGTGCCGCGCTCGGCTTGCCGCGCCAACAGCGGCGCCGGCGCCCGCAGCCCGCCGGTGCTGCTGCTCACGCCGTTACCCCCGACTTGGCCGGCAGCAGCCCGGCCGGACGCAGCAGCAGGACCAGCGCCATGGCTCCGAAGAGCAGGAACGAGGCGTGCTCCGGCAGCAGCGACACCCCGAGCACCTGCACCTGGCCGATGAGCAGGGCGCCCACGAGTGCTCCGCGGACCGACCCCAGCCCGCCCACCACCACCACGACGAGCGCGAGCAGGAGCATCCGGTCGTCGAGCCCCGGCTGCGCACCGAGCACCGGGGCGGCCAGCAGCCCGCCCACCATGGCCAGCACGGCGGCGAACACGAACACCCCGAGGAGCACCTTGCGGGTGTCGATGCCCAGCGCCCGCAC
>JAVEDJ010000166.1 GCA_030841025.1 Actinomycetota bacterium
TGCCGACACCGGCACCGCCGAACAGGCCGATCTTCCCACCCAGGACATAGGGGGTGAGCAGGTCGATGACCTTGATGCCCGTCTCGAACATCTCGGTCTTGGACTCGAGCTGGTCGAAGGGGGGCGGGGTGCGGTGGATCTCCCACCGCTCCTTGATGTCGAGCTGGGACGCCGGGACGTCGAGTGGCTCACCAAGGGTGTTGAACACGTGTCCCTTGGTGACGTCTCCGACCGGCACCGTGATCGGGCTGCCGGTGTCGGTGACCAGTGCACCGCGGACGAGACCGTCGGTCGGCTGCATCGAGATAGCCCGGACGAGGCTGTCGCCGAGGTGCTGCGCGACCTCGAGGGTAAGCGTCTTGTCCTCGTCGCCCAGGGTCACGACGACCTTCAGCGCGTTGTAGATCTCGGGCATCGTGTCGACGCTGAACTCCACGTCGACGACCGGCCCGATCACTCTGGCTACTCGACCGGTGCCGGCCTCTGCGGCCTGGTCGGAGGGGGTCTCTGCTACTGCGGTCATCTCTCACTCACTCCCGGCGGTTGCGTCGGCCAGCGCGTTGGCGCCACCGACGATCTCGCTGATTTCCTGGGTGATCTCGGCCTGGCGGGCTGCGTTGGCCTTCTGGGTAAACGTCTTGATGAGCTCGGTTGCGTTGTCGGTCGCCGACTTCATCGCCCGGCGACGTGCCGCGAGCTCGGAGGCCGCGGACTGGAGCAGCGCGTTGTAGACCCGGCTCTCGACGTACCGCGGCAGCAGCGCGTCAAGAACGTCCTCGGCCGACGGCTCGAACTCGTACAGCGGCATCGTGCCGCTCTCGGGCTCGTCCTCGGTCTCCTCGACCTCGAGGGGCAGCAACCGGCGGGTCACGGTCTTCTGGGTCACCATGCTGATGAACTGGGTGTAGACGATGTGGATCTCGTCGACACCACCCTCGTCGGTCGGCTTCAGGAACGCCTCGATGACCGCATCCGCGACCTCCTTGGCGTCCTGGTAGGACGGACTCTCACTGAAGCCCGTCCACTCCCCCGCGAGCTCGCGGTTGCGGAAGCGGTAGAACCCGACGCCCTTGCGGCCGACCACGAACGGGACGACCTCCTTGTTCTCCGAGTGCAGCAGCTCGGTGAGCCGCTCGCCCTCCCGGATGGCGTTGGAGGAGTAGGCCCCAGCCAGCCCACGGTCACTGGTGATCAGCAGCTTGGCCGCTCTGGTGGCGGGCTTGTCGTCTTCCTGGCCTGGCGAGTGCGTCAACGGGTGGTCAACATCGGAGTAGGAGGCCACCGCCGACACCGCACGCGTGATCGCTTCGGCGTACGGCGTGGAGTCGGCAACGCGCTGCTGCGCCTTGACGATGCGCGACGCGGCGATGAGCTCCATCGCCTTGGTGATCTTCTTGGTGGAGTTCACCGTCTTGATGCGCCGGCGGTAGATCCGCAGCTGTGCACCCATCAGTTACCTCTTGTCCGCGGGCTTGCGCACGTGCCTGGTGATCTTCTCCTGCTCGACCTCGTCCTTTTCCATGGCCTCGACCGGCTCCTCGTTGACGAGCAGCTTGCCTTCGCTCGTCTCGAACTGCTTCTTGAAGGAGTCGACTGCCTCTTCGAGCTTCTGGACGATGTCGTCGCTGAGGTCCTTGGTCTCCGCGATGGCGTCGACCAGTCCCTTCTGCTCGCGGTGCAGGTAATCGAGGAACTCCCGCTCGAAGCGGCGGACGTCCTCGACCGGTACGTCGTCGAGCTTGCCGGTGGTACCCGTCCAGATGGAGACGATCTCGTCCTCGACCGAGAACGGGCTGTACTGCGGCTGCTTGAGCAGCTCGACCAGGCGTGCACCGCGCGCCAACTGGGCCTTGGACGCCGCGTCGAGGTCGGAGCCGAAGGCGGCGAACGCCTCGAGCTCGCGGTATTGCGCGAGGTCCAGCCGGAGCCGGCCGGCGACCTTCCGCATGCCCTTGACCTGGGCCGAACCGCCGACGCGGGACACCGAGACGCCGACGTTGATGGCCGGCCGCACACCGGAGTTGAACAGGTCTGTCTCGAGGAAGCACTGACCGTCGGTGATCGAGATGCAGTTGGTCGGGATGAACGCCGAGACGTCGTTGCCCTTGGTCTCGATGATCGGCAGGCCGGTCATCGAGCCGCCACCGAGGTCGTCGGAGAGCTTGGCGCAGCGCTCGAGCAGCCGCGAGTGGAGGTAGAAGACGTCGCCGGGGTAGGCCTCGCGGCCGGGCGGGCGGCGCAGCAGGAGGGACACGGCGCGGTAGGCGTCGGCCTGCTTGGACAGGTCGTCGAACACGATCAGGACGTGCTGACCCTGGTACATCCAGTGCTGGCCGATGGCCGAGCCGGTGTAGGGCGCGAGGTACTTGAAGCCGGCCGGGTCCGAAGCAGGTGCCGCGACGATGGTGGTGTACTCCAGCGCGCCGTTCTCCTCGAGCGCCGAGCGGATCCCGGCGATCGTGGACCCCTTCTGGCCGATGGCGACGTAGATGCACTTGACCTGGCGCTTGGGGTCGCCGGACTCCCAGTTGGCCCTCTGGTTGATGATCGTGTCGAGGCAGACCGCAGTCTTCCCGGTCTGCCGGTCACCGATGATGAGCTGGCGTTGTCCGCGGCCGATGGCCGTCATGGCGTCGATCGCCTTGACGCCGGTCTGCAACGGCTCCTTGACTCCCTGGCGCTGGACGACCGAGGGCGCCTGGAGCTCGAGCGCACGACGCTCGGAGGACTCGATCTCTCCCTTGCCGTCGAGGGGCTTGCCGAGCGGGTCCACGACGCGACCGAGGTAGCCGTCGCCGACGGCGACCGAGAGGATGTCGCCGGTGCGCTTGACCGCCTGGCCCTCCTCGATGCCGCGGAACTCACCGAGTACGACGGCGCCGATCTCGCGCACGTCGAGGTTCAGGGCAAGACCGAGCGTGCCGTCCTCGAACTCGAGCAGCTCGTTGGCCATCGTCGAGGGCAGGCCCTCGATGCGGGCGATGCCGTCGCCCGCCTCGGTGACGTGCCCAACCTCCTCGCGTCCGGCAGCCTCGGGCTCGTAGGAGGAGACGAAGCGCTCCAGAGCGTCGCGGATCTCCTCCGGCCGGATCGTCAGCTCGGACATCGTGGGCTTCCCTGCTCTCTTGGCTCTGTGGATCGTGTCGTGGTGTGGTCTGCGTCGTTGTCGCGCGTTCTCGAGCGCCTATCCGGCAAGTCTGCGCCTTGCGTCGTCGAGCTTGGTCGCGACCGACCCGTCGATGACTTCGTCGCCGATCGCGACCCGCAGGCCCCCGATGAGCTCGGGGTCGATCTCGATGTTCAGGTGCACGTCGTGGCCGTACATCCGACCGAGGGCCGCGGCGAGCCGCTCGCGCTGCTCCTCGGTGAGCGGCACGGCCGCCGTCACCAGTGCGACCATACGGCTACGCCGATCGGCTGCGGCGGCGCCGTAGATCTCGATCGTGTCGACGAAGTGCCGCCCGCGTGGCTCGGCGACCGCCTGGCGGACCAGCCGCAGGGTCTCCTGCGAGACCTTTCCGTCGAGCAGCCCCTCGATCAGGGCCACGCGCGCCTCGGCGGGCGCCGACTGATCGGACAGCGCGGCGCGCAGCTGCGGATTGGCCGCAACGATGCGCCCGACCCGGAACAGCTCGTCCTCGAGGGCGTCGAGGCGGCCCGCCTTGTCGGCGGCCCCGACGACCGCCTCCGCGGCGAGGATCTCGGTGGCGTCCGCGAGGTCGCGCGACCCGGACCACGAGGAGCGCACCAGCCAGACGAACAGGTCGAGCGCCGCCCCGGTGAGCCACTCCCCGAACACGGCACGGGCCAGTTCCGCGCGCGCGTCACCGTTACGAGCCGGGTCGGTCAGGGCCCGCCGCAGGCCGATCTCGCGGTCGAGCACCACGGTGACGGCGAACAGCTGGTCGGCCAGCGCGCTCAGGTCGACGTCACCCCCGCGCACCAGGGTGTCGAGGTTCTCGCGCGCAGCGGCGAGCGAGCCGCGGCTGACACCCTGCAGGTGAGCGGCACTCATGCGCGCGCAGCGCCTTCGGGCGCCGCCGTGTCGGGCGACTCGTCCGCGGTGCGGTCGAGGTCCTCGAGGAACCGGTCGATGACCGAGCGCTGCCGGGCGTCGTCCTGCAGCGCCTCACCGACGATGCGGGCCGCGAGCTCGGTCGCCAGCGTGCCCACCGTGGAGCGCAGCTGGTGCAGCGCCTGGGCCTTGTCCGCCTCGATCTGCTGGTGGGCGGCCTCGACGATGCGCCGGGACTCGGCCTGCGCCTGCTCGCGCATCTCGGCGATGATCGCCGCCCCCTGCTCCCGAGCCTCCTCGCGCAGCCGGGCCGCCTCGTGGCGCGCGTCGGCAAGCTGCTCGCGGTACTGCGCGAGTGCTTCCTTCGCCTCCTCCTGGAGCTGCTTCGCGCGCTCCATGCCGCCCTCGATGGCGTCGCGGCGCTCGGCGTACGTCTTCTCGAAGATCGGGAAGACCTTGCTCCTGAGGAAGAAGTACAGCAGCGCGAAGGCGATCGTGCCGACGATGAGCTCGGATGTGTGCGGGAGGAGGGGGTTGGGCTCTCCCTCGGCTGCCAGCACTGCGGCCAGCGTGTGCATCTGCGGACCTCTCGACTAGGAAAGGACGAAGGCGAGGCCGATGCCGATGATGGCAAGCGCCTCTGCGAGGGCGAAGCCCAGGATGGCGATGCCCTGGAGCACACCGCGAGCCTCGGGCTGGCGAGCCACGCCGCTGATGTAGGCGGCGAAGATCAGGCCGATGCCGACGCCGGGGCCGATCGCCGCCAGGCCGTAGCCGATCATGTTGAGGCTGCCGTTGATGGTGCCGTTCACTGTGGGTCCCTTCTCGGTTCGAGCGTTGAGGTTCAGACGGTGGTGCTCAGTGCTCGTCGGCGAGAGCGCCGGCGATGTACAGGGCGGAGAGCAGGACGAAGACATACGCCTGGAGGACCTGGACGAACGCTTCGAAGAAGGTCAGGACGATGGAAAAGGCGAACGGCACCACGCTCAGGGCCGCGAAGACGCCGCCCTTCTCGACGAGGAGGTACTCCCCGCCGAGGATGCAGACCAGCAGCACGAGGTGGCCGGCGAACATGTTCAGCGTGAGTCGGAGCGTCAGCGTGATCGGCCGGATGATCACAGTCGAGAGCAGCTCGAGCGGTGCCAGCAGGACGTAGATGGGCTTGGGCAGGCCCGGCGGGAACATCATGGCCTTGAAGTAGCCCACGAAGCCATGCCGCTTGATGCCGATGTAGTTGTAGATCACCCACGAGATCAGCGCCAGGAACAGGGGGATGGCGATCCGGGACGTCGCGGGGAACTGCAGCACCGGCAGGATCCCGGAGAGGTTCAGCACTGCGATGAAGCTGAACAGGGTGACGAGGTAGGGCACGAACTTCAGGCCGTCGCGAAGACCGATGGTGTCGCCGACGATGCTGTTGCGCACGAAGCCGTAGACGCCCTCGCCGAGGAACTGGCCCTTGGACGGGACGAGGGACGCTCGGCGTGCGGCGAGGTAGAAGCCGATCCCCACAAACAGCGCCGCCAGTACGACGATGAGCATCGGCTTGGTGAAGAAGCCGAACAGCGGCGGGAACTCGAAGTCACCTGGGCCGGGGGCGTGGAAGGGCTCCCCTCCAGCCGCCTGGGCGACGTTGACCAGGTGCAAGGCGTCTCCATTTCCGGCGCGGTGCATCGGCGAGCAAAATGCTTTCGGGATCAGGGCTTACTGTACCGGAGCCATACGAGGACGATTCCGGCGGCTGCACCTACGACGATCCCTCCGGCGACGAATCCCCGGGTCCCCAGCCACACGTCGATCAACCACCCGATGGCGCCGTAGAACAGCACGCCAGTGATGAGATAGCTGACTACCGCCCAGCCATCGACCTCACGGAACGGTGGCTCCGGAGGCTTTCCTCCGGAGGCGTCCTGCGGGGCCTCGTCGATCATGCGCGCCGACCCTATCAGCGCTGCCCCGACCGTCTTTCGCGACGTTCCTCGGCCGCCAGGCGGTCGGCCGCAGCCTGCTGCTCCGGCGGGAGCGGCTCGATCAGTGTCGGCCTCCAGCGCAGGAATGTCCGCACCGCGGCCGCCGTCCAGGCGAGCGAGCACACGATGACCGCCACGCCGAGCGGCTTTCGGTCCAGGACCCCCGTGTCGAGGACCACGAGCAGGGCAATCAGCAGCAGCCCCACCTGCCCGAAATAACCGAAGAGCAGCAGGAACGCGCCCATGCCCTTGCGCCCCCGGGCGGCCAGCACCAGCGGCAGCTGGCCCAACAGCAGGCAGGCGAGGACGAGCACGGTGCCGACCAGGGAAGCCAGCAAGGCGCTGCCGCCACCCACCAGCAGCGCGACGATGGCCGTCACCAGCCCGGCGGCGGCCGCCGTGACCGTGGCCGGGCCGAGCAGCTCGCGTTCGATCTTCATCGCGACCGGCTCCGCCACACGCCCGTGAACGTGCCCTCCTCGCGACGCAACCGCGGCAGCTTCATGGTGAGCACGAGGGCGACGACGACGACGCCGACGAAGCTCGCGACGAGGGCGACCGGGCCCAGAGGCAGCACGGTGGCCGTGGCGCCGTACGCGATGACGGCCGACCAGAGGTACATCACGATCACCGCGCGGGCGTGGGAGTGACCGATCTCGAGCAGCCGGTGGTGCAGGTGCTGCTTGTCCGGGGCGAACGGCGACCGTCCCGCCCTCGTACGCCGGATGATCGCCAGCAGCACATCGACGAACGGCACCACCATCACCGCCACCGGCAGCACCAGCGGCAACAGGGCCGGGGCGATGTCTCCGCTCACGTCGTTGGGGTTGACGCTGCCGGTCAGCGTGACGGTCGTCGAGGCCAGCAGCAGACCGATCAGCATCGAGCCGGAGTCGCCCATGAAGATGCGGGCCGGGCTGAAGTTGTGGGGCAGGAAACCGATGCACATGCCCATCAGCGACACCGCGACGATGCCCGACGTCGTGGCCCGGGAGAGCCCGTCATTGATCGCGAGCAGGTAGGAGAACGCGAAGAACGACGAGGCAGCGATCGCCACGATGCCCGCCGCGAGGCCGTCGAGGCCGTCGACGAAGTTGACCGCGTTGATGGTCGCCACGACGACGAAGATCGTCAGCACCGAGCCCAGCGCCGAGCCGAGCACGAAGGCTCCGGGCGGGCTGCCCGCCGTACCTCCTCCACCGAGCCCACCCACCGGCAGGTACAGCATCTGCACGCCCTGCAGCACCATTACACCCGCGGCCAGCACCTGGCCGGCGAGCTTGGTGATGGCGTCGAGCCCCCACTTGTCGTCCGCGACGCCGAGCAGACAGATGAGCACGGCACCGGTCAGCAGCGCCCGGGCGTCGTGGCCGTCGGCGAAGGTAGGCCCGAGGAACGGCAGGTGCACGGCCACCAGCAGCGCGGCCATGAAGCCCACGAGCATGGCGACACCGCCGAGCCGGGGTGTCGGTATGGCGTGCACATCGCGGTCGCGCACCTCCGTCATGGCACCCCAGCGCAGGGCGATGCGGCGCGCGACGGGTGTCACCAGATAGGTCACCGCCGCAGCGACCATCAGAACGAGGAGGTACTCGCGCACGAGAGATCCGGCCTGCGGCTAACGCGCGTACGCCGGGTGGCGCGCGACGAGCGCACCCACCGCCGACGCCACGTCATGCGCAGCAGAACCGTCGCCGTCGCGAACGGCGCGACCGATCAGGGTGGCCACCTCCTTCATGTCCCCTTCCGTCATGCCCTGTGTCGTCACGGCTGGCGTGCCGACTCGGATGCCCGAGGCGGTCATGGGTGGCTGCGGGTCGTAGGGGATCGCGTTCTTGTTCAGGGTGATGCGAGCCGCGTCACAGCGCTCCTCGGCCTGGCGGCCCGTTACATCGAGCTCACGGAGGTCCACCAGAGCGAGGTGGGTGTCGGTGCCACCGGACACCGGGCGCATCCCCTCGGACGCAAGACCGTCGGCCAACGCCTGGGCGTTGGCGATGACCCGTTGCGCGTAGGTCTGGTACGACGGCTGCAGGCACTCCTTGAGGGCAACCGCCTTCGCGGCGACCGCGTGCATCAGCGGACCACCCTGCAGGAACGGGAAGACCGCCTTGTCGATCCGCTGCGCCAGCTCGGGCTTGCACACGATCATGCCGCCACGTGGACCACGAAGAACCTTGTGCGTGGTGAAGGTCAGCACGTCGGCGTACGGGACCGGTGACGGGATCGCCTTGCCCGCGACCAGGCCGATGAAGTGCGCCGCGTCGACCACCAGCCAGGCACCCACGTCGTCGGCGATCTCGCGGAACCGGGCAAAGTCGATGAGCCGCGGGTAGGCCGTCGCACCAGCGATGATCATCTTCGGTCGGTGCGTATGAGCCAGGTCGCGGACCTCGTCGTAGTCGATGAGCTCGGTGTCGCGACGCACGGTGTAGGACACGGGGCGGAACCACGTGCCGGAGAAGCTGACCTTGGAGCCGTGCGTCAGGTGACCACCGTGCGGCAACGACATGGCCAGCACGGTGTCACCGGGCTGCAGCAACGCGGCGTACGTCGCGAGGTTCGCGCTCGCGCCCGAGTGCGGCTGCAGGTTGACGTGTACGTCGACACCGGGCGAGCCGAACAGCTCCCGCGCGCGCTCCCGGCCGAGCTCCTCCGCGCGGTCGACCTGCTGGCAGCCGCCGTAGTAACGCCGACCCGGATAGCCCTCGGCGTACTTGTTGGACAGCGTCGAGCCGAGCGCCGCCAGCACCGCCGGTGAGGTGAAGTTCTCGCTGGCGATCAGCTGCAGGCCGCCCCGCAGGCGGTCGAGCTCGCCGAGGACGACATCGGCGATCTCGGGGTCGGTGGAGGACAGCTCGGCGAAGTCGGGTCCCCAGAAAGGCGTCTCGGCGGCATTCATCAAGGACTCCTCGGGCAGGTGGGACGCACCCACTCTATTGC
>JAVEDJ010000355.1 GCA_030841025.1 Actinomycetota bacterium
TCACCGATGGGGGCTGCGCCCGCGACCTCGCCGGCGTGCGTCGGCCGCGGGCGTACTGACACGACCTCCGCCAGGATCGAGAGAGCGACCTCCTCGGCGGTGCGGGCACCGATGTCCAGCCCCGCAGGTGAACGCACCCGCGCCACCGCGTCGTCGCCGAGGGACGAGAGCACCGCGTGTCCCCTCGTCTTGCTCGCGACGAGCCCGATGTAGGGCACGTCCGCCTCGAGTGCGGCCGACAGAGCGGCCTCCTCGTCGCGACCGTGCGAGGCCACGACGACGCCCGACGAGCCGGCCAGGTCGACGGAGCCGAACGGCTGCAGGTCATAGCCGAGGGATGCACCAAGGCTCAGCAAGGCCCGGGCGATGGGGGCATCGCCGGCCACGAGCACGAGCGGTGGTGGCATGACAGGCTCCAGGAACAGCTCGAGTGTCCCGCCGGACAAGCACGGGTTGTGTACGACGCGCTTGCCCGGCTGGTCGCCCTCGGGGTCGGGCGTGATGCGCAACAGCTCCGTGTCGCCCGAGTCGAGCAGAGCCAGCGACTGGCTGCGCACGGTCGTCTCGGCGCAGGTGCCGCCGACGAAGCCCTCCATCGAGCCGTCGCCCAGCACCAGTGCCTCGTCGCCCGGCTTCGCCGACGTGGGCCGCTCGGCGAGCACGACGCGGACGTGGACGTACGGCACGCGATCCGCGCGCAGCGCCGCCGCCCGCTCGCTCACATCGTTACGGCTCATCGTCGACGGCTGCTCCTAGACGATTGCTAGGTCGGTACGGATCGGGTTGCCCTGCTGCGCCCGCCACACTGCGGCCGGGGTGAGCGGCATGTCGGCGTGTCTGATCTGCAGCGCGTCCAGCACGGCATTGACGATCGCCGCGGGGGAGCCGACGGTGGCCGACTCACCAACACCCTTGACCCCGAGCGGGTGGTGCGGCGACGGCGTGACGGTCTGGCCGAGCTCGTAGCTGGGGCACTCCATCGACGTGGGCAACAGGTAGTTGAGGAAGGAGCCTCCGACGTTGTTGCCGTCCTCCTCGAAAGCGATGACCTCCATCAGAGCCATGCCGATGCCGTCGGCCAGACCGCCGTGCACCTGGCCCTCGACGATCATCGGGTTGATGCGCGGTCCGCAGTCGTCGACGGCGATGAACCGTCGTACCTTGACGGCGCCCGTTCCCTTGTCGACGTCGACCACCGAGATGTAGGCGCCGAACGGGTAGGTGAGCTCCGGCGGGTCGTAGACGACCTGGGCGTCCAGATGGCCCTCCATGCCGTCGGGCAGCTCGAGGGTGCCGTGCGCCAGCATCGCGATCTCGGCGATCGTCTTGGCCTGGTTCGGGTCACCCTTGACGTGCCAGCGACCGTGGTCCCACTCGAGGTCGTCGGGCGAGCACTCCAGCGAAGCGGCCGCGATGATCCTGGACTTGTCCTTGACACGCCGAGCCGCCACCGCCGCTGCGGCCCCCGACACCGGGGTCGACCTCGAGCCGTACGTGCCCAGCCCGAACGGCGTGTTGTCGGTGTCGCCGTGGACGACCTCGATGTCCTCGGGCGGGATGCCGAGCTCCTGCGCCACGATCTGCGCGAAGGTCGTCTCGTGGCCCTGGCCTTGGCTCTGCACGCTCAGGCGCAGTACCGCCTTGCCGGTCGGGTGTACCCGAAGGTCGCAGCCGTCGGCCATGCCGAGACCGAGGATGTCCATGTGCTTTCGCGGACCGGCGCCGACACCCTCGGTGAAGAACGACAGGCCGATGCCCATCATGGACGTGGAGTCAGGGTCCGCGCGTAGGGCAGCCTGCTCAGCGCGCAGCTCGTCGTACCCCGCGATGCGCATGGCCTCGGTCAGCGCCGCCGGGTAGTTGCCGGAGTCGTACTCCCAGCCCGTCGGTGTCGTGTACGGGAACTGCTCGGGCTGCAGCAGGTTCTGCATCCGCAGCGCGGCGGGGTCCATGGACAGCTCGTCGGCCAGACAGTCGACCATGCGTTCCACGAGATAGACCGCTTCGGTGATGCGGAACGAGCAGGCGTAGGCGACACCGCCCGGCGCCTTGTTGGAGTAGACCGCCGTGACGTTGCAGTGCGCGGCCGCGTAGTCGTAGGAACCGGTGAAGATATGGAAGAAGCCGGCGGGGTACTTCGTGGGCTGTGCGACACCGTTGAACGCACCGTGGTCGGCGAGCACGTTGACCCGCAGCCCGAGGATCTTGCCTTCCCGCGTTGCCGCGATCTCGCCGTGCATGTGGTAGTCGCGGGCGAACGACGTGGACATGAGGTTCTCGGAGCGGTCCTCCACCCACTTGACCGGTTTGCCGGTGAGGATCGAGCCGACGATCGAGCACACGTAGCCGGGATAGATGCCGACCTTGTTGCCGAAGCCGCCCCCGATGTCGGGGGAGATGACCTGGATCTTGTGTTCCGGCAGCCCGGCCACGATCGCGTAGAGCGTGCGGTGGGCGTGTGGTGCCTGCGTCGTCGTCCAGATCGTCAGCTTGCCCGAGACGGGGTCCATGTGAGCCACCGAGCCACAGGTCTCCATCGGCGCCGGGTGCACGCGCGGATAGACCATGTCCTGCGTGACGACGACGTCGGCGCGAGAGAAGACGTCGTCGCAGGCAGCGGCGTCGCCGGCCTCCCAGTCGTAGATCTTGTTGTCGGTGCGGCCCTCGAGGTCGTCGCGGATGAGTGGCGCATCGGGGTCGAGTGCCTTGCGCGCGTCGACCACCGCGGGGAGCGGGGCGTACTCCACGTCGATCAGCTCGAGCGCGTCGCGCGCGGAGTAGTGGTCGTCGGCCACGACGAACGCCACTTCCTGGCCCTGGAAGCGGACCTTGTCTGTGCACAGCACCGACTGCACGTCGCCGGACAGCGTGGGCATCCAGGCAAGGTTGAGCGTCTCTAGCACTGCACCCGTGATGACGGCTCGGACCTTGGGGTGCGCCTCGGCTGCGCTGGTGTCGATCGACACGATGCGCGCGTGGGCGTGGGGGCTGCGCAGCACCGCGCCGTGCAGCATGCCGGGCAGCTGCACGTCGTCGACGTACTTGCCCTGGCCGCGCAGGAACCGCGCGTCCTCCTTGCGCAGCATGCGACCGAAACCGATCGGGTTGCCCGCCGCGCTGAGCGGTGCCTCCGGCGCGCCGGCTGCCTCGGCCGTCCGCGCGCGAGGTACGTCGGCGGTGGTGCCGGGGGTGTCGGTGGTCGTCATGCCGTCACCTCGTCCGTGGCAGGTGCGGCCTGCTGTTCGGCGCCATCCGCGTGGGCAGCGGCCCATCGGATCGAGCGCACGATGTTCTCGTAGCCGGTGCACCGGCACACGTTGCCGGCGATCGCCTCACGGATGGTGTTCTCGTCCGGGTCGGCGTCGTGGTCGAGCAGCCAGCGGGCTGTCATCAACATGCCGGGTGTACAGAAGCCGCACTGCAACCCGTGTTCTTGCATGAATCCTTCCTGGACGGGGTCGAGAACGCCGCCCTGTGCCAGGTCCTCCACGGTGCGCACCGACCGGCCGCTCGCCATCACCGCGAGGGTGGTGCAGCTCTTGACCGGTACGTCGTCGAGCCACAGGACGCAGGCGCCACAGTTGGAGGTGTCACATCCCCAGTGGGTACCGGTCAGGCCGAGCACGTCGCGAACGAAGTGCACGAGAAGCAGCCGCGGCTCGATGTCCTCGGTCACCTCGTTGCCGTTGACGGTCATCGTTACCTGCATCAGCTTTGCTCCCCCCGTGCCCTGGCGATCGACGTGGTCAGGACGCGTCTGCTCAGCTCGCGCGCCAGGTGCCGCTTGTAGTCCTCGGGCCCGCGCTGGTCGGCCTGCGGCTGGCAGGCGTCGTGGCACAGCTGGGCGGCGGCGGCGACGTTCTCCGCCGACGCCGCCTGTCCGCGCAGCGCCTCCTCGGCCTCGACACAGGTGAAGTGCGGGGCACCCACCGCTGTCAGGCCGAGGCCGACGTCCTTGATGGTGTCGCCGTCGAGCTGTACAAACGCACCGGCCGACGCGACGGCCCAGTCACCGGCCCGTCGCTCGACCTTCTCGTAGGCGCTGCCCGCTCCCGGCCGGATCGGGACGCGGACCTCGACGAGCATCTCGGCGTCGCCCACCGCCGTCTCGTAGGGCCCCTGGTGGAAGTCGCGCGCGTCGACCGTGCGCCGCCCGGTGGCCGACTGGATCACGACCGTCGCCCGCAGCGCCGAGGCGACCGCGGAGAGGTCCTCGGACGGGTCGGCCTGGCAGAGGGAGCCACCGATCGTGCCGCGGTTGCGCACGATCGGGTCGGCGATGACCCGCTCCGCGTCCCTGAAGATGCGGTAGTGCTCGCCGAGCAGCGCCGACGAGAGCAGTCCGGCGTGCCGGGTCATCGCACCGATCGCGATCTCGTCCCCGTCGACCCGGATGTAGTCGAGGTCGGTCAGGTCGTTGATGTCGATGAGCATCTCCGGCTGGGCCAGCCTGAGCTTCATCATCGGTAACAGGCTGTGCCCACCGGCAACAATCCGTGCGTCTCCTGGTCGCTCGGCCAGGAGGGTGAGGACGTGGTCGACGCTCGTGGCCCGTTCATAGTCGAACGGCGCTGGCACCTGCATGTGCGGACCCCTCCCGGGAGAACCGGCCACGCGCATGGCGACGTGGCCGGCCTGATGTCCCCACACTTCTCCTAACTATCTGCGGCGTCAACGGTTCGAAATGATCACCCGGGGCCGGACAGAGGGCTACTCGTGCCCACCAGGGGTGCCGCCGGCACCGGCGGACCCAAAGGACGCGACCTGACCAGGTCAGTGACCGAGCAGCCTGGACAGCAGGGCCGCTCGCCTCGACTGGCGTCCGGTCCGCGTCTCCTCGGCGTCCGCTGCCGACATCACCCGCAGCGATGCGGTGACCCCCAGCCAGCGCAGGGGCTCGGGCTCCCACGGTCGCGAACGGTGGCCGACCCACGGCAGGCGGGTCAGCTCGGTGTCCTCTCCGAGCACCAGGTCGGCCAGAGTGCGCCCGGCGAGGTTCGTCGTGCTCACGCCGTCACCGACGTACCCACCCGCCCACGCCAGCCCACTGCTGCGGTCGAGGCCGACGGATGCGCACCAGTCGCGCGCGATGCCGAGCGGCCCACCCCACGCATGGGTGAGGGCAGCGTCGTGCACCTCAGGGAAGAGCTCCACCAGCACCTGCCGCAGCGCGTCGAACACCTGCGGCTCCCGGTCGAAGCCCGGTCGGATGCGCGAGGCAAAGTGGTACGGCGCCCCGCGGCCACCGAAGGCGAGCCGGTCATCGGCGGTGCGCTGGCCGTAGATGACCAGGTGCCGCAGATCGTTCCACGTCTCGCGCTGGCGCAGCCCGATGCGATCCCACACGGCCGGTGCCAACGGCTCGGTCGCGATCATCAACGAGTAGACCGGGGCGAGGGCGCGGCGGTGGCCCGGCAGTCTCGCCGTGAAGCCCTCGGTCGCACGCACCACGACCTCGGCGCGCACGGAGCCGTGCGACGTACGCACGATGTGCGGCTCGATGGACGTGACCGTTGTGGCCTCGTGGATGGTGACGCCGCGCTGCTCGACGGCGCGGGCCAGGCCACGCACCAGCCGCGCGGGGTGGATGGCCGCGCAGTGCGGCGTGTAGGTGCCACCGAGCACGTCGGTCGCGCCCAGCCGCTCATGGGCCTCCTGTGCGTCCAGCAGTTGCAGGTCGTCGGGTCCGAAGCCCCACGACCGCGCGTCGCGGACCCGAGCCTGGGCCCGTTGCAGCTGCACGGGACTGCGGGCGAGCGACACCGTGCCGCCCTTGCGCCACGAGCACTCGATGCCCTCGGCCTCCACCACGCGCCCGATCTCGTCGATGGACTGCTGCATCGCGCGGTACTGCGCCACCGCGGCCTCTCGGCCGTGGCGGCGCGCCAGCCAGTCCAGCGACGCCGGGAACAGTGCCGAGCACCAGCCACCATTGCGTCCGCTGGCACCGAACCCGGCGACGTCCGCCTCCAGCACGACGATCCGCAACGACGGGTCGAGCGCAGCGAGGTAGTAAGCCGTCCACAGACCGGTGAAGCCCGCTCCGACGATGGCGACGTCTGCCTCGCGGTCGCCGGGCAGCGCGGGGCGGGGGACCCAGTCGTCGTCCGCGGTGTCGTGCCACAAGGACAACGAGCGGTACGACGGCGCCGGTGCCAGGTACGCCGTCACTGCGAAGCCCAGGCGCGGACATAGTCCGGAACGTCGAGGTCGTGGCGCAGATCCGGCGCGGGGACCGCGGCGTCGTACGGCTGCGGCCGCAACGGCACGACGCCCGCCCAGACCGGCAGGTCGAGGTCGTCCGCCGCGTCGTCGGGCGGACCGTCGCTCACCTTGACCGACCACTCGTCCAGCGGGAGGGACAGTACCTGCGTGGCCGCGAGCTCCTTGGGGCTCGGCTGGCGCGCCTCGGCCCACCGTCCGGGCATCAGGTGCTCGGTGATCCGCTCGAGTGCCTCACGTCTTGCAGCGCCGGTGACCGGCGTGGCGACGCCGAGCACCATCGCTGATCGATAGTGCATCGACGACTCGAACACCGAGCGCGCCACGACGAGACCGTCGAGCAATGTCACCGTGAGACACGTCGACGCGCCCGCGGCCAGCGAACGGAAGAGGCGGCTGGCGGTCGAGCCGTGGAAGAGCACCGTGTCGCCGGCACGGGCGTACGCGACCGGCACGACGTAGGGCTGCGCGGCGTCGTCGAGAACCGCCACGTGCGCGACCTTGCCGGCGTCGAGGACCGCATCGAGAGCGGCGCGGTCCTGCACCTGCTTGGCGGGCAGCCGCCGTACCGAGGTGCGGCTCAGAGACGGCTCCATGCCTCAGTCAGCACCGATCGCAGGATCTGCTCCATCTCGTCGAAGTGCGACTGGTCACAGATCAGCGGCGGCGAGAGCTGGATGACGGGGTCGCCCCGGTCGTCGGCGCGGCAGTAGAGACCCGCGTCGAACAGTGCCTTGGACAGGAACCCGCGCAGCAGCCGCTCCGACTCGTCGTCGTTGAACGTCTCCCGGGTGCTCTTGTCCTTGACCATCTCGATGCCGTAGAAGAAACCGTCACCGCGCACGTCACCGACGATGGGCAGGTCGTTGAGCTTCTCGAGGGTGCGCCGGAACGCTGGGCCGTTCTGCTGCACGTGCTCGTTGAGCTTCTCCCGCTCGAAGATGTCGAGGTTGGCGAGCGCGACGGCCGCGGACACGGGGTGGCCGCCGAACGTGTAGCCGTGCGCGAAGGATGTCTGTCCCTTGAGGAACGGCTCCATGATGCGGTCGCTGGCGATCATCGCGCCGATGGGGGAGTAGCCCGACGTCAGGCCCTTGGCGCATGTGATGATGTCGGGCTGGTAGCCGAAGCGCTCCGCGCCGAAGTAGTGGCCCAGCCGACCGAAGGCGCAGATGACCTCGTCGGAGACGAGCAGCACGTCGTACTTGTCGCAGATCTCGCGCACCCGCTGAAAGTATCCGGGGGGCGGAGGGAAGCAGCCACCGGAGTTCTGCACCGGCTCGAGGAAGACCGCAGCGACCGTCTCCGGGCCCTCGAACTCGATGGCCTCCTCGATGCGGTTGGCCGCCCACAGTCCGAAGGCTTCGAGGTCGTCGCCGTGCTCGGGTGCGCGGTAGAAGTTGGTGTTGGGCACCTTGTGCGCGCCGGGCACCAGCGGCTCGAACATCGCCTTGGCCGCAGGGATGCCGGTGATCGACAGGGCGCCTTGCGGCGTGCCGTGGTAGGCGATGGCGCGGCTGATGACCTTGTGCTTCATCGGCTTGCCGGTCAGCTTGAAGTACTGCTTCGCGACCTTCCAGGCGCTCTCGACGGCCTCGCCGCCGCCCGTCGTGAAGAAGATGCGGTTGAGGTCACCGGGGGCGAGGTGGGCGAGCCGCTCGGCGAGCTCGACGGCCTTCGGGTGCGCGTAGGACCAGAGGGGGAAGAACGCGAGCTCGCTCGCCTGCTTGGCCGCGGCCTCGGCCAGCTCGGTGCGACCGTGCCCGACCTGTACGACGAACAGCCCGGCGAGGCCGTCGAGGTAGCGGCGGCCCTTGTCGTCCCAGATGTACGGGCCGTCGCCACGCACGATGACCGGAACGTCCGAGTGCTGGTAGGTCGACATCCGCGTGAAGTGCATCCACAGGTGGTCGCGGGCGCCTGCCTGGGTCGCCGCCTGGCGGGCGGTGTCATGGTCGAGCTCGTGTACGTCTTGCGAGGAGATTGTCATGTCGCTTCCTGAGTGAGGGGTACCCGTGGGTGGTGGGCGCCCTGTGATGTGCTCCGCGTCAGCGGGTGCCCCAGTTGTAGAGCTGCTTCTCGAGCTTGAGATAGACGAACGACTCGGTGGTGCGGACCGACGGAACGGCGCGAATGCGCTTGCTCACCAGGTCCAGCAGGTGGTCGTCGTCCTCGCAGACCACCTCGACGAGCAGGTCGAAGCCGCCAGCGGTGATGACGACGTAGTCGACCTCGGGCATGTCGGCGATCTTGCTCGCGACGAGCTCCACGTCGCCCTCGCAGCGGATGCCGATCATGGCCTGACGGGGGAAGCCCACCTGTAGCGGGTCGGTGACGGCGACGATCTGCATGACGCCCCCGTCCAGCAGCCGCTGGACCCGCTGACGCACCGCCGCCTCGGACAGGCCGACCGCCTTGCCGATGGCGGCGTACGGCCGCCGGCCGTCCTCCTGCAGCTGCTCGATGATCGCCTTGGAGACGTCGTCGAGGCCGTTGCCGTTGCTGCGATCCCTGCCCGCCATGGTGCATGATCCTCGCGGCCTCGGGCCGCTTTGGCAAGTGATTCCGTCGCCAAAACGATCAGATCTTGCTGAATCTGTCGTTCCGGGGCGCCGTAGCTGTTGATACCGGCCACATCCGCACTAGGCTGCGGACGTCCCGTGGCACCGTCGGACCGCTCTCGTGCGCGTCCTGGCCACAACCCGCGCGACGCGGCGGTGCCGCGTCTTCCGCCGAGGAGTCAGGTTGAGCACCCGCACCCTGCACAACTTCGTCAACGGCCAGCAGGTCGTGGCCGCCGACGGCCGGACCTCGGAGGTCGTCAACCCGGCCACGGGCCAGGCCTACGCCCAGGCACCCGTCTCGTCGGCCACCGATGTGGACGCGGCGATGAAGGCGGCAGCCACGGCGTTCGAGACCTGGCGGGACACGACACCCAGCGAGCGCCAGCGCGCGCTGCTGCGGATCGCCGACGCGTTCGAGGAGCGCGCCGACGAGCTCGTCGCGGCCGAGGTGGAGAACACCGGCAAGCCGATCTCCCTGACCACGTCGGAAGAGATCCCGCCGATGGTCGACCAGATCCGCTTCTTCGCGGGGGCGGCCCGGGTGCTGGAGGGCCGGTCGGCCGGGGAGTACCTCGCCGGTCACACCTCTTTCATCCGCCGCGAGCCGATCGGCGTCGTCGCACAGGTCACGCCCTGGAACTACCCGATGATGATGGCGGTCTGGAAGTTTGCGCCGGCCATCGCCGCCGGCAACACGGTAGTGCTCAAGCCTTCGGACACGACGCCCTCGTCCACGCTGCTCATGGCCGAGATCATGGGCGAGTTCCTGCCGCCCGGAGTGTTCAACGTCGTCGCCGGCGACCGCGACACCGGGCGCGCGCTGGTCGAGCACCCGACGCCCGCGATGGTCTCGATCACCGGGTCGGTGCGAGCGGGCATGGAGGTCGCCACGAGTGCGGCGCGCGACCTCAAGCGGGTGCACCTCGAGCTCGGCGGGAAGGCACCCGTCGTGATCTTCGACGACGCCGACCTCGAGGCTGCTGCCGAGGCCATCGCCGTCGCGGGCTACTTCAATGCCGGCCAGGACTGCACCGCCGCCACCCGGGTGCTGGCTGCCCCCGGGATCCACGACGACTTCGTGAGCGCTCTGGCGGAGCAGGCCAAGAACAACGCCAAGACGGGCGTGCCCGACGACGCGGACGTGCTCTTCGGGCCGCTCAACAACGCCAACCAGCTCGACCGCGTGATGGGTTTCCTGCAGCGGACGCCCGACCACGCTTCCGTAGCGGCGGGTGGCCACCGGCTCGGCGGTCCGCTGGCCGGCGGCTACTTCCACGAGGCGACCGTCGTGTCGGGCCTCCAGCAGGACGACGAGATGATCCAGGACGAGATCTTCGGGCCCGTCATCACCGTCCAGCGCTTCACGGACGAGGACGAGGCGGTGCGCTGGGCCAACGGCGTGAAGTACGGGCTCGCCTCCTCGGTGTGGACCAGCAACCACGGACGGGCGATGCGGATGGCCAAGCGGCTGGACTTCGGCTGCGTCTGGATCAACGCGCACATCCCGCTCGTGGCCGAGATGCCGCATGGCGGCTTCAAGCACTCGGGGCACGGCAAGGACCTGTCGATGTACGGCTTCGAGGACTACACCCGCATCAAGCACGTCATGTCCAACATCGAGGTGTGACACCGCCGTACAGCTAGCGGGCCGCGGTAGCGGCCTTCGCGGCACCAGGCGAGATGGGACGACAACAGGCGGGCAGGCCTGTTGTCGTCCCATCTGGCCTACCCAACGTGGTCGAATCGGGAGGTGGGGGTGGGGGAGGGGCGGGTCGATCTGGTGCTGGTCGGCGGGACGGTGCGGACGCTCGACGCGGCCGGGACCGTGGCCCGCGCCCTGGCCGTGCACGACGGCCGGATCGCGGCGCTGGACGCCGACGCCCTCGAGCTGGCCGACACGGCCGGCGACGTCGTCGACCTCGCGGGCGGCGCCCTGCTGCCGGGTTTCGGCGACGGGCACGTGCACCCGCTGTGGGGTGGTGTCGAGCTCGCCGGACCGCAGGTGCGTGAGGCCACCACGGTGGCTGAGGTCGTCGAGGCGGTACGCCGGTTCGCCGCCGACCACCCCGACGACCCCTGGGTGAGCGGCGGTCCCTACGAGCCGACGCTCGCGCCCGCCGGCTTGTTCGACGCGCACTGGCTCGACGCGGCTGCCCCCGACCGGCCCGTCGTGCTCCAGTCGAGCGACCACCACTGCGCGTGGGCCAACTCCGCGGCGCTGCAGATCGCCGGTATCGATGCCGCCACCCCCGACCCCCCGGCCGGCACCATCGCCCGGCGCTCCGACGGATCGCCTCTCGGCACCCTGGTCGAGTGGAGCGCGATGGAACTGGTCCTCCGGCACGCGCCGAGCCCGACCTTCCAGGACAACGTGGACGGCCTGGCTCGCTCGACGGCGCTGCTCGCCGCCGCCGGGATCACCTGGGTGCAGGAGGCGGCGCTGCGGCCCAAGGACGTGGCGGCCTACCTCGCCGCTGCCGACGCCGGGCGGCTGTCGGTCCGGGCCGACATCGCGCTGCGTGCCGAGCCGGGCGACTGGCCGCAGCAGCGCGCGGAGTTCGCAGCGGCCCGGGCCGCCGCTGCCGGCTCGCCGCAGGTGTCCGCGAACACCGTCAAGTTCTTCGCCGACGGGGTGGTCGAGGCGGGCACGGCGGCGATGCTCTCGCCGTACGACGACCACCCACACTCCTGCGGCCTGCCGGTCTGGGACCGTGCCGAGCTCGCCGCGGCTGCCGCGGCCTTCGACGCCGACGGGTTTCGGCTGCACATCCACGCCATCGGGGACGCCGGCATCCGGTCCGCGCTGGACGCGATCGACCACGTGGTCCAGGTCAACGGGGCGCGCGACCGCCGCCCGGTGCTCGCGCACGTCCAGGTCGTCGACCCTGCGGACCTGCCGCGGTTCGCCGCCCGGGGCGTCGTCGCCAACGCGCAGCCGCTGTGGGCGCAGCTGGACCCGGTGCAACGCGACCTGACGATCCCCCGCCTCGGGCCGACGCGGGCCGCGCTGCAGTACCCGCTCGCCTCGCTGGTCGCCACCGGTGCTGTGGTGTCGATGGGCAGCGACTGGCCGGTCAGCTCGTACCGGCCGCTGGAGGGCCTCGCCGTGGCGGTGACCCGGCAGACCGAGGACGGCCACCCCGCCGAGGGATGGATCCCGCACGAGAGGCTGCCGGCCGCCTCGGCCCTCGCCGCCTACACCGTCGCCACGGCCTACCAGTCCTTCGAGGAGCAGGCCCGTGGCACCCTTGCGGCCGGCAAGCGCGCCGACCTGGTGTGGCTGTCCGCGGACCCGCTCGCGGTGCCGGCCCGGGACTGGCCCGGACTGGCAGTGCGGGGAACTTGGCTCGGGGGCCGTCGGACAGCCTGATTTCGTGGTAACAAACGCGTATCGCGACGGAATCGCTTGTCCGGGCCCGATACGTCTGACAGGATCGGCACCCTCTGGTGGGGTAGTTGGGAGGAGTCGCTCGCGTGCACCAGTTCATCGCCGGACAGCGCCGGCCACCCGCCTCCGGCGACGACGGGTCCGAGCGGTTCGACGTGGTCGACCCCGCGACCGGGCAGACCGTCGAGACCGTCTCCCTGGCAGGTCCCGCCGACGTCGCCGCAGCCGTGGCAGCGGCGCGGCATGCCTTTCCCGAGTGGTCGCGGGCCGCGCCGGTCGAGCGCGCCGCAGTCCTGACCCGGCTGGCCGCCCTGCTGGAGGAGCGCGCCGACGACATCGCGTGCGTCGAGTCGCGGCAGACCGGCAAGCCGATCCGGCTCAGCACGGGTTTCGACGTGCCCGGCACCATCGACAACGTCGCCTTCTTCGCCGGCGCCGCCCGCAACCTCGACGGCAAGGCAGCGGGGGAGTACTCCGGCGACCACACCTCGTTGATCCGGCGGGAGGCCATCGGTGTCGTGGGCTCGGTGGCGCCCTGGAACTACCCCCTGCAGATGGCAGCCTGGAAGGTCCTGCCCGCCATCGCCGCCGGCAACACGATCGTGCTCAAGCCGGCCGAGCTGACCCCGCTCACCGCGCTGCTGTTCGCCGAAGCGGCGGCTGAGGCGGGGCTGCCGGCGGGCGTGTTCAACGTCATCACCGGCAACGGGCCGGTGGCCGGTGAGGCCCTGGTCTCGCACCCCGACGTCGACATGGTGTCGTTCACCGGCTCGTCGGCCGTGGGGCGCCGGGTGATGGCGCTGGCCGCCGCCACCGCCAAGAGGGTCCACCTCGAGCTGGGCGGCAAGGCGCCGTTCGTCGTGTTCGACGACGCCGACCTCGAGGCCGCCGTACACGGCGCTGTCGCGGCGTCGCTGATCAACACCGGCCAGGACTGCACCGCCGCGACCCGCGCCTACGTCCAGCGCCCGCTCTACGACGCCTTCGTCGCCGGAGTGGCCGACCTGATGGGAACCGTGCGGCTGGGTGACCCGTTCGATGTTCGGACCGATCAGGGGCCCCTGATCTCGCGACAGCAGCAGCAGCGGGTCGCGGGCTTCGTCGAGCGGGCCAGAGACGCAGGTGCGAAGGTGGTGCGCGGAGGGGCAGTGCCCGATGGTGAGCTCTCCCGTGGTGCCTACTACGAGCCGACGCTCGTCATCGACGCCCACCAGCGCTCCGAGATCGTCCAGGACGAGGTCTTCGGACCGGTCCTCGCTGTGCTCCCGTTCGACAGTGACGACCAGGGCATCGAGCTCGCGAACGACTCGCCGTACGGCCTCGCCGCCTCTGCCTGGACCCGTGACGTCTTCCGCTCTCTGCGGGCCACACGGGAGATCAGCGCCGGCTGCGTCTGGGTCAACGACCACATCCCGATCATCAGCGAGATGCCCCACGGCGGCTACAAGTCCTCCGGCTTCGGCAAGGACATGTCGGCCTACTCCTTCGAGGAGTACACCAACGTCAAGCATGTGATGTACGACGCCACGGCGGTAGCCAGGAAGACCTGGCACCGCACGATCTTCCACGACGGACCAGACCTCAGCGAACCTCGCGACCGCGAGCCCTCTCCCAGCAACGCAACAGCCCCAGGAGACACCGGCAGATGAAGCACCTTCCCGAGGACCCGATGATCCGCGAGCTCGTGCGCGCGCAGCTCTCCCGCCGCGCCCTGCTACGCGGGGCAGGCGGCGTCGGTGTCGCTGCGGCACTCGCTGCCTGCGGCACCGGTGGCGGGACAGCAGCGACGGCCAGCAAGCCCAAGCCGGCCGTCAAGGACCGTTCAGCAAGCGACAAGATCGTCAGGTGGGCGAACTGGCCCGCCTACCTGGACTACGACGAGAAGTCCAAGAAGTACCCGACGCTGGAGCAGTTCCAGCAGAAGACCGGCATCAAGGCGAGCTACGCCGAGGACGTCGACGACAACGACTCCTACTACGGCAAGGTCCAGGGCCAGCTCAAGAACGGTCAGGACATCGGCAAGGACGTCATCGTCCTGACCGACTGGATGGCCGGCCGGATGGTCCGCCAGGGATACGTGCAGAAGCTCGACAAGGCCAACATCCCGAACGCCACGAACCTCAACCCCGCCCTGCAAGACGTCGACTTCGACAAGGGGCGCAACTACTCCCTCACCTGGCAGAGCGGCTACGCCGGCCTCGCCTATCGCAAGGACAAGGTCGGCCGCGAGCTCAAGACGATCTCCGACCTGTGGGCGCCCGACCTCAAGGGAAAGGTCGTGGTGCTCTCGGAGTTCCGCGACACCGTCGGGCTGCTGATGATGGAGCAGGGCGTCGACATCTCCGCGAACTTCAGCGAGGACGACTTCAACAAGGGCCTCGACGAGCTGCAGAAGCAGGTCGACTCCGGACAGATCCGGCAGGTCAAGGGAAACTCCTACCTCGAGGACCTGCGCAGCGGCAACGCCATCGCGGCGATCGGCTGGTCGGGAGACATCCTGCTGGCCCGGTTCGAGGAGGAGGACGACAACTACACGTTCACTCTTCCCGAGTCCGGCGGCACCCTGTGGTCGGACAACCTGATGGTGCCCATCGCGTCGCCGCACAAGAAGAACGCCGAGACGCTGATGAACTACTACTACGACCCGACCGTGGCAGCCACCGTGGCGGCCTACGTCAACTACATCTGCCCGGTCGACGGTGCCAAGGCCGCGATGGAGAAGATCGACCCGTCGCTCGTCGACAGCCCGCTGATCTTCCCGACCGAGGCGGACCTGGCCAAGGTCAAGGGCTTCCGCACGCTGTCTCCTGACGAGGAGACGACCTACTCCGAAGCGTTCCAGAAGGTGATAGGCAACTGATGAGCAGAGCCTCGAAGGGGACAGCACAGGGGCAGGTCGACGGTGGCCGCGATCTACGGATCGGGAACGTCACGAAGCGGTTCGGCTCGTTCGTTGCCGTCGACGACCTCTCGCTGACCGTCCCGTCGGGCTCCTTCTTCGCGTTGCTGGGCCCGTCGGGGTGCGGCAAGACGACCACCCTGCGCATGGTGGCCGGGCTGGAGGAGCCGAGCGAGGGCAGCATCCTCATCGGTGACCAGGACGTCACGTTCGCCAAGCCGTATCGCCGTCCGGTCAACACCGTGTTCCAGTCCTACGCGCTGTTCCCGCACCTGGACATCTTCGAGAACGTCGCGTTCGGGCTGCGCCGCCGCGGCTCGAAGGAAGTCAAGAAGCAGGTGGACGACGCTCTGGAGCTCGTCGAGCTCGGGGGCTTCGCAAAGCGCAAGCCCGCCCAGCTCTCCGGCGGGCAGCAGCAGCGGGTCGCGCTGGCTCGAGCGATCGTGAACAACCCCGCGGTCCTGTTGCTCGACGAGCCGCTCGGCGCCCTCGACCTCAAGCTGCGCCGCCAGATGCAGATCGAGCTCAAGCGCATCCAGACCGAGGTCGGCCTCACCTTCGTGCACGTGACGCATGACCAGGAAGAGGCCATGACGATGGCCGACACGATCGCGGTCATGAACAACGGTCGCATCGAACAGCTCGGCAACCCCGAGGAGCTCTACGAGTCACCGACGACCACGTTCGTCGCCAACTTCCTGGGCCAGTCCAACCTGATCCGCTCGTCGGTGACGGGGACCTCCGGCACCGATGTGCAGCTAGAGGTGCATGGCGGCCGGCTCGCCATGCCGCAGTCGCGTCGCAACGGTGCGACCGACGACCTGCTCATCGGCGTCCGCCCCGAGAAGATCCGCATCTCGCCCACGGGGCAGGACGCGAATGCGGAGCAGAACGAGCTGCTGGGCGGCGTCGTCACCGACGCGAGCTTCACCGGTGTCAGCACGCAGTACCTCGTGCGCATGCCCTGGGGCCAGGAGCTGATGGTCTTCGCGCAGAACGTGGGCGTCGGGGGAGTGTTGGCTCCGGGCACGCAGGTGGACCTGCGCTGGGACCCGGCCCACACCTTCGCGCTCGACGGAAGTCTCGACGCCGGCGCCGGCGTGCAGCGCGATGAGGGGGCGACCCCGGTGCCGGTGGGTTGAGGTGACCGTCGCAGCAGGGATCGGCCTGGGCGAGCGGCAGGCCGGTGCCGGGGCGCCGCCCCCTGCCGTCACCGAACGTCGCTCGCGTCGCAAGCTGACCCCCTATCTCCTGCTCGTGCCGGGCATGGCGTGGCTCGCGATCTTCTTCATCGCGCCCATCGTGACGCTGTTGTCGACGTCCACCCAGACGCGGCCCGAGGGTGCCGAGATCGGTGTCTTCACGCAGACATTCCGGTTCGCCAACTACCTCGACGCACTCGAGGGCTACGGGCCGGAGTTCGGTCGGTCGTTCCTGTACGCCCTGCTGGCGACGGTCCTTGCGCTGGCGATCTCCTACCCGTTGGCCTATGCGATCGCGTTCAAGGCCGGCCGGTGGCGCAACCTGCTGCTCGTGCTCGTCGTGGCGCCGTTCTTCGTCAGCTTCCTGCTGCGGACCGTCGCGTGGAAGCAGATCCTCGCCGACGACGCCTGGGTGGCCGACCTGCTGCGCGCGCTGAGCGTGATCGGGCCGCAGACCCACATCATCAACTCCGCACCTGCGGTCGTGATCGGCATCACCTACAACTTCCTGCCCTTCATGATCCTGCCGATCTACGCCTCGCTGGAGCGCGTCGACCCGCGGCTGATGGAGGCCGCCGGTGACCTCTACTCGAGCGCGTTGACCACCTTCCGCAAGGTCACGATCCCTTTGTCGATGCCGGGCATCGTCGCCGGCACGCTGCTCACGTTCATCCCGGCAGCGGGCGACTACGTCAACTCGGCGTTGCTGGGCAACAAGGACACGACGATGGTCGGCAACGTCATCGACAGCCGGTTCCTGCGGGTCGTCGACTACCCCACGGCGGCCGTTCTCTCGGTGACGTTGATGGCCTCGATCCTGGTCCTCGTCGGCTTCTACATCCGTCGCGCTGGCACTGAGGAGCTGGTATGAGCACCGCCACGGCGTCGTCGCGCAACGGCCGCACCTCGGGGCAGCGGCTGTCCCGTTGGCTGTCGACAAACGCGATCCGCATCTATGCCGTGATCGGGTTCGCCTACCTGTTCGTCCCGGTCGCCTACACGTTCGCCTACTCGTTCAACAACTCCGGAAAGTCCAACCTCAACTGGCGTGGCTTCACGCTCGAGAAGTGGTCGAACCCGTGCGGCGCACCGGACGTCTGCACCGCGCTCGGCAACAGCCTCAAGATCGGTTTGATCGCCACGGTCGTGGCCACCGTGCTCGGCACGATGATCGCCTTCGCCTTGGCCCGGCACCGCTTCCGCGGACGCACCGCGACCAACCTCACCATCTTCCTGCCGATGGCCACGCCCGAGGTCGTGCTCGGTGCGTCACTGCTCGCGCTGTTCCTCAACGCGGGCATCAACCCCGGGTTCTGGACGATCGTGATCGCGCACGTGATGTTCTGCATCAGCTTCGTCGTGGTGACCGTCAAGGCCCGGCTCGCGGGCCTCGACCCGCGGCTCGAGCAGGCGGCCATGGATCTGTATGCCAACGAGGCGCAGACCTTCCGTCGCGTCACGCTGCCCCTGGTGGCGCCCGGGATCATGGCCGGTGCGCTGCTGGCGTTCTCGTTGTCGTTCGACGACTTCATCATCACCAACTTCAACTCCGGCGACGTGAACACGTTCCCCAAGTTCGTCTGGGTCTCGTCCCTGCGCGGCATCCCCGCCCAGGCAAACGTCATCGCGTCGGCGATGTTCTTCATCGCCCTGTTCACGGTGCTGTTCGCTCAGCTCGTCGCCGGCCGACGACGGAAGGCGACCTGAGCGATGTCGGCACCTAGCCTCAGCCGGGCGACTGAGGCACTCGCCGAGGTGCGCTACACGCCCTACTGGCTCGACCAGGCTGCGCCCGGTGAGCCGACGCCCGCCCTCGTCGGAGCCGCGAGCGCCGACCTGGCAGTGATCGGTGGCGGCTACACCGGGTTGTGGACGGCGCTGCTCGCCAAGGAGCGCGACCCGGGGCGAGACGTCGTGCTGCTCGAGTCGCGCGAGACGGGGTGGGCGGCGTCGGGACGCAACGGCGGGTTCTGCTCCGCGAGCCTGACCCATGGGGTGCGCAACGGTCTCGACCGGTTCCCCGGCGAGATGGACACCCTGGTACGGCTGGGTCGCGACAACCTGGACGCCATCGAGAGGAGCGTGGCCGCCTACGGCATCGACTGCGCCTGGGAACGCACCGGTGAGCTGACCGTCGCCACCGAGCCCTGGCAGCTCGACGAGCTGCGCGAGCTGCCGGCGCTTGCGGCCCAGCACGGCGGACGCCTCGAGCTGCTCGACCAGCAGCAGGTACGTGCGCTCGTCGACTCACCGACCTACCTCGGTGGTGTCCTGGACCGTGACGGCGTGGCCATGGTCGACCCGGCGCGACTGGCGGCCGGCCTCCGGCAGGCGTGTCTGCAGCTGGGGGTGCGGCTGCACGAGAACACGCCCGTCCAACGGCTGCGCCGCAACGCCGACGACGGTGTCCAGCTGCAGACGCCGTACGGCGTCCTGTCCGCGCGCCGAGTGGCGCTGGCGACCGGCGCGCTTTCCCCGCTGCTCCGGCGGATCCGCAGCTACGTCGTGCCGGTGTGGGACTACGCACTGGTCACCGAGCCACTCAGCGACGAGCAGCGAGCATCGATCGGCTGGTCGCAGCGGCAGGGACTCGCCGATGCGGGCAACCTGTTCCACTACTACCGGCTGACCGACGACGGCCGCATCCTCTGGGGCGGCTATGACGCGGTCTACCGGTTCGGCGGCAGCACGGACGAGCGTCACGGGCGCGACAGTGAGACCTACCAGCGGCTGGCCGGGCAGTTCTTCGTCACGTTCCCACAGCTGGAGGGGCTGCACTTCACGCACGCGTGGGGCGGGGTGATCGACACCTGTGCGCGTTTCTGCGCCTTCTGGGGACAGGCCTACCGTGGGCGGCTCGCCTACACGGCGGGGTACACCGGACTGGGCGTCGGAGCCAGCCGGTTCGGGGCACAGGTGATGCTTGACCTGCTCGACGATGCGCCGAGCGAGGTCACGGCTCTGCAGATGGTGCGGTCCAAGCCGCTTCCCTTCCCACCGGAGCCGGTGCGCTGGGCGGGCATCGAGCTCACCCGTCGCGCGGCCGCTCGGGCCGACGCCAACGACGGGCGTCGGGGCCCCTGGCTGCGTGCCCTGGACCGTCTCGGCCTGGGGTTCGACTCATGAGTCGCTATGGCGCGATGTTCGGGCCCGACATCACCTTCCTCGGGGTTCAGCGCTGCGACCTCGGCGACCCGGCCAGCTTTGCCGACGCTGACGTCGTCGTCATCGGCGCACCGTTCGACGGCGGCACCTCGCACCGCCCCGGCACGCGGTTCGGCCCGCAGGCCATCCGGTCGACCGACTACCTCGGTCACGACGGCTCCCGGCCGCACCTGGCGCTGCGCGTCGACCCGTTGCAGGACCTGGTCGTGGTCGATGCGGGTGACGTGGAGATGCCGCCCGGCCACATCGAGCGGTCGCTGGACGCGTTGACCGAGGCGGTGGCCACGGTGGCCATGAGCGGAGCAATCCCGGTCGTCCTCGGCGGGGACCACTCGATCACGCTCGCCGACGTCACCGGCGTCGCACGCCGGCACGGCGACGGCCGGGTCAGTGTCGTGCACTTCGACGCCCACGCGGACACCGGAGACATCGAGTTCGGCTCGCTCTACGGTCACGGCCAGCCGATGCGCCGCCTCATCGAGTCGGGTGCGGCGCGTGGCGACCGTTTCCTGCAGATCGGGCTGCGCGGCTACTGGCCGGGCCCCGAGACGCTGGAGTGGATGGCCGGGCAGCACATGCGGTCCTACGAGATGAGCGAGATCGGCGCTCGTGGACTCGAGCTGTGCCTCGACGAGGCGTTCGCGATCGCCGTCGACGAGTGCGAGGGCGTCTTCCTGTCGGTGGACATCGACGTCGCCGACCCGGCGCACGCCCCCGGCACGGGCACGCCCGAGCCGGGTGGGCTCACGGCGCGCCAACTGCTCGACGCCGTACGCCGGGTCTGCCTCGAGCTGCCCGTCGTAGGCGTCGACGTGGTGGAGGTGTCGCCGCCTTACGACCATGCGGACATCACTGCCGCACTGGCCAACCGGGTGGTCCTCGAGGCGCTGTCCGGGATCGCCGCCCGGCGGCGCGGGCTGCAGTGGGAACGGGGCCGACCACTGCTCGAGGGCCGATAAAGGTGCATCGGGTTCGCGAGGGCTGACTAGGGTGCCGTGATGAGGGTTCTCGTGGTGGGTGCTGGCGGCGTCGGCTCGGCAGCAGTCGGCATCGCTGCACGGCGCGACTTCTTCGAGGCGATGGTCGTCGCCGACTACGACCCCGCCCGAGCAGAGCGAGCGATCGAGGCCCATGCCGGCGACGGCCGGTTCAGCGCGGCGCGGGTCGACGCGTCATCCGCCGACGCCGTTGCTGCGCTGGCGCGTGAACACCGGATCACGCATGTACTCAACGCGGTGGACCCGCGCTTCGTGATGCCCTTGTTCCAGGGAGCCTTCGCGGCGGGCGCCGACTACCTCGACATGGCGATGTCGCTGTCTCGGCCGCACGCCGAAGCTCCCCATGAGCGGACCGGCGTCAAGCTCGGTGACGAGCAGTTCGCGGTCGCGGGCGACTGGGAGGCAGCCGGCCGACTGGCCCTCGTCGGTGTTGGTGTCGAGCCAGGGCTCTCCGACGTGTTCGCGCGCTACGCCGCCGACCAGCTGTTCAGCGAGATCGACGAGGTCGGGGTGCGTGACGGTGCCGACCTCGAGGTCGTGGGCCCCGACGGTGAGCCGGCCTTCGCGCCCTCCTTCTCCATCTGGACGACCATCGAGGAGTGCCTGAACCCGCCGGTGATCTGGGAGAAGGACCGCGGCTGGTTCACCACCGCACCGTTCAGCGAGCCCGAGGTGTTCGAGTTCCCCGCGGGCATCGGTCCGGTCGAGTGCGTCAACGTGGAGCACGAGGAGGTGCTGCTGATCCCGCGGTGGGTCGATGCCAAACGGGTCACCTTCAAGTACGGGCTCGGCGAGGAGTTCATCGCCGTGCTCAAGACCCTGCACCGGCTCGGTCTGGACCGCACCGACCCGGTGCTCGTCGGGGGCGTCGAGGTCTCCCCGCGCGATGTCGTCGCGGCGTGCCTGCCCGACCCGGCGACGCTCGGCGACCGCATGCGCGGCAAGACCTGCGCCGGAACGTGGGTCGCCGGCCGCGGCAAGGACGGGCAGGACAGGGCCGTCTACCTCTACCACGTGGTCGACAACGAGTGGTCGATGAAGGAGTACGGCGCACAGGCCGTCGTGTGGCAGACCGCCATCAACCCGGTCGTCGCCCTCGAGCTGCTCGCCACCGGTACGTGGAAGGGCACCGGTGTCCTCGGGCCCGAGGCTTTCGAGCCCACTGCGTTTCTCGATCTGCTCACGGACTACGGCTCCCCGTGGGGAATGCGCGAAGGCGGCTGAGGCTAGTGTCCTGAGCACTGCACAAGCGTGAGGAGAGGGATCGGACATGCCGCACAGGGTCAAGGGTGTCGTCGCACGGGCCAAGGGCGCCCCGGTCTCGATCGAGACCGTCGTGGTTCCCGATCCCGGGCCCGGCGAGGCGCTCGTGCAGGTGCAGGCGTGCGGTGTCTGCCACACCGACCTGCACTACCGAGAGGGCGGCATCAACGACGACTTCCCCTTCCTGCTGGGCCACGAGGCTGCCGGCGTCGTCGAGGCGGTCGGAGACGGCGTCACCGATGTGGCGCCGGGTGACTACGTCATCCTCAACTGGCGAGCGGTGTGCGGACAGTGCCGGTCATGCCGACGAGGGCGACCGTGGTACTGCTTCAACACCCATAACGCGAAACAGCGGATGACGCTCGAGGACGGCACCGAGCTGTCGCCTGCGCTGGGGATCGGAGCCTTCATCGAGAAGACGCTCGTCGCGGCCGGCCAGTGCACGAAGGTCAACCCCGAGACACCGCCGACCGTCGGCGGCCTCCTCGGCTGCGGGGTGATGGCGGGTCTCGGCGCCGCCATGAACACGGGCAACGTGCAGCGAGGCGACAGCGTCGCGGTCATCGGTTGCGGCGGCGTCGGCAACGCCGCGGTCGCCGGCGCGATCCTGGCCGGCGCCACCACTGTCATCGGCGTCGACGTCGACGACCGCAAGCTCGCCTGGGCCAGGGACTTCGGTGCCACCCACGTCGTCAACTCGCGCGGGACCGACGCGGTCGAGGCGATCCGCGAGCTGACCGGCGGCTTCGGCGCCGACGTGGTCATCGACGCCGTCGGCCGGCCGGAGACCTACGAGCAGGCCTTCTACGCGCGCGACCTGGCCGGCACCGTCGTACTCGTCGGCGTCCCCACGCCTGACATGAGGATCGACCTGCCACTCATCGACGTCTTCGGTCGTGGCGGCTCACTCGAGTCGTCGTGGTACGGCGACTGCCTGCCGAGCCGTGACTTCCCGGTACTGATCGACCTCTACCTGCAGGGCCGGCTCGACCTCGACCGTTTCGTGTCGGAGACGATCGCCCTCGATCAGGTCGAGGCGGCGTTCGACAAGATGCACAGCGGCGAGGTATTGCGCTCCGTGGTGGTCCTCTGATGGCGGCGCGCATCGACAAGGTGCTGACGTCGGGAACCTTCAGCCTGGACGGCGGCACCTGGGACGTCGAGAACAACGTGTGGATCGTCGGCGATGACGAGGAGGTCCTCGTGGTCGACGCCGCCCACGACGCGAAGGCGATCCTCACGGCGGTCGGGGAGCGCCGCGTCGTGGCCATCGTCTCCACCCACGGGCACAACGACCACATCAACGCGGCGGTCGAGGTCGCAGCCGCCAAGAACGCACCTATCGCGCTGCACCCCGACGACACGATGCTCTGGGCCGAGGAGTACGACGACCTGCGGCCCGACATCGAGGCCGTCGACGGAAGCGGCTTCGCGGTGGCCGGCACCCAGCTCGCCGTACTGCACACGCCCGGACACTCGCCCGGCGGGATCTCGCTCTATGCCGCCGACCTCGGCGCAGTCTTCTCCGGGGACACGCTGTTCAAGGGCGGCCCAGGGGCGACGGGTCGGTCCTACAGCGACTTCCCCACCATCATCGCGTCCATCCGCCGGCACCTGCTGTCGCTACCGGCCAACACCGTTGTACACACCGGGCACGGTGACAACACCACCATCGGGGCCGAGGCACCACACCTCGACGAGTGGATCGCACGCGGTCACTGATGCTGGAGCCCGACGAGCACATCTTTCACGTCGCGACGCGCGAGGACTGGCAGGCTGCTCAGCGCAGCGGCGCCTACCGCACCTCGACCCGCGGCCGTTCGCTGGACGACGAGGGCTTCATCCATGCGTCGCGCCGCGGCCAGGTCGATGCCGTGCGTCGCAACTTCTACGGTGACGAGTCCGAGCCGTTGGTGCTGCTCGAGATCGATCCCGCCCGGCTCGATGTGGACCTGCGCCTCGAGGTGCCTGCGGGTGCTGACGAGGCCTACCCGCACATCTACGGACCGCTGCCCGTGACGGCCGTGGTGGCCGTCCACGAGCTGCCCGACTGAGCTGCTGACCGACTGCTAGCCCTGGTGGGCGTCGGTGGCGACGCCACCCGAGTCGGCGGCCTGCATGAGCTTGGCCGCCACCGAGCGGACGGACTCCACCGCCGCCGCACGCTCCGCGTGGAGCCGGCTCAGGGTCTGCTGCAGCTCGACGACCTCTGCCCGGGCGCCGGCGAGCTCCCGCTCGGCGTCGCCGACCGCCTCGTGCCGGATCGTCTGGGCCTTCCGGTCGGCCTCCGCCAGCTCGTGCTCGGCCCGCTCGCGGCTGTCACGCTGCAGCCGCTGCGCCTCTTCCCGCGCCGCACCGAGCACCTGCTCGGCCTCTGCGTTGGCCTGGCTCAGCGTCTCGTCCGCGACCCGGCGGGCGTGCCCGAGCAGTCCCAGAGCCTCCCGCGGTTCGTCGGCCGGTGCAGGCGGGACGACGTGCAGGTCAGCGGCGTTCTGGGTCTCTGGTGCCATGAGCGCTCCTCAGCGACGACAGTAACCGCGAGGTGGTGCTCGCAGGGGTTGTCACGCTACCGCCCTTGGGCCCGCGAGGCGATCCCTGCGCTGACATCTTGGGACGGTCAGCGTCTTTTCTAGCCGCCGCTACACGCGCCGGTGAGCGGGTCAGCTTGTGCTGGCGAATGCCTTGTCCAGGATGGTCAGGCCCTCGTCGAGCAGGTGGTCGGGCATCACCAGGGGCGGAAGGAAACGCAGCACGTTGCCGTAGGTGCCACAGGTCAGAACGACGAGACCCTCCGCATGACACGCCCGGGCGACCGCGCCCGTGACTGCCGCGTCTGGCTCACGCGTTCCGGGACGAACCAGCTCGATGGCCATCATGGCGCCCCGGCCACGGACGTCGCCGATGACGTCGTGCCGGTCGGCCATCTCGGTGAGCCGCGACCGCATGACCTCACCGATGCTGCGGGCTCGGGCCGCGAGGTCGTGCGTCTGCATGGTCTCGATCGCGCCCAGGGCCGCAGCACACGCGACCGGGTTACCGCCGTAGGTGCCCCCGAGTCCACCGACGTGCGGTGCATCCATGATCTCGGCGCGCCCCGTCACCGCCGCCAGCGGCAGGCCGCCGGCGATGCCCTTCGCCGTCGTGACCAGGTCAGGCACGACGTTCTCGTCGTCGCACGCGAACCAGTCGCCGGTGCGACAGAACCCGGTCTGGATCTCGTCGGCCACGAAGACCGCACCGGTCTGACGGCACCAGTCCGCCAACGCCGGCAGGAAGCCGGGGGCCGGCACGATGAAGCCGCCCTCGCCCTGGATCGGCTCGATGACCACGCACGCCACGTTGGCGGCTCCGACCTGCTTGTCGATGAGATCGATCGCGCGCTGCGCGGCGGCGGCACCCTCGAGCCCGTCGTGGAACGGGTAGGACATCGGCACGCGGTAGACCTCGGGAGCGAACGGTCCGAAGCCGTGCTTGTAGGGCATGTTCTTGGCAGTCAGCGCCATGGTGAGGTTCGTGCGCCCGTGGTAGCCGTGGTCGAACACCACGACGGCCTGTCGCCCGGTGTGCGAGCGCGAGATCTTGACGGCGTTCTCGACCGCCTCGGCGCCGGAGTTGAAAAGCGCCGACTTCTTCTCGTGGTGTCCCGGGGTGAGCCGGCCGAGCGCCTCGCACACATCGACGTACACGTCGTAGGGCGTGACCATGAAGCACGTGTGGGTGAAGCGGGCGACCTGCTCCTGGACCCGCGCCACCACCGCCTCGGCCGCGTTGCCGACACCCACGACCGCGATGCCCGAGCCGAAGTCGATCAGGGAGTTGCCGTCAACGTCGGCGATCACGCCACCGCCGGCTCGCTCCACGAAGACCGGGAGCGTGATGCCGACCCCGGCCGCGACGGAGGCCGTGCGGCGCTCGAGCAGTGCCTGGGACCGCGGGCCGGGGATCGAGGTGACGAGGCGCCGTTCCTGGGGGAGGCTCGGGCCGCCGGAAGCAGTGGAGTCAGTCATAGGGACCACGATACTGTGACGGAATCCGAGGGCAAAGAGCTCTTGGGCCACGAAATCCGCAGCGGAGGTGCCGTTCGTGCCGCAGACCCCGGAGACCCTCGAGGTCCGCAGTCCCTACGACGGGCGGCTGGTCGCCGAGGTTCCCTTCGCCACCGAGGCCGAGGTCGAGTCGGCGGTCGCCGCGGCGCATGCGGCCAGGGGTGCAGCGCAGGCGCAGCCGGCGCACGTCCGGGCCGCCGCGCTGACGCACATCAGCGGCCGGCTCGAGGCCCGGGCCGACGAGGTCGCCCGGCTCGTCACCGCCGAGTCCGGCAAGCCCCTCAAGTGGGCCGTGGCGGAGGTCGGCCGGGCCGTCTCGACCTTCCGCTGGGCCGCGGAGGAGGCCCGGCGCTGGAGCGGCGAGGTGCAACGCCTCGACACCGACCCGGCCGCCACGGGGCGGATGGCCGTCGTACGCCGCTTCCCGCGCGGCCCCGTCCTCGGCATCTCGCCGTTCAACTTCCCGCTCAACCTCGTCGCGCACAAGGTGGCTCCGGCCATCGCCGTCGGCGCGCCCATCGTCGTCAAGCCGGCACCCAAGACGCCGCTCTCGGCGCTGCTGCTCGGTGAGATCGCTGCCGAGACCGACCTGCCGGCCGGCGCCGTGTCGGTGCTCCTCGTGCCCGACGACCGGGCCGGCGCGCTGGTCACCGACCCACGCCTGCCTGTCGTGTCGTTCACCGGGTCGGGACCGGTGGGGCACGCCATCCGCGAGGCGGTGCCGCACAAGCACGTGACCCTCGAGCTGGGTGGCAACGCTGCCGCACTTGTCTGCGCCGACTGGTCGTCCAGCGACGACCTCGCGTGGGCTGCGCAGCGCATCGCGACCTTCGGCAGCTACCAGGCCGGCCAGTCGTGCATCTCGGTGCAGCGCGTGCTGGTCGACACATCGGTGTACGACGACCTCGTGACGCGCGTCGTGGCCGCGACCGAGTCCCTCGTGCTCGGTGACCCCACGGACCCTGCCACCGACGTTGGACCGCTGATCAACGAGGCGTCGGCGCGACGCGTCGAGGAATGGGTCGACGATGCGGTGGCCGCAGGGGCGAAGGTCCTCACCGGCGGGCAGCGCGACGGGGCGACATACGCCCCCACCGTCCTGGCGGACGTGCCGGCGGATGCGCGCGTGGTGAACGACGAAGTGTTCGGTCCGGTCATCGTGCTGTCCCGCGTGGACGGTGTCGACGAGGGGTTGCGCGCGGTCAACGACTCGCGTTTCGGGTTGCAGGCCGGCGTGTTCACCCATGACGTGCAGCTCGCCTTCCGCGCGCACCGCGAGCTCGAGGTCGGGGGAGTGGTGGTCGGTGACGTGCCGTCCTACCGCGCCGACCAGATGCCCTACGGCGGCGCGAAGGAGTCCGGCGTCGGCCGCGAGGGAGTGCGCTACGCGATGGAGGACCTGACCTACGAGCGGGTGCTCGTGCTGACCGGTCTGGACCTCTGACCGACCGTCTAGGGTCGGGCTCATGCGGCTCATGCGGCTAATGAAGTACACGCACGCCTGTGTCCGTCTCGAGAAGGACGGTCAGGCGCTCGTGATCGACCCGGGCGAGTGGTCCGAGCCCGACGCGTTGCTCGGGGCCGCCGCCGTTCTCGTCACGCACGAGCACGTCGACCACGTCGATGCCGAGGTGCTGCACGCCGCACAGACCGGCAACCCCTCGTTGGTGGTGCACACCAACGCGGCGGTGGCAGCGCAGCTCGGTGAGAAGGGGGTGACGGCGCAGACCGTCGGCGCCGGCGACACGTTCACCGCCGCCGGCTTCTCGGTGTCGGTCGTCGGCGGCGAGCACGCCGAGATCTATGAGGGGCTGCCCGGCTGCGCCAACGTCGGGTTCGTCGTCGACGCCGGGCTCTACCACCCGGGTGACGCGCTGTTCGTGCCGGAGGCCGATGTCGAGACCCTGCTCGTGCCGGTCTCGGCGCCGTGGCTCAAGCTCGCCGAGGCGATCGACTTCGTGCGCGCCGTGCGCCCGCGCCGCGCCTTCCCGATCCACGACGCGCTGCTCAGCGAGCGGGGCATGCGAGTTGTCGACCGGTGGCTCGACGGCCACGGCAACACCGACTACGGGCGGCTGTCCTCGGGCGAGTCGGTCGAGGTCTGAGGCTCGTCCCGACGGATCTCGCGTGGGCGCG
>JAVEDJ010000367.1 GCA_030841025.1 Actinomycetota bacterium
CGAGGAGACGGCGATCGCGTTCACCTTGCCGGCGCACTCGCCGGCGAGCCGCTTGACCGCCTCGACATCGAGGGGAGCGATCTCCGCGCCGTCGTACTCGAACCCACCGCCGACGATGGCGGTCGGACCGACCACGTTGGCCAGCAGGTCCTTCGGCCAGTCGGCTCCCGGGCGGATCGCGAGCGACGACGGTGCGGCAAGCCGCAGCACGCCTACCCGGTCGAGGTCCTTGCGCTGGATGATCGCGTTGGCCGGGTGCGTCGTGCCGAGCATGGCCTGGCCGATTGCTGAGGTGTCGACGTCGGCGAGCACACCGTCGAGTGCGGCGCGGATGCCGCCGAACGGGTCCGGCGTGGTGGCCGCCTTGTGGCTGGCCAGGACCGCTCCGTGGTCGTCCACGACGACTGCGTCGGTGTTGGTGCCGCCGACATCGATGCCGATGCGCAGACCGCTCATTTGGCCGCCACCTCCATGGGTGTGTAGTCGACGTCGTATCCGAAGGCGCGTGGGCCGACGACCTCGAGCATTCCTGGCTGGTGCCACTCGGGGGCGCAGGGCATTCCGATCACGTCGAGGCGCTGCCCGTAGGCGAGGGTCTCGGTGGTGATGGGCTGGGCGTTCTCGTGGTCGAGAAGGCAGATCAGGTCGGGCACCGTGATGACGGGGACGCCGTCCTCGAACGCGATGAGGTTCTCGTTCTGGATCTCCACGCGCATCGTGCGCGACGGGTCGTCGAGGTGCTCGAGGACCACCGTGCCTTTGGCGAAACCGTCCGTCGTGCGGCGGTCGATGTCGATGACCTTGCCGGTGAAGAACTTCTTGCCCTCGGCGAAGTCGAGGAACGCGTCGTACGCACCTTCCTCGCCGCGCTGCACGGCGAAGAGCAGCCGGCCGAGCTCGATGCAGTAGGTCATCGAGCCCTGGATGGCGTACTTCGCGACCTGCGCGACCGTCGAGGGGTAGCAGGAGATCGCGTTGGCCAGCCCGAGCTGGATCACCGTGCTGCGGGCCAGCTTCTCGGCGACCTGGTTGGTCGTGGTCTCGAAGACGACGAGGTTGCCCTTCTCGTCCGCGATGCTCATGGGCGAGGCGCCGATGCCGGCGAGGGTGAAGACCGTCATCTCGATCTGGGGGAACGCCCGGCGCATGGTGTCGGCGTCGATCACCGGGAGACCGAGCTCGGCGGCGGTCGCCAGCGGGATGATGGTGTTCATGCCACCGACCTCGATCGGCATCATCGCGACCGGCTTCTTGCCGAGGTAGCTCGCCAGTGCCTGCACGCCGCCGGCGAACTCGGTGCCGGCCGGGATCTTCTCCAGGATGACGGTGGGGGCCCCGATGATCGCGGTCGTCAGGACCAGGCCCTCCGGGTCGAGCTCGTCGGGGCTGACGACGGTGATGGGGCCGTGGTCCTCGATCGCCTGGCGCACCATCAGCCGGGCGATGTAGGGGTCACCGCCGCCGCCGGTGCCGAGGAGGGTCGCCCCCAGCACCAGATTGTCGATGTCATCCAGGCTGAGCTGCCGCACGATATGGCTCCCTGAAGAAGGCGAAGGTCTGGCTCCGGGGAGACCGGAGCAGGTCGCAGCGTAAAACGCGGCCCCTCCGGCGCCCATGGGCGGTCTGCATAACCGTCCCAGGAATCAAGGGCTCTTCGCCCTGGCTGCCGGGGGCGCTCAGATAGCGCTCAGATCAGGCCGGCGTCGTGGACGAAGATCGCGATCTGCACCCGGTTGGCGGCTTGGAGCTTCATCATGATGCGCGAGACGTGCGCCTTGACCGTGGCCACGCTCATGTAGAGCTCTTCGGCGATCTGCGCGTTCGCCTTGCCTTCGCCGACCGCGACGGCGACCTCCCGCTCGCGGTCGCTGAGCATCCCGATGAGCGCCTGCGCCCGGGTCTGCCGGCCGGTCTCCTGGTCGCCGTCGCCGAGCCGCGCGATCAGCTGGGCGGTCACCGTGGGGGAGAGCATGTGGTCGCCGGCCGCGACCCGGTGGACCGCCTCGACGATCTGGGCCGGCGGGGTGTCCTTGAGGAGGAACCCGCTGGCCCCGTCGCGCAGCGCTCGGACCACGTAGTCGTCGGCGTCGAACGTCGTGAGCACGATCACCTTCGGCGGTGTCGGTCGGCGCATCAGCTGCGCAGTCGCGCCCAGGCCATCCAGCCGCGGCATTCGGATGTCCATGAGTACGACGTCCGGCGAGGTGAGCGCGATGAGCTCCATCCCAGCCTCGCCGTCACCGGCCTCACCGACGATCTCGATGGTGGGGTCGCCGCGCAGGATCATCCCCAGGCCGGCGCGGACCAGGGCGTCATCGTCGACGATCACTACTCGGATGGGTTCGTCCGCCGCTAAGTCGCCCGGCCCTGGGTCGCTCATGGCGGCCACGGTAGCCAGGCCCGGACCACGAACTCACCATCGGAAGCCGCGTGCTCGAGACGGCCACCGATCAGCTCGGCACGCTCGGTCAGCCCGACCAGCCCGAGACCCGACCCTGGCGTCGCACTCGCCGCCGCGCCCACCCGGATGGGGTTGCGTACCTCGAGCCGCAGCTCCCCGCCTTGGCATCCGCTCAGTACGACGTCGACCGCGGTGTCCGGCGCGTGCTTGCGGGCGTTCGTCAAGCTCTCCTGGATCATGCGGTAGGCGCTGCGCCCGATGATGTCGGGTGTCTGCGCCAGGTCGCCGATCTGGTTGTCCAGCCGCACCTGGGTGCCGCTGCCCCGCGCCTCGTCGACCAGCGAAGGCAGGTCCACCAGCGTGGGTTGGGGACTGTCGGGAGGTCCGTCCGCCTCGGTGGCGCGCAGGAGGCCGAGGATCTCGCGCAGGTCGGCCAGGGCGCGGTGGGCATTGGAGCGGATGACGTCGGCCGACTCGGCCACCTCGGCCTCGGTCAGGCCGCGGCGGTAGGACAGTGCCCCCGCGTGCATGGCCACCAGCGACATCCGATGCGCCAGGACGTCGTGCATCTCGCGCGCGATGCGCCCGCGCTCCGTTGCCTGTGCCTGACCGACGCGCATGGCCTGCTCACGCTCGGCCCGATCGGCCCGCTCGTGCAGCGTGGCCACCAGCTCGCGGCGCGCGCCGACGTACATGCCGGTGGCAGTGACCGCGACGACGAAGAAGACCGCGAACAACACAGTGAGAACTGCGTCCTCGGAATCGGGGTGGATCGTGGAGTAGACCCCAGAGGCGATGAAGACGACCACGGCGACCGGGACGATCTCGTGCCACCGGCGACGGGTTGCCAGCGACGCTGTCGCCACGATCGCGGCGCCCGTCGCGGCCGAGGAGAAGGCGCCGAGGCCGTTGATGATGAGCGCAATGGCGAGTGGGTGACTTCGTCTCCAGCGCAGCAAGACAACGCTGATTGCTCCGAGAACGAGATCGATGGCGAGTAGCGCACTGAAGTCTCCGGCGTACTGGTCGTACAGCTGCCCGATCACGAAGACCAGACCGATCACGATGGCCAAGACGTAGCGCCACGTCGACTGCCACCTGGTCAACGGAGGCGGCGGTGCTGGTTCGCTGACGTCCACGTTGCCCAAGGTAGGAGAGGGGCGCGGCCATGGATAGCGACCATGGGCCACCGGGCCCCTACTTTGGTCTATGCAGCTGCAGTCCCTGGTGACCCCGGACTAGCCCTGAGCCCGATGTGCCGGGCCGGCGCCTGCACCACGCTCGTTCCTATGATCACTGTCGAGCAACTCAGCAAGCACTACGGCACCTACACGGCAGTCGACGGCGTCTCCTTCCGGGCCGAACCCGGGTTGGTCACCGGTTTCCTCGGTCCCAACGGAGCCGGCAAGTCGACCACGATGCGCATGATGACCGGGCTGACTCCGGCATCAGCGGGGCACAGCACGATCCTGGGGCTTCCTTACCAGGAGCTCCCCAACCCAGGGCGTCATGTCGGCGTCCTGCTAGACGCCTCCGCGCAGCACCCCGGACGCACCGGGCGCGAGGTTCTGCGTCTGGGCGCGATGATGATGGGCCTGCCGCGTCAGCGGGTGGAGGAGATGCTCGAGGTCGTCGGCCTGTCCGGTCGGGAGGGCGACCGCAGGGTCGGCAACTACTCCCTCGGCATGCGGCAGCGCCTGGGCATCGCGCATGCCCTGCTGGGCGACCCGCAGGTGCTCATCCTGGACGAGCCTGCCAACGGGCTGGACCCGGCAGGCATCCACTGGATGCGCGGCCTGCTCAAGGGCTTCGCCGAGCGCGGCGGCACGGTGCTGTTGTCTTCGCATCTGCTGCACGAGATCGAGGTCATCGCCGACCACCTGGTCGTCATCGGCCGCGGCGTGATCGTGGCGGACGGCAGCAAGGTCGACCTGCTCAGGGGGGTGGGAACGCTGGTCCGCGGCCCGGACGCCGGTGCGCTGGCCCGCAGCCTCGACGTCGCTGGCCTCTCCTACACCGCCACCCCGGACAACGCGTACGTCGTGGACGCCTCCAGCGAACAGATCGCCGAGGCCACCGCGACCTACGCCGTTGTCGTCACGGAGCTACGGGCCGCCGACGGCGCCGGCCTCGAGGCCATGTTCCTGCAGCTCACCTCCGACGACGCACGAGAGAAGGTCACGACATGAGCACTGCGATCCTGCAAGCACCGCTCCGTCCGACAGGAGCACCCGACCCCAGCGTGACCGCTGTCCCACTTACCGGGCTGCTGCGGGTCGAGCTGCGCAAGTTGGTGGACACCCGAGCCGGTTTCTGGCTGCTCGCGGCGATCGGCATCATCACGGTCGCCGTCATCGGCGTCTTCTTGTTCGCCGCGGATGCCGAGGAGCTGACGTACCTGCACTTCATCGGCGCGACGTCGACACCGCAGAGCCTGTTGCTGCCGGTGCTCGGCATCCTCGCCGTCACCACCGAGTGGACGCAGCGCACCGGCCTGGTCACCTTCACCTTGGAACCGAGCCGGGCCCGAGTCGCCTTGGCGAAGCTCGTCGCGGTCCTTGGGGTCGGCCTGCTCGCCGTGGTGGTCGCCATCGGCGTCGCTGCGCTGGGGAACCTTGCAGGGATCGCGCTGATGGACGGCTCCGGCAGCTGGAGCGTTTCGGGCGCCAACGTCCGCGACGTCGTTGGCCTGCAGCTGATCGGCGTCCTGCAAGGAGTGGCGTTCGGCATGCTGCTGATGCACACCGCCCCCGCGATCGTCAGCTACTACGTGCTCCCGCTGGCCTGGACCCAGGTGGTCTCGCTGGTCGGAGCGCTCGAAGGTCCTGCCCCCTGGCTCGACATGAACACAGCGATCGGGCCGCTTTTCAAGGGCGAGGCGCTGGAGGCCGGCGACTGGGCCCACATAGCGGTCGCCGGCACGATTTGGGTACTCGTGCCCTTGACGATCGGCGTGGTGCGGCTGCTGCGGCGCGAGGTGAAATCCGGCTGACCGCCCGCCCAACCGTGGTCAGTCGTTGCGTTTCGGCCCGTGTCACCTGAGCTCAGCGATGTTGAGCTCAGGTGACGTCGGACTGCCGGCCGGCTGCACGGTAGAGGTACACGGCGACCAGCAGGGGCGCGACCAGGATGAGGACGATCGCGACGACCGACCACGCGGACGCACCGGCGGTGGTGCACGCCGCGGCGGCGTCGGACGCACCAGCGGGCGTCACCGAACAGGACCGTCGGATCGCCAACAGCGGCAGGGCACCGGCGGCCACGACATAGCCGCCGGGCCACACCA
>JAVEDJ010000377.1 GCA_030841025.1 Actinomycetota bacterium
ACCGTGGCGAGCATCGACGCCGTCGGCGCCCGCGAGATCCTCGACTCGCGCGGCAATCCCACCATTGAGGTGGAGGTGGCCCTCGACGACGGCACGATCGCTCGTGCGGCGGTGCCCAGCGGCGCGAGCACGGGCCAGTTCGAGGCCGTGGAACTGCGCGACGGCGACAAGAAGCGTTACGGCGGCAAGGGCGTCGAGAAGGCCGTGCTGTGCGTTCTCGACGAGATCGGCCCTGCCCTGGTCGGTTCCGAAGCCAGCGAGCAACGGCTCATCGACCAGGCGATGCTCGACCTGGACGGCACACCGAACAAGTCCCGCCTGGGCGCCAACTCCATCCTTGGAGTCTCGCTGGCCGTGGCCCGGGCCGCCGCCGAGTCGGCCGAGCTCCCGCTCTTCCGCTACGTCGGCGGCCCCAACGCGCATGTGCTGCCGGTGCCGATGATGAACATCCTCAACGGCGGAGCTCACGCGGACACGGCCGTCGACATCCAGGAGTTCATGATCGCGCCGATCGGTGCGCCGACGTTCCGCGAGGCCCTGCAGTGGGGCACCGAGGTCTACCACTCGCTCAAGGGCGTGCTCAAGGAGCGCGGTCTGGCCACCGGTCTCGGCGACGAGGGTGGCTTCGCCCCCGACCTGCCGAGCAACCGCGATGCGCTGGACCTGATCGTCACCGCCATCGGGAAGGCCGGCTTCACGGCCGGCGACGACATCGCACTCGCCCTCGACGTCGCCGCAAGCGAGTTCCACTCCGACGGCGGCTACACCTTTGAAGGCAGGAGCGTGTCCGCCGCCGACCTGACTGCCTACTACGCCGAGCTGGTGTCGTCGTACCCGCTCGTGTCCATCGAGGACCCCCTCGACGAGGAGGACTGGGCCGGCTGGCTCGCCCTGACCGGTGAGCTCGGTGGCCGCGTGCAGATCGTGGGAGACGACCTGTTCGTCACCAATCCGGAGCGCCTCTCCCGTGGCATCGCCGAGGGATCAGCCAACGCCCTGCTGGTGAAGGTCAACCAGATCGGCACCCTGACCGAGACCCTCGACGCCGTTGCGATGGCGCACCGCGCCGGCTACCGGACCATGATGAGTCACCGGTCTGGCGAGACGGAGGACACGACCATCGCCGATCTGGCCGTGGCCGTCGACAGCGGACAGATCAAGACCGGAGCACCGGCCCGCTCCGAACGAGTCGCGAAGTACAACCAGCTGCTCCGCATCGAGGAGGAGCTCGATGATGCCGCGCGGTACGCCGGACGCGCTGCCTTCCCCCGGCACGGCGGATGACGTTGGAACACGGGCCAACGCGGCCACCCGAGGACGGCTCGCCGCGCGGTCGCTCCAACCTCACCGGTCGCGCGGCGGTGCTCGCCGTGGTCTTCTGCCTGCTCGCGATCTCGCTGGCCTACCCGTTGCGTGAGTACCTCGCACAGCGTGGTGACATCGGGGACTACCGGACGCGGGTGGCTGCGCAGGAGAAGCGCGTCGCGGACCTCAGGGCGCAGCAGAAGCGCTGGCGCGACCCTGTCTACGTCAAGCGGCAGGCGCGCGAGCGGCTGCACTTCGTGATGCCGGGTGAGACCTCCTACGTGGTGCTCGAGCCCGACGAGGCGCCCGCTCCCGCCGGTGTGATCAGGGCTGATGCGCGCCCGGTGTCGAAGAGCCCGTGGTTCACCGATCTCTGGCGTTCGGTCGAGGTCGCGGGCAAGGAGTGATGGACCCGACCGACGTCGCGGCCATCGCGGCGCAGCTCGGCCGTCCGCCCCGCGGACTGCGGGCGGTCGCACACCGGTGTCCGTGCGGCTCACCCGACGTCGTCGAGACGGCGCCGCGGCTGCCGGACGGCACACCGTTCCCGACGCTCTACTACCTGACCTGTCCGCGTGCGGCGGGAGCCATCGGCACGCTCGAGGCGAGGGGCCTGATGCGGGAGATGACCGAGCGCCTCGCCTCCGACCCCGAGCTGCGCGCGCACTACTTCGCCGCACACGAGGCGTACGTCGTCGCGCGCGACAGCATCGAGCACGTCGAGGAGATCGACGGCATCTCGGCAGGCGGCATGCCGGACCGGGTCAAGTGCCTGCACGTGCTCGTCGCGCACTCGCTCGCTGCCGGGCCGGGCGCCAACCCGCTCGGCGACGAGGCTCTCGAGCAGCTGCCCGACTGGTGGGCTTCCGGGCCCTGCGTCGTCGTACGGGACGAGGACCGCGCGTGACCCGCGTCGCCGCCATCGACTGCGGCACGAACTCGATCCGGCTGCTCGTGGCCGACATCGTCGCGGAGCATGCCACCCTGCGTGACGTCGACCGGCGGATGGAGATCGTGCGGCTGGGCCAGGGCGTCGACCGCACCGGTCGGCTCGCGCCCGACGCGATCCAGCGCACCCTCGCTGCGTGCCGCCGCTATGCGCGGATCATCCGCGACACCGGCGCCGAGCAGATTCGTTTCGTCGCTACTTCGGCCACCCGCGACGTCGAGAACCGCGCGGACTTCGTGGCCGGCGTGCGGGACGAACTCGGGGTCGAACCCGAGGTCATCACCGGCGACGAGGAGGCAGCGCTCTCCTTCGCGGGCGCCACTCGTGAGCTGCTGGCGGCGGGTGTCGAGCAGCCGGTGCTCGTCGTCGACATCGGGGGCGGCTCGACGGAGTTCGTGCTCGGAGGTTGGGACGCGGACGTCGGGAACTCGCAGGACGGGTCACAGGGTGGGAGTGCCGGGCGTACGACGGTGCGCGCCGCCCGTTCGGTGGACATCGGATGCGTGCGCATGACCGAACGGCACCTGCACTCCGACCCGCCGACCGAGGACGAGATCGCGGCGGCCCGGGCGGACATCGACGCCAGCATCTCGCTCGCCGCCGAGACAGTTGCTCTCGCGCAGACCGGCACGCTCGTCGGCCTTGCCGGATCGGTCACGACGGTCGCGGCGATGGCGCTCGACCTCCCGTCGTACCTGCCGGAGCGCATCCACCACGCCCGTATCCCGGCCGCGGACGTGCACCGTGTGGCACGGCGGTTGCTGTCGATGAGTCACGCCGAGCGGGCAGCGCTGCCGTTCATGCACCCGGGCCGCGTCGATGTCATCGGTGCCGGCGCGCTGGTGCTCGCCGCGATCCTCGACCGCGTCCCCGTGGACGAGGTCGTCGTCAGCGAGCACGACATCCTCGACGGCATCGCTTTCAGCTTGCTCACCGGCTGAGCCGACAAGCCTGATTTGCAGGTCCGCCACCTTTGCGCCAGATCCTGTTTCGCATTGGGGCCAAGCTCGCCGGGACAGGCCGAGGATTCGCGGAGCTCTCCGCATCGGGTGGCTGTGGCCGTCAGGTGGCCAAGTACCTGTCCCATGGACGCGGAGCCGCCCAGGAAGCCGGCCGCGTACGCCCGAGACACCGCACCTGCCGCCGCGTGGTCGTCTGCCCAGGGGCCCTCCCGGCGAGACGTCACCCCTCGAGCGGTCGCGGCGATCGGAAGTCGCGGTGCGGACACATCCGCGACGGCGTCGCGTGGTCGATCGTCGAGCGAACCGACCGGAAGCGGTGACCCCTGGTGCAGACCCGGGGCGGCGGGGATATGTTCACGCACGACAGGGGTTACCAAGCCGGTGCCCTGCACGTCGAGGAGGTCGCGTCCGTGGGCGAGATGGTGAGCTTCCCCAGCAATGGCGACACGAGCGAGGCCTACCTCGCCGTGCCCGCGTCGGGCAGTGGTGCGGGCGTCATCGTGGTCCAGGAGTGGTGGGGGCTGGTCGGCCACATCGAGGACGTCGCCGACCGCTTCGCCGACGAGGGCTATGTCGCGCTCGCCCCGGACTTCTACCACGGTGCCAAGACCGACGAGCCCGACGAGGCGCAGCGGCTGCTCATGGGCATGGCGATGGACCGAGCGGCCAAGGACATCCAGGGCGCCGCGCGCTACCTGGTGGGACGTGACGAGGTCACGAGCACCGGCGTCGGCGCGGTGGGCTTCTGTATGGGTGGCTCACTGGCCCTCTGGAGCGGCGCCCTCGCCGACGAGGTGAAGGTCGCTGTCGCCTTCTACCCGGCCCTGCCGTGGGAGAAGATGTCGCCGACGTGGGGCAACTACACCAACAAGTCGGCGATGATCCACGCCTCCGAGAGCGACGGCACCTCCAAGGCGCCCGGCGTGCAGACGGCGATCAAGGGCATTCAGGCGGCGGGCGGCGACGTCGAGGTCTACGACTATCCGGGCTCGCAGCATGCGTTCTTCAACGACGAGCGCCCTGAGGTGCACGACAAGGACCACGCACGCAAGTCGTGGCGGCGCACCCTCGACCTGCTGGGGAGCCGTCTCTAGTTGGCCCGCGAGTTCACCAGCCCGGTCCGCCCGGGCAGCGGTTGGCCGGGGGATCCCGCGACGCCGGCGACGCCCGTGGCTGACGATGCGCAAGACGTACGACGGTTGGGGGCCGCGTCGCGGTCGCTTCCCGAGCTCGACGCGGCCGTGTCCGTCTGCCGGGCATGTCCCCGTCTCGTGCAGTGGCGCGAAGACGTCGCGGTCACCAAGCGCCGTTCCTTCGCCGACGAGCCCTACTGGGGTCGACCCATCCACGGATGGGGGGACGACAACCCGGCGATCCTCGTCGTGGGTCTCGCGCCGGCCGCACACGGGGGAAACCGGACCGGCCGCATCTTCACCGGCGACCGCAGCGGCGACTGGCTGTTCGCGGCGCTGCACCGAGCCGGCCTCGCCGCGTTGCCGACAAGCACCCACGCCGGCGACGGCCAGCGGCTGATCCGCACCCGGATGCTGGCCGCCGTGCGCTGCGCGCCTCCTGCCAACGTCCCGACGCCGGTCGAGCGTGATGCCTGCCAGCCGTGGATGACCGCCGAGCTCGCTCTGGTCGCAAAGTCGCTGCGTGTGATCGTCGCGCTGGGCGGATTCGCCTGGCAGGCCACGCTTGCCGCCATGACCCGCGCCGGCCACCCGGTGCCGCGGCCCCGACCGCGGTTCGGTCACGGCGCCGAGGTCGAGCTGGGCCATGGGCTGCTCCTGCTCGGCTCGTTCCATCCGAGCCAGCAGAACACGTTCACGGGGAAGCTCACCGAGCCGATGCTCGACGCCGTGTTCCAGCGGGCAGTGCAGCGGTCGCAGGACGGCCTCAATACCCTGGGCTGATGACAGCTGGGACGCAAAGACCAGCACGAGCCCGGATCTTGCTCGTCGGCGGCGGTTACGTAGGCATGTACACCGCGCTGCGGCTGCAGAAAAAGCTCAAACGGCAGCTTCGCGCCAAGACCGTCGAGATCGTGGTGGTCGACCCGCGCTCCTACATGACCTACCAGCCGTTCCTGCCCGAGGCTGCAGCGGGCAGCGTCGAGCCGCGCCACGTCGTCGTACCGCTGCGTCGGGTGCTCCAGCACTGCGAGGTGTTGACGGGCCGGGTGAACTCGGTCGACCACGAACGCCGGGTCGCGCGGATGCAGCCACCGCGCGGTGAGGCCTACGACCTGAGCTACGAAGTCATCGTCGTCGCCCCCGGTTCGATCCCGCGCACGCTGCCGATCCCCGGTCTGGCCGAGATGGGCATCGGTTTCAAGCAGGTCGAGGAAGCCATCGCTTTACGCAACCTGGTGCTCGAGAAGCTCGATATCGCGACGACCATCACCGACCACGCGGCGCGTCGCGCGTTGCTCACGTTCGTCTTCGTCGGCGGTGGCTACGCCGGCATCGAGGCACTGGCCGAGCTCGAGGACATGGCGGCGTACGCAACCCGCTACTACCCCGGACTGTCCAAGGGCGACATGCGGTGGGTGCTCGTCGAAGCGACCGGCCGCATCCTCCCCG
>JAVEDJ010000180.1 GCA_030841025.1 Actinomycetota bacterium
GCTGGTGCAGCAGCGGCCGAGCAGCCGCCCCACGACCTGCTCACCATGGCGCTGCAAGGGCTACGCTCGGACGACGACGTGTTCGCCGATCACGGTCTGCTGGTGCGCGAGGTCGGGCTCTTCCTGCACGGCGGCAGCCACACGAGCGCGCAGACCGTGTGCAACGCCTTCTATTTCCTGTTCGGCCTCGACGGCTCCGGACCACGCACCGAGTGGCTCAGCCGGGTCGCCCAGAGCCAGCTCGATGCACAGAAGTGTGTCCACGAGACCCTGCGGTTGCGTCCCACGACACCCGAGCTGAAGCGGCTTGCCGAGGCCGACGCAGAGGTGGCGAACACGCGGATCCCGAAGGGTTCGACGGTGGCGCTGGACGCTCGCCAGGCCAACCGGGATCGCGCGCTGTTCGGTGACGATGCCGACACGTTCAACCCGGACCGCACGATCCGCGACGACGTCGCCCTCTGGGGGCTCTCGTTCGGCGCGGGGCCCCACATCTGCATCGGGCGCAGCGTGGCCGGCGGGCTTCCTCTGACCGGCCGGAAGCTGCGCGAGGGCCCGGCCGCGGAACACATCTTCGGCCTCATCGCGCTGATGGTTCAGGCAATCGCAGCGCGTGGAGTGCGGCTCGACCCCGACTCCGCGCCGGAGCAGGACCGGCGTACGACGAGGGGCACGCGGTGGCTGCGCTTCCCCGTCACGTTCCCCGCGGGTGCCGCCGAACCCGTCGACGACCGGGCGACGGCAACTACGGCTGATGCGACTGCAAACCGGCCCCTTCCCCGAGACCGGGAACAGTGAAGCCGGCCGGCGGCTACTCGATCGCGTCGCTGTCCGGCGGGGTCTCGACCGACTCGTCGTCGCCTCGCGGCTCGGTGTCCTCGGTCACGCCCTCAAGCCCGGTTGCATGCTCGATGTCCTCGCCGCCACGCTGCGCTTCGAAATCAGGTGTCTCGGTCATGCTTCATGGCTACCCCCAGGCACCGGGCCGCGGCAAGGGGTTCTGACAAGCCGCCACGCCAGGCGCGCGCCGCGGGTGGGGCCATGAGTCTCCCCCGGCCAGACCGTGCTCGTCGTCGGCGCGACTGGAGGCGTCGGCACCCAGGTTGTCCAGCACACGGCCGAGGGACGTGAGCTCGTCACGAAGCTCGGCGCTGCCTCGACCGTCGACTACACCGGCGACGTGCACCTTGGCCGGGTCTAGCCGCGCGATGCTGGTTGACGCTGGACAGGTTCGACTCCCGACTACCCGGCCGGGCGACGTCAGGCTCACTACCCGACTCACCCGCTCTTGGGTGAGGACCCGGTCGGGCACGGCCCGCGCCGCGGGGTACTGGCTGGTCCGGCCGTGGCGATCCCGCGGCATGGGCCACCCCGAGCAGCGGAGCCGGCCCACACCGTCAGATTGAGTCAGCGGCTCAGCAGAACCTTGAGCGCGTGCGTCTGCGCCGCGTTCCCGAACGTCTCGTAGGCGGCCACGACGTCGTCGAGGGCCATTCGGTGCGTCACGAACTGGTCAACCGGCAGCTTCTGCTGAGCAACCAGCTTGAGCAGCATCCCGAGCGTCGTCGTGTTGACGAGTCCCATGCTGATATTGATGTTCTTGATCCATAGGTCTTGCAGGTCGAGTTGTACCGACTTGCCGTGCACGCCGACGTTCGCCACGTTGCCACCTGGGCGCACGAGCTGGATGCACATGTCGAACGTGGCGGGGATGCCTACCGCTTCCACGGCGACGTCGACGCCGTAGCCGTCCGTCAGCGAGAACACCTGCTCCTTCCAGTCTCCGGCCCCAGAGCTGATGCAGTGGGTGGCCCCAACCTGCTTGGCGAGGTCCAGTCGGTTCTGGTCCAGGTCGATAGCGATGACCTGCGCGGCTCCGTAGAGCCCGGCGGTGGCGATGACCGCAAGGCCCACGGGTCCGGCTCCGACGACGGCCACCGTGTCTCCCGGCTTGACCCTCCCGTACTGCACGCCGATCTCGAACCCGGTCGGGAGGATGTCGGAGAGCAGCAGAGCCGCGTCGTCGGATACCTGGTTGGGCAACTGGTAGAGGGAGTTGTCGGCGAACGGGATGCGCACCAGCTCCGCCTGGGTGCCGTCGATGAGGTGACCGAGGATCCAGCCGATGCCGGAGGAGCCCTCGTCGGCGAGGCAGTGCGAGAAGTTGCCGCTGCGGCAGTACGTGCACACGCCGCACGAGCTGATGCAGGAGATGATGACGCGGTCACCGACCGTGTGGTTGCGCACTGACGTGCCCACTTCGAGGATCGTTCCGACGCCTTCGTGACCGAGGATCCTGCCCTCGCTCACGGTGGGCACATCTCCCTTGAGGATGTGCAGATCTGTGCCGCAGATGGTGGTGGTGTCGACTCGAACGATGGCGTCGGTGGCGTCGATCAGCTTCGGGTCGGGCACGTCGTCCCAACTCTTGATGCCAGGACCGTGGTAGACGAGTGCCTTCATGAACCCTCCAGAGAAAGTCATACAAGCGAACTGGGCGCTCGCCGCAGATCTAGGGTTGACCGCTGGCGGCGCCGGCGGAAGAGACGAAGGTCCTGTCCGCGGCCATTACGACGTACGGTTGCCGACGATCTTGCCTGCTGCCGTTCGCGGTCCTCCGGTGGCTCTGCGAGCACCAAGCCTGTGCTGCCCCGGGCTGCGGTTCGTGCCCCGCGCCAATGGGTTCAGTGAGCTGGCGGACGTACCGCGTCAGGTTCTGCCGGCGTTCTGCCGCCGGCGAATGAGCACAGGCGCGGTCCGAGAGCAGAACGTCCTGACTACCGCCGCTCGGTGAAGTGGGGGTGCTAGCACGTGCTCGGGCGGTCGGCGCGGGGTCGCCGGCGCCGGGGCCCCTATCCCAGCCGCATGATGATCTGCAAGTGGCTGGCGGTCAGTGGGGAGCGGACCAGCCACCGCAGATCCTCCTGCCCGGTCGCCTCCAGCAGCAGGCGTTGGAGTGCCTGCCCGGCCCGCACCCAGTCGACTGGCTTGTCGTGACCCGTGGACAGGACAGCCAGTGTGGGGGCGGATTCGAAGGCCGCGTGGTCGCGTCCGACAGCCACGGCCCGCCCGAGGTCGCGGACCGCTGTGCGCGGGCCGGTAGGCAGTGGCCCCAGTGCACTGATCGGGATGCCGTCGTCACGATGGGGCCCGCCGATCCACGCCTGCCTCTCGGCGGTGCGCGCCGTGTCGGCTTGCTCCGACAGGTCGGCACTGTGCAGCAACCGGATGATGCGGCTGACCTCCTCGGAATCGTCGATCACCCGCAGGATCGCGCCCTCTGCGTGCGCGGCGACCGGCCTGGGGGGTCGGCGCTACGCAGCTATCGGGCGGCGTCCGCGTACAGCTCGATGTGACGCGGGCCGACGGCGAACCGCCATGGCGGCGAGTTGTGCAGGGACGGTGCGCGGGTGGCGGCACGCAGGAGCGTCTGGGCGTCGGCCGGCCCGAGCAACTCGTCAAGGTCAGGTTCGTCCTGGCTGGCACAAGCGACGTTGGTTGCCGTCATGGTCTCCTCAGCAGGGACTCCACGTTCCGCCGGGCCAGAGCCGAGGCACCAGAGGCGAACGACCCTTCTGGAGACCCGTGGACGTGGCGGGACCACCAGGGCGGCCTGCGAGGGAGGCCCCCACCAGTGGCGGGCGCCCCGAGGCTGTCACCAGCGTGCCGGCCAGCGACGACGAGCCCGGCATCCCAGCCCGGTGCCCGTCCGCCCCGGGGTGGGTGCAGGTCGGCCGTGCGGACACCGCTGCTGGCAAGCAGCCACGAGGTCAGTGAGTTCGAGTTCCACATGTCGCCCGTCCGGAACTCGTCGCGCCCCCACGTGGCCGTCGGCACGCCCGGTACGAGGTGGAGCACCCGCTGCGCGAGGACCATGTCGTCGGTGACGCGCTGCGCGCCGCCGACGGCCTCGGCGCGGTCGGGGATGGTTCCGTCGCGCCACCGACGAATCTCGTAGCGGAGGAACCGCGAGCGGCCCAGGGGCCGCAGGGCGACCGGCCCCGTGCGCACGACTCCTCGGTCGCCGTCACCGCTGCCCCACGCCGGGGTCATTTCGACGATGTATCGGGCGTCGTCGAGGTGGACTTCCAGGGCGGAGTGGTAGAGGTCGCACGGCGCTCTGTGGTCGCGCCGGGCTGCGATGGCCTCGAAGAGCCGACCGTTCCAGCGCACGCAGCCGGAAGTCTCTCCGGCCCCCAGTGGCAGCCAGTACAGGTCGACTCGGGCCTGGCGTGGCGCGGCGCGCGGCGCCGTCGTCGCGGTGACCTTCTCTTTGTTCGTCACCGGGAGCCGGCAGGGACGCGTTGATGCCAGAACAGCGGTCGGTAGGCGGCCGCCGTGAGAGCAGCGAACAGCAGGGCGAACCCGATGAACCCGCCGAGTAAGAACATCGACGCGTCCGGATCGTCGCGCAGGACCATGACCAGCGCCATCGCGGCGACCGAGGTGCCCAGGCAGGCGTAGGCCGTCAACAACGGGTACATGACGCGCGGGGCCCACGAGGCTCGGCGCAACATGCCGATGCCGGTGGCGACCGCGACGGGCACGATGACGCCGAGGTCCATCAGCTTCACCATCCAGAACGGTGTCGGGCTGGACGCGTACTCGGTCAAGGACATCGGGTCCTGCCACGCCGTCACCAGCGAGGGCAGGTGCAGCCCGAGGACAAGGAACGCCGCGACGCACAGCAGCACGATGCCCAGGACCCGCGCCATCCGTGCCGACAGTCCCGGCAGCGTGGCGGGCGTGGCTCGCTGGCCGAGCACGACGGCGCCTCCGGCGAGGACGAACACGGCCAACAGCAGCGGGAAGAACCTCTCGACGTTGCCCGGCAGCCGCAGGTACTCCTGGCCGATGACCACCTGGGAGTAGGTGTAGAGCGCATACGCGCCGATGCCGGTCGCCAGCGGCGGTGCGGCCAGGTGGCGGCGCCGGGCCATCGCGGCGGTGGCCAGGGCCAGCGGTGCGATGAGGAACAGCGTTGCGGCGTCGCTGCCGCGGAGCTGGTTCAAGGACGTGGGCGATGTCCGGTACGACATCGCTCCGATGCCCACCGGGCCGAGCAGCGAAGTTACCGCCATCCCCACGGCCAGCAGCACCAGCACCCACGCGAGGGCGCTGCTCCGCCGCCCGCCCGGGGCGTTTGCCCGCGGCCGGTCGGCCAGGGCCGGCCGCGTTTCGGTTCGGGCCGTCACGTCCGTCCTCCAGTCCGGGAGCGCGCTGGTCGCCGGACGGACCGCCGGGCCTCGCACGCCAGCTCGGCGATCACGCTGACGTGGTCTCCGTCACGGAGCGCACGCCCGGTCGCGTCGCGGCTGACGCCGGCCAGTCGTAGCCGCACAGCGTGCGGTTCCTGGAAGTTGCGCCACCAGGTCTTGCGTTCGGCCATGCCGACGCTGATGCGCACTGTCGTCCCGTCGAGGGTGTACTGCGTGACGAGCTGGTGGCGCTGGCCGGTGCGGCGCCCCAGGTACTCGACCACGGCGAGGCGGCGTCCAAGGTATCCACCTGCCCTGCTGTTCAGCAGCGGGATGACGAGCCGGTTGGCAACGCCGTTCGTCATGAAGAACCTTCGCGTCTTCATTGATGTCATGGCAGGAGCCCTTCCGTGCTCGACAGGGAGACACAGAGCCGAATGTCCGTCCACCGAGGCACCTCAGTCGCCCTGGGTCCCGGCGAGGAAGACGCCTGGCGTCGTCGGGTTCCCTGCCACTACGGCCAGACGGACCACACCCGCGCCGACCGCCATGAACACCGCCTGCAGGGGGTGGAATCCCAGCCAGCCCCACTCGACCGCCTCGAATACGACGAGCCCGACTCCGGCCAGCACCGACAGCTCCCGGCTGTACGGGTACCGAGCATTCGCCCACATGCCCGCCCCGAGGTACCCGACCCCCACCAACCCGCCCAACAGCAGGCCAGGCAGCCGCCAGTCCGAGAAGGGGGCGCCGACAAGCACACGGGTGGGAAGCCCTAACAGCGAACCATCGGGCCGCAACGCCAGCAACCCCCCGCACAGAAACGCGGAACCGCCGGTGCCCAACTCCACCTTCACGAGCACGCGACGTGCGCGATCTTGCCGAGCTGATGGCCCGGTGATCCCCCGGCGCCGAGACTGTCTCTCTACATCGACCGTGGCAACACCCATGAGGTCACCCTGACGCTCCCTTCGTGCAGCCGTCAGAGCCGAACGTCCCGACCCGTCCGGTCCTGCTACCGCCCCCTGGTCGACGGCATCCACATCAGCGAGTACCGGCTCATCGCCTTCGTTTCAGGCCGCGGATTCCACGGGCCGCTCGCGCTCGCCCCGATGCCGTTGGGTGCCGTGGTCGGCGCGGGTGCCGCCCGGCGCCTGGGCAGCACCATGGCGGGGCGCGCCGGATGGGGCCGTGCTGCAAACGGTCAGCGTCAACGCGGCCGTTGCCCGACGCAAGACCGTTGCCCACGCAGCGGCCTGGCTGCCGCTGTCTGTGATCCAGACGAAGGCGGACGCGACCCTTGCGTTTTTGAGTAGACCGGTCTACCTTGCAAGAGTAATAGACCGACCGGTCTACTCAATCCAATCGCGAAGGTTTTGCCATGACTGAGCGGATGAACCCCGACCGCAAGCGGCCGGTGGCCCTGGTGACCGGAGCAACTTCCGGGATCGGGCGAGCCACCGCCTTCAAGCTGGCGAGTGACGGCTTCCTCATGCTGGTGCACGGGCGCGACGACGCCCGCGGCGCGGAGACGGTCAAGCTTATCGAGGCGGACGGTGGCTTCGCGCACTTCGTGCGGGCCGACCTCACCAACCCCGAGGACGTCACCCGGCTTGCCGAGCAGGCCGGTGACGCCGAGGTGCTGGTGAACAACGCGGGCATGTCCTGGTTCGGACCGACCGCGGACCTGGACGTGAGCACCTTCGACAGGCTGTTCGCTGGCAACGTGCGGGCGTCCTACCAGCTCGTGGCGGCCCTGGCGCCGAAGATGGCGGCGCGCGGCATTGGCAGCATCATCAGCGTCGACAGCATGTCCGGAACGGTGGGCCTGGCCGGTGGAGCAGCGTACGGCGCGACCAAGGCGGCGCTGTCCGCTATGAGCCGCGCGTGGGCCGCTGAGTTCAGCCCGGCCGGGGTCCGTGTCAACACCGTCGCCCCCGGCCCGGTGTTCAGCGAGGGAGCGAGCCCTGCGCGCATCGAGGTGCTGGGCAGCACCACACTGCTGGGCCGCGGCGCCCAGGTCGAGGAGATCGCGGAGGTCATCGCGTTCCTCGCTTCACCGCGGGCCAGCTACATCACCGGCGCCAGGATCCCAGTCGACGGCGGACGCACGGCCGTCTGAGCCCCGCCGTGCAACCAAACACAGGCTTTGCGGTCGATGTCCGGCCGGTGAGAGCCGATCGCCAAGGAGCATGCACATGAGCACAACCCTTTTCCAACTCGCCGTCGACGCGGCCAACGCCGCGGACCAGGCAGAGTTCTGGGCCCGAGCCACCGGTGGAAAGGTCGAGGACGGCGCTTCGCGTGACGAGGCTGTGGTCAGCGGAAGCGACTTTCCTCAGATGGTCTTTCACCGCGTACCAGAGGGCAAGACGGCGAAGAACCGCCTGCACCTCGACCTGATCGCCGCCGACTACGACTGCGAGGTCGCCCGGCTCGTCGGCCTCGGTGCGACCAACCTGAATGAGCTGACCTCGGGCGGCGCCCGGTGGTCAACACTCGCGGACCCCGAGGGTAACGAGTTCGACATCATCGCCGGCTGATCCCCTGCTGGATCAGCAGTAACCCACATCCGCCACCACCACACAGCATGTCGCCGCGCGGCGGCGGGAGGAAGAAGGAACCATGAGCACGAACGTGCGCCGAGACCCCGGGCCCGACCACCCCATCGCCGTGACGCCGACAGGGCACCTGGTGACCGTGAAAGCCCACGGACGAACAGTGGCGAGCAGCGAGCACACACTCACTCTGCTCGAGGCAGGTTACGCACCGGTCTACTACTTCCCTCCCACCGAGGTGAACTGGG
>JAVEDJ010000254.1 GCA_030841025.1 Actinomycetota bacterium
CGTCGCCCAAGGCGAGGCGGGTGCGGCGCAGGTCGCGAACCAGCTTCTTCAGTCCCGCTGGCTCGAGGGAGAACGCGTGGTCGGTACCGCGCAGGGCACGGTTGAGGGTGAAGTGCTTCTCGATGATGCGGGCACCAAGCGTGTAGGCGGCGGTTGACATCGCGATGCCACTGTCGTGGCCGGAGAAACCGACGACGACGTCGGGGAACTCTCGCCGGTACGTGTCGATGACCCGCAGGTCGAGCTGCTCGTAGTCCGGCGGGTAGGCGGCCGTGCACTGGAGGAAGGCAACCTGCTGATTGATCGGCATGACGGCGTCGTACGCACGGCGAACGTCGTCGAGACTTGCCGCACCCGTGCTCATGATCATCGGCTTGCCGATGCGGGCGACGTGCTGCAGCAGGGGGATGCTGCGTAGGTCACCGGAGGCGAGCTTGTAAGCCGGCATATCCAGCTCGGCCAGCAGGTCGGCACTCGGCACGTCGAAGGCGGTGGAGAAGAACGTGATGCCCAGGCTCTTCGCGTGCTGTTGGAGCTCGAGGTAGTCGTCGCGGCCGAACTCCAACGCCTCGCGGTGCGTGCCGTAGGTGGAGCCGTACGCGTTCTCACTGTTGTAGGGCGCGTCGAAGGCTTCGCGGGTAAAAAGGGCACGGTTGTCGCGCTTCTGCAGCTTGACCGCCGAGGCGCCGGCGTCCGCAGCGGCGTCGAAGAGGCGCTTGCAGTGCTCGACGTCACCCTGGTGGTTGTGGCCGATCTCAGCGATCACATAGCAGTCGGTGTCGTCCGCTACGCGCGTTCCATCGATGACAAGTTCTCGGCTCATGGGATCCCAGATCGTGGAGTGTCTGCTGCGATTGAGTGCCATCAGACTACCGGGTCCTAGGCGCTGAACCCTCCCGCCAACCCTGACAGCGCGGAGCGCCTCGGTCCATCACCTATGCTCGACGGCGTGCTGGCCCGGCGTGTTCTGCAGTCCGTCCGGTCACTGAAGGCAGGTGACCAGGGCCCGTCCACCGGTGACCAGTGGCACGACCTCCTCGACGTGTCGAGGACATGGACGGCGGCTAAGGAGGCCGCGACCGGTCCCCGGGTCCTGATCGCCACGAACCTGGGGGGCTACCAGCAGGGCACTGTGCTCGAGAGCCTGCTCGCGGTCGCGCTGACCTTGCGCGGTGCCCGGCCGGAGATCCTCCTGTGCGACGCCGACCTGCCAGCCTGCCAACTCACTAAGTACGCGAAGATCTCCCCGCGGAAGCTGGTCCGCACAGGCACCGCCCCTGTCTGCCCGCCCTGCGTGGCCGCCGGTCATGACGCCTTCGACGCGCTGGGCCTGCCCGTGCGGTCCCTGGGCGATCAGCTCGACGTCTCGGACGCGTTGGAGATCAAGGCACAGGTGGAGGCGATGGACGTCGCCCGGCTCGGCAACCCGGCCGCCGCGGCACAGTCGGCGGTGGTCGAGCACGCCCGCGCGGGAGCGCTGCGCTACTACGGGCTCGGCGACCTGAGGACGGAGAGCCGGGGCGAAGAGGTGTTGCGGCTTTACCTCCGGGCTGCGTTGACCACTGAGCGGTCCATGCGCCGGCTGCTGGAGCGCGAGGACTTCGAGGTGGTGCTCTTCCACCACGGCATTTACGTGCCGCAGGGCATCGTCGGCGAGGTGTGCCGTGACCGGGGTCTGCGGGTGGTCAACAGCAACCCGGCCTACCGCAAGCAGACGCTGATCTTCAGCCACGGTGACTCGTACCACAAGACGATGTTGTCCGAGCCGATCAGCAGATGGGCCGACGAGCCGTTGGGCCCCGTGCGCGAGGCCGTCCTGGACGCCTACCTGCGCTCTCGGCGCACTGGCGAAGGCGACTGGATCCACTTCAACACCGCGCCGGACGAGGCCGCCCAGTCGGTCTATGCCGAGACTGGCCTCGACCCTGACAAGCCGATCGTGGGCCTGCTCAGCAATGTCGTTTGGGATGCGCAGCTTCACTACGGGTCCAACGCGTTCCCCGGCATGGTCGAGTGGGTCCACCACACGATTGAGGCGTTTGGCCGACGCGACGATGTGCAGCTGCTGATCCGTGTGCATCCCGCTGAAGTCACCGGCGCTGTGCCATCGCGCCAGCCACTGCTCGACGAGATCCGGTCGGCATTCCCACGATTGCCATCGAATGTCGCGGTTGTGGCGCCGGAGAGCAAGCTGAGCACGTACGTGGCCATGGATCTGTGCGACAGCGTCTTGATTTACAACACAAAGACTGGCATCGAGCTGTCAGCCGTAGGAATCCCGGTTGTGGTAGCCGGAGAAGCCTGGATCCGTGGCAAGGGCTTCTCTACCGATGTCTCTTCCGTCGAAGAGTACGACGCAGCGCTTGCTCAACTGCCTCGGGGAAGTCGTATGACCTCGGAGGAAATCGAGCGCGCCCGACGGTACGCCTACCATTTCTTCTTTCGCAGGATGATTCCCCTGCCGCTGATTGAGTCGCCGGTTCAATTCCAGTTCGACCTGGCGGTGGCCGACTTGGCACAGCTCCAGCCCGGCGCGACGTCGGGCCTTGACACGATCTGCGACGGCATCTTGAAGGGCACGCCCTTCGAGCACCGGGACGACACTTAACTGGTCAGCCGAAGAACGGCATCCAAGGGTGAAAGTCGAGCTCGTAGTCGAGATCCCGAGAACGACCACGGACGTACTTGGCGGGGTTTCCGCCCACGACCTCATAGGCACCGACGTCTTTGGGCACCACGCTTCCCGTCAGCACCACTGAGCCCGCGTCCAGGGTCACGCCAGGCAGGATGGTCGCGCCGGCGCAGACCCATACCTTGTCGCGGATCGTCACCGGCGCAGACACGGTGTGGAAGTCGCTCGAATCGATCACATGACCCTTGGTATAGATGGTCGTGCCATAGCTCAGACTCACCGAGTCCCCGAGCGTCACCTGACCACGGTTATCGATCCGGCAGCCGTTGTTCACGATTGAGTGCGCCCCGATCCGTAGGTTGCGGCGGGCGGAGAACCGGACGTCGACGAGCACCGAGGATCCCCGCCCGATCTCGAAGCCCATCACGGTGCGGTACCACCACAGGCGCGGCCGATGAAAGAAAAGCCTTGAGATGAGATGGTTGGTCACCCAGACCAGCAGCTTCGCAGCTCCGGTCCTCGTTACGAGTTGACGCCGAGAGTTCATGCGGCCACCCGCCGGGAATGCGGCATCAAGGCACCACCTTCGAGATGTCGAGTCAGAGACGAGTTCAAACGTTACTGCGTAATCGACTTCTCGCTCGGCGGAGCAAGGCAACCGAGGATCGGGGTCCCAGTGAGATCGCCGCAGCAGCCACGAGGGAAACGATCGCCCCGAGAACCGTGAGCGAG
>JAVEDJ010000224.1 GCA_030841025.1 Actinomycetota bacterium
TTCAACGGCTCGCCCTGTATGACTCACTGACCGGCCTACCCAATCGTGCGCTCAAGAAGGACCGGATGCAGGGGCTGGTCGACGAGCATGAGCGCACCGGTTCCGACTTCGCGATGCTGTTCTGCGACATCGACCGGTTCAAGGTGATCAACGAGGCCCATGGCCACCGGGTCGGTGACCAGCTGTTGGTGGCGGTCGCCGAACGGCTCCGGGAGACCGCCCGCGAACACGACACAGTTGCGCGATTCGGCGGCGACGCCTTCGTCATCCTCTGCCCCGCCGCCGACGCCTACGTCGCACGTCGTGTCGCGGAGGAGATGCGCGCGGCTGTTGAGGCGCCGTTCCAGATCGCGGGCCACCGCCTGTTCGTGACCGTGAGCCTGGGTCTTGCCTCTACCGCCGAGGTGGCGCCGCAGGACCTGCAGCAAGCAGCGGAGGCTGCTCTCTATCGGGCGAAGGAGTGCGGGCGAGCCCGCGTGACCGTGCACGATGCTGCGACTGCCGCGTCCAGCGCCGGGCGGTTGGAGCTGATCACCGAGCTACGACGGGCGCTGGACAACGACCAGCTCGAGATGCACTACCAGCCCATCGTCCGCCTGAGCGGCGGTGGCCCCGTCGGCGTCGAGTCGTTGATGCGATGGACCCATCCGACCAAGGGGCCCATCCCTCCCGCTCTCTTCATCCCGCTCGCCGAGGAGAACGGGCTCATGCCCCTCTTGGGTGCCTGGAGCTTGCATCGGGCGTGCCGAGACGCAGCTGCTGGCTTCCATGTGTCCGGCAAGCCGTTGTACGTCGCCGTGAACCTCTCCACGACACAGCTGGCCGACCCCGGTGCCCTCGACGTCGTACGCAGTGCGCTCCGAACGAGCGGCCTGCCGCCCGAGCAGCTGATGTTGGAGGTCACCGAGACTGCGGTCCTGGGTGACGTCGGGCAGGCGCTCGACTCGCTGCACGCGCTCAAGTCCCTCGGGGTACGCATCGCGCTGGACGACTTCGGCACCGGGTACTCGCCGCTCACCTACCTGCGCGATTTTCCGGTCGACGTGATCAAGATCGATCGATCCTTCGTGGCCGGTCTGGGGACCGACCAGGACGACTCGGCGATCGTGGCAAGTCTGGTCAGCCTTGCCGCAATGGTGGGGGTGACAGCCGTTGCGGAGGGAGTCGAGACCGCAGCTCAGGAGCAACTGCTGCGTGGGTTTGGCTGCCCGTTCGGTCAGGGCTTTCTCTGGAGCACGGCGGTGCCGGCGGGGGAGGTCGCCGAAGTAGTGACGCGCCTCCAGCACGGTCACGGGCGGATGCTGGCCCGCCGCCCTCAGCGCTCGGCCCGGTCCGGCGATGTCGCTGGGCTCGCTGAAGCAACGGTCGCCCGGATCGCCGCACTGCATCAATCGGGTGCCTCGCTCAACACGATCGCGGCCGTGCTCAACGCCGAACGGGTGCCGACCGCCAGGGGCACCCGGTGGCACCGCAACACCGTTGCCAGGGTGGTGGCCGGCCGCCAGTTTCCCGACCTGAGGGTCTAGACCGAGAACTCGCCACCGACGTCGGAGTGGGTCCTCGAGTCCCTCCTCTTCGCCGCGCGGCTGCCGATGGGCGGGCGACAGACACAGGTCGGTAGCTGGCCCACCTGCAGAGAGCTACGGTGGAAACGCGCCACGCCCCGCGCCCTGCGTGTTGCCGGGCACGCGCTTGCTCTATCAGCTAGGCCCAGGCGCCAGGCATCGTCCTCATCGAAGCGCTGCCCGCGCAGCCTGCTCCTGTGCCCTCAGCTCCTGCACGGACGGCCATGCTTTGTCCGGCGCGCTCACCGGCCCAGCGTCGGTACGTCGATGCTGCGGCGCTCGGTGGCGCTGCGCCGGGCGGCGTCGAGGACCGACGCAGTAGCCACGGCGTCCCATGGGTCCACGGGAACTGCGCTGGCACCGCGTACCGCGCGGGCGAACTGCTCGTAGAACACGTCCCAGCGGCCCCGTTCGCTCGCGATCGGCCGCACCTCGTCCCCACGGCACAGCATTCCCCACGCCGCCTCCGGCTCGCGCCCCCAGTCCTCGCCTTCGCCGGCGGGGGTGCGGCCCTGAACGAGCGCTTCCTCCTGGCCATCCATCGGCGCGGTCATCACGAAGCTGCCCGCGCTGCCGGTGACACGGAAGCGCGGCGCCGGAGAACCCTGCCGCCACGCCCCGGACAGGTGAGAGCCCATCCCGCTGCCGTGCTGCATCAGCAGCACGAAGTCGTCCTCCAGCCCCGACGCCGCTTTGTGTGTCTCGGCGTAGACGCGCTGGACCGGACCGAAAAGGAGCAAGGCCTGGTCGACCAGGTGGCTGCCGAAGTCGAGCAGGAGGCCCCCGCCGGCGGCGGGCGGCTCGGGCTGTGGGGCCCAGCGCTCGAAGGCTGACTCCATGCGCAGGACTTCGCCCAGCTCTCCCGAATCGAGTACTTGCCGCACCGTCAGAAGATCGGAGTCCCAGCGCCGGTTCTGGTACACGCTGAGCAGCACGCCGAGGCGCTCGGCGAGCTCTACCGTGCCCCGGGCGGCCTCGGCGTCCAACGCGAACGGCTTGTCACACACGACCGGCAACCCTCGTTGGAGCAAGTCGTCCGTCACCGCCGTGTGCGTCGACGCGGGGGTGCAGACCGTGACGGCGTCCACCCCGGCAGCGACCAACTCCGCGACCGAGTCGAACACCGGGACACCAGGGTGGTCGGCCGCCACCTCGGCGCGCCGGTCCGGCGAACGGGTCACGACTCCCGCCAACGCGCACCCGTGAGCACCGGCGATCAGCGGTGCGTGGAAGTAGCGTCCGCCGAAGCCGTAACCGACCAACCCAATACGCACATCGCTGTCAGGCACAGCCGGATCCTAATGTGATCTTCGGAGGGTCCGCGAGGAAGGCAGACGTTTCAGCCGTGACTCACGGCCTCGATGTTGTTGCCATCCAGGTCGCGGATGAACACGCCGTAATAACCCGGGTGGTACTCCGGCCAGATGCGAGGTGCATGAAGGATCTCGGCGCCGGCTGCGGTTGCGGCCACGTAGACGCCGTCGACCGCGCTTCGGTCGGGCGCGGTGAACGCCACGTGCGTCTCCCGCCGCGCGTCGTCGGTCGCGGGCCCGAGCCAGAAATGCGGAAATCCATCCACTCCAGCAAGGCCGACGACGGGGCCGTTCGCTGTCGGGTAGCGCATCGCCTCGCGGAACCCGAGCGGGGCGAAGACCTCAAGGTAGAAGGCCACGGCCGCGTCGACGTCGTGAGCCTGAAGAGAGACGTGATCCAGCACAGATGCGAGGCTAGCCCCCCGGGCAGGAGCAGTCTCTTCAGCGCCAGCCAAGCTCCGGTGCGAGATGGCGCAACACACTGTCGAGAAGGTGCGCGTTGTAGTCGACACCAAGCTGGTTCGGAATTGTCAGCAGCAGTGTGTCGGCGGCCGCGATGGCCTCGTCCTCGGCGAGATCCTTCACCAGCTGCTCGGGCTCCCCGGCGTACGTCTTGCCGAATCGGGCAGCGCCGCCGTCCAGGTAACCGACCTGGTCCTCGCTACCGGTATCCCGCCCGAAGTACGCACGGTCC
>JAVEDJ010000422.1 GCA_030841025.1 Actinomycetota bacterium
GCGGCGCGCAACATCGAGAACGGCGGCTCGCTGACGATCCTCGCCACGGCGCTGGTCGAGACCGGCTCGCGCATGGACGAGGTGATCTTCGAGGAGTTCAAGGGCACCGGCAACATGGAGCTCAAGCTCGACCGCAAGCTCGCGGACAAGCGCATCTTCCCCGCCGTGGACGTCGACCCGTCCGGCACCCGCAAGGAAGAGATCCTGATGGCCCGCGACGAGCTGCAGGTCACCTGGAAGCTGCGTCGGGTGCTGCACGCGCTCGAGACGCAGCAGGCGCTCGAGCTGCTCCTCGACCGCATGAAGAAGACCAAGAGCAATGCCGAGTTCCTCATGCAGGTACAGCAGACGATGCCGCTGCCGGGCAACGGTGGCGACGACGACTGATCACTGCGGGTTCCTGCGCCCGGCACTTGCTGGCACGGGAACAGGTGGGGCCGGTTCGCGGTTATGCGAGCCGGACCCGCCTCTGGCACACTGGTCCGCTGGCTCCGGTTCACGTCCGTCTCGTCAGGCGCTTCGCCTGCAGGACGACCCGGTGCCGTCTATCCGAGGGAGAGCAAGGCCGTGAAGCACGAGATCCACCCGACGTACGTCGAGACCACTGCCACCTGCACGTGTGGCAACACGTTCACCACCCGTAGCACCGCGACGTCCGGCGCCATCCACGCCGAGGTCTGCTCGCAGTGCCACCCCTTCTACACCGGCAAGCAGAAGATCCTCGACACCGGCGGGCGCGTCGCCCGGTTCGAGAAGCGCTTCGGCAAGAAGACCGACGCCAAGTAGCTCCATGACGGCGCCGGCCAGGACCCCCCGCGGGGTCTGGCCGGCGCCGTCGGCTTTTCCGCTCCATTTGTCGTTCTGTCGTTGGCAGCTCGTCGTCCGCTCCGCTACCCCCGAGAGGCACCACCGTGATCGAGGTCCCCGCCGAGCTGCTCGATGAGCACGCCCGGCTCGAACGGGAGCTCGCGGATCCGGCGGTGCACTCCGACCAGGCCCGCGCCCGGAGCCTCGGCAAGCGCTACTCGGAGCTGACGCCGGTCGTCGAGGTGCACCGTTCCCTGCAGGCCCTCGACGGCGACCTCGGGGCCGCCCGCGAACTTGCCGCGGAGGACGAGTCGATCAAGGCCGAGATCCCGGCGCTCGAGGCGCGCCGCGTCGAGCTCGAGGAGCGGCTGCGGCTGCTCCTGCTGCCGCGCGACCCCAACGACGACAAGGACGTCATCCTCGAGATCAAGGCGGGGGAAGGCGGCGAGGAGTCCGCGCTGTTCGCGGGCGACCTGCTGCGCATGTACCTGCGTTACGCCGAGCGGGTCGGTTGGAAGACCGAGCTGATCGAGGCGACCGAGTCCGACCTCGGCGGCTACAAGGACGTGTCGCTCGCCGTGAAGTCTCGAGGAGCGGCGCCCGGCGAGGGCGTGTGGTCGCGACTGAAGTACGAGGGCGGCGTACACCGCGTGCAGCGTGTGCCGGTCACCGAGTCGCAAGGCCGCATCCACACGTCGGCCGCCGGCGTGCTCGTCCTGCCCGAGGCCGAGGACGTCGAGGTGCAGATCAACGACAACGACCTGCGCATCGACGTCTACCGCTCGGGAGGTCCCGGCGGTCAGAGCGTCAACACCACCGACTCGGCCGTGCGCATCACCCACGTCCCGACCGGCATCGTCGCGTCCTGCCAGAACGAGAAGAGCCAGCTGCAGAACAAGGAGTCCGCCATGCGCATCCTGCGGGCCCGGTTGCTGGCCGCGGCGCAGGAGGAGGCGGACCGTGAGGCCTCCGACGCGCGGCGTTCTCAGGTCCGCACCGTCGACCGGTCAGAGCGCGTACGTACCTACAACTTCCCCGAGAACCGCATCTCGGACCACCGCGTCAACTTCAAGGCGCACAACCTCGACGCGGTGCTCGACGGTGACCTCGACGCGGTGGTGGCCGCGCTCGTTCATGCCGACACCGAGGCCAAGCTGGCCGTCGCCGGGCAGTGACGGCGTACGACGCCGCGGACCTGCGGGCCGCGTTGGCCCAGGCTGCCGAGCGGCTTGATGCGGCCGGCGTGCCGTCACCCCGTTTCGATGCCGAGTCGTTGGCTGCCCACGCGCTGGGCGTCGACCGGCGTGACCTGTGGCGCGTCACCCGCCTGGACTCGGCGGTGGCGGACTTCGCGTCGTACGTCGACCGGCGGGCCGCCCGTGAGCCACTGCAGCACATCACCGGCCAGGCGTTCTTCCGGCACCTGACGCTGGCGGTCGGGCCGGGAGTCTTCGTGCCGCGGCCGGAGACCGAGCTGGTGGCGCAGGCCGCGATCGAGGCGGCGGCCACGTTGTCGGGACCGCGGGTCGTGGACCTGTGCACGGGCTCCGGCGCCATCGCCTTGTCCGTGCTCGACGAGGTCCCGGGAGCGCGGGTGCATGCCGTCGAGGCGGACCCGGCGGCCTTCGAGTGGGCGGCGCGCAACTGTGCCGGGACCGACGTGGACCTGCGGCTGGGCGACATGGCGACGGCATTCCCCGACCTCGACGGCAGTGTCGACGTGGTGGTCAGCAACCCGCCGTACATCCCCGACGGAGCCGTGATCAGGGATGCCGAGGTCGCCGCGCACGACCCCGCCCTCGCGCTCTGGTCGGGGGAGGACGGGCTGGATGCCATGCGGGTGCTCGAGCGGGTGGCGCACCGGCTGCTGCGGCCCGGTGGGCTGGTGGTCGCGGAGCACGCCGACCTGCAAGGGGAGTCCGCACCGGGGGTGTTCCGAACGGCGGGCCGCTGGGTCGACGTACGCGACCACCGCGACCTCGCCGGCCGCGACCGCTACCTCACCGCCCGCCGCCCGTGACTCTCATCCACCCCCACCCACGCCGTTGATCATGCAGCAAGGGACACGCGGTGCGTTCCTGCAGCCCAGCGGCCCGTCCTCCGCCGTTGATCATGCAGCTAGGGGCACGCGGACGAGTGTCGCGAGACGCCGCACGCAGCCAACCCGCTCCGCCGCGCCGACCAGACATGCGCGACGATGGATCGTCGACGCGGCGCCTCTGTCCCCTGCTGCATGATCAACGCCTGGGGATGGGGGTGCTGGCCTGCGACGACGCAGGGCCTGTCCCTTGCTGCATGATCAACTGCAGATTTGGTGGCTGGCGACCGCTGGCTGGGAGGGTGGTGCGCAGGTGGGGTGGGTGCGGCGGTACGACATGGCCGAGGCGTCCGAGCGCGCGACCGGTCTGGAGGTAGCGACCAGCGCGGTCAAGCGGGGCGACCTCGTGGTGCTGCCCACGGACACGGTCTACGGGCTCGGCACGGACGCGTTCGACCCCGAAGCGGTGGCCAGCCTGCTGGAGGCCAAGGGTCGCGGGCGTGACCTGCCGGTGCCGGTGCTCGTCGGCACCATCCAGACCCTCGACGGCATCGCGACCGGGCTCTCCGACGTCGCGAGGGCGCTCGTGGAGGGCTTCTGGCCGGGCGGACTGACGCTGGTCGCCCGGGTGCAGCCGTCGCTGCAGTGGGACCTCGGCGAGACCGGCGGCACGGTAGCCGTCCGGATGCCGCTGCACCCGGTGGCGATCGAGCTGCTCAAGTCCACGGGCCCGATGGCCGTCAGCAGTGCCAACCGGAGCGGGCAGCGGCCGGCCACGACCGTCGACGAGGCCGTGGACCAGCTCGGCGAGAGCGTGTCCGTCTACCTCGACGGTGGCCCCTCGGGGGCGCCGGTGCCCTCGACCATCGTCGACGTGACCCTGGAGGTGCCGCGGGTCCTGCGCGTGGGGGATGTCACGGTCGAGGCCCTGCGCGAGGTCGCGGGGAACCTCGAGGTGGCGCAATAGAGTGGGTGCGTCCCACCTGCCCGAGGAGTCCTTGATGAATGCCGCCGAGACGCCTTTCTGGGGACCCGACTTCGCCGAGCTGTCCTCCACCGACCCCGAGATCGCCGATGTCGTCCTCGG
>JAVEDJ010000001.1 GCA_030841025.1 Actinomycetota bacterium
ACGGTCGCCAAGGGCGACTTCGCGATCAAGGCATGCCCGGAGGAAGCGCTTTCCTGGCAGTCAGCCTGACCGACGCTCGCTGAGTGAGCGTCCCTGTTCGACGTTGAGCTCTGATCAAGATTCGTCCGACGAAAGCAGTGACACCGTGAGCCTGTACACCCACTTCGACCACTACAAGTCGCCGATCGGGCCCGACGGCACGCCGTACGACTTCTTCGAGGCCCTGCGTGACGAGGCCATCGAGACGGAGACGCCGATCGGGTGGAGCGAGGAGTACGGCGGCTTCTGGGTCGTGACCGGGTGGGAGGAAGCGCAGCAGATCCAGCGCAACCCACAGGTCTTCTCGAGCACCGAGGTGACCTTCCCTCGGTTCGGCACGCCCGGCGGCCGGCCCGTCATGCTGGCCGGGCACGACGACCCGGCCCACATGAGGTATCGCCGCCTGCTGCAGGAGCCGTTCTCGCCGTCGAAGGCCGTCGAGATGACGGAGTACTTCCGCAAGGACACCAACGTGCTCATCGACCGGTTCATCGGGAGTGGCCGGGTGGACATCGTCGAGGCGCTGACCGCCGCCGTACCCGGCCGGATGACAGCCATGCTCATCGGCCGTCCGCCCGAGGACGGCGACATGTACCGCACGTGGGTGCACTCCATGGCGATGGAGTCGCACAGCGACCCCGAGGGCGCCAGGCGCCACCTCGCCGACATGGACGCCCACTTCTACGAGCTGCTCGAGGAGCGCCGGCGCAACCCGGGCGACGACATCATGTCGGCAGTCATCCACGCCGAGATCGACGGTGAGCGGCTCACGGAGGAGGAGCTCTACGACTTCTTCGTGATCCTGCTGATCGGTGGCATCGACAACACCGTCTACCTGCTGGGCAACATGCTGTGGCGCCTCGGGTGGGACAAGGAGCTGCGCCGGCGACTCGTCCGGACCCCCGATCTGCTCGAGCCGGCCATCGACGAGTTCCTGCGGTTCTACTCGCCGAACATGAGCGCGCGGATCACCACCGAGCCGATCTCGATCGGTGGAGTCGACATGGAGGCCGGCCAGCACCTGGTCAACTTCCACCCGATCATCAACCGCGACCCGCGTCAGTTCGAGAACCCGGACGTATTCGTTCCGGACCGCTCACCGAACCGTCACTTCGCGCTGGGCCTGGGCATCCACCGTTGCTTGGGTACCCACCTCGTGCGGGTGGAGGCGACCGTCGTGGCGCAGGAGTTCATGCGCCGCGTGCCGGAGTGGGAGCTCGACCCCGAGCGCAGGTCGGTGTGGGCGCCGGGACAGACCGGCGGCATGGCGTCGGTGCCGATCGTGTTCCCGCCCGACGGCGGCTACCCCAGCGCCGACTGGTCACCGGCCAAGCAGGTCTCCGTCAGCTAGCGCTCGGCGCGGCAGGGCCACGCGCGTGCAGGGATTTCCAGAACGCGACGGCGGTCTCCATCCTTCTCGACGGAGACCGCCGTCCCTTGTGTCTCGGGCGCTTCGACGGCGCCCGCCCGATGGAGAGAGAGATGACAGTGCCCGGACGTGCGGACGACAGCCCGGCCGTGGACATCGGCACCCGCATGACCGTGGAGTTCCAGCGCATCGCCGGGTTCCACGAGCTCGCCGGTGGCGCAAGGCTGAGCGAGGAAGCCGAGGCTGACCTGCTCGCTGTGGACACGACAGTCTTTCGTGCGCTCCGTGCGGAGATGCGCGCGGTCGTCCGGGAGGCGGTCGCCCAACTGGTGGAGTCAGCCGACGTCCGTGCCGCCGTTGCAGACCTGCCGCGGGACCTCACGGTTGCCTGCGTGGGTGACAGCCAAACTGCCGGGCACCAGTCCTGGGCAGAGATCGTGACAGGTGTCCTTGCCGAGCTCCGTGCGGACGTCCGGCTGCTCAACCTTTCCAAGTCGGGCGACACGTCGATGGACCTGGTGCGTCGGCTGAGCCTGGCTCTGGGCGACGAGGAGCCGGCGCTCTACATCGTCTTCATCGGTGCCAACGACGCCTGTCGCACCGTTCCGTACGCCGGCAAGATGTTCGTCTCCGACGACGAGACCCAGGCGAACCTGGAGAAGATCGCCGAGGTGATCCGCCTGCGCGGTGGACGCATCGTGTGGGTGACGCCCACTCCGCCCATCGAGGACGTGGTCACTGCATTCCCGGTGTTCAGGGACATGGGGATCCGCTACAGCAGGTCGGACGTGGCCGCGAAGGCGCAGCTCGTCCGGGAACGTCCGGAGCCCACCATCGACCTCTGGGGAAGCTTCAGCGACGAGCGCCTTGCTGACCTGCTGGCCCGCGACGGGCTGCACCTCGGTCCTGCCGGCCACCTCGAGGTGGCGCGGGTCCTGCTGCTCGAGGGACTGCGCTAGCTCGGGCAAGCCACACACGACGTCGCACCGCGATCTCCGCGGCGGGCGGCGCGCTTCTCGCGCTGCCCGGATGCCGCATCGGCGCCGCGACGGCCCGCTCGCAGGCGTTCATCTCCACGAAATTCGTTCGTCATGCTCTTGACGCGCACATGTGCCACCCATAACCTCAGCAACTAGGAACGAAAGTAAGTACACAACGAACAGAAGTTCGACTGCACAAACCGAACTTCGTCGGCATCGGAACCCACTCATTCGCATTGATCCGCCTGGGCGGCCAGGCAGTCACCGTCGCCCAGGAGGTGTGTCGAGGTGAGCCTCTACACCAACTTCGACCATTACGACCCGCCGATCGGCCCGGACGGCACGCCCTATGCCTTCTACGAGGCGCTGCGCGATGAGGCCGTCGAGAACGATCGCTTCATCGGCTGGAGCGAGAACTACGGCGGCTTCTGGGTCGTGACCGGCTGGGAGGAGTCCCAGCAGGTTCAGCGCAACCCCAAGGTCTTCTCGAGCACCGGGGTGACGTTCCCACCGTTCATGACCCCTGCCGGACGCCCGCTGATGCTCGCCCAGTACGACGAGCCCGAGCACACGAAGCAGCGCCGTCTGCTCACCGAACCGTTCTCGCCCAGCAAGGTGCTCGAGCTCACGGAGTACTTCCGCAAGGACACCAGCCTGCTGATCGACCGCTTCATCGCGTCCGGTCGCGTCGACATCGTCGAGGCCCTGGCGCAGGCCGTGCCGGGGCGCATGACCGCGATGCTGATCGGGCGGCCCCCGGAGGACGGTGACGTCTACCGCACGTGGGTCCACGCGATGGCCATGGAGGTGCACAGCAACCCGGAGGCAGCGCGTCGCCACCTCAAGGACATGGACGACCACGTCGCCGAGCTGATCGCGGACCGCCGCAAGAACCCTGGCTCGGACCTCTGGTCGGCCCTGGTGCATGCCGAGCTCGACGGCCGCGGCCTCACCGAGGAGGAGCTCTACGACCTGTTCATCGTGCTGCTGATCGGCGGCATCGACAACACGCTCTACCTGCTGTCCAACATCTTCTGGCGGCTGGGCTGGGACAAGGAGCTGCGCCGCCGGATGGTGCGCACGCCTGAGCTGCTTGAGCCGGCCATCGACGAGTTCCTGCGGTTCTACTCGCCGAACATGAGCGCGCGCATCGTGATGGAGGACATCACGATCGGCGGTGCGCACATGAAGGCGGGCCAGCCGTTGGTCAACCTGCACCCAGTGGCCAACCGCGACCCACGACAGTTCGAGAACCCGGACGTGTTCATCCCGGACCGTTCACCGAACCGTCACTTCGCGCTCGGTCTGGGCATCCACCGCTGCCTCGGGACGCACTTGCTGCGCGTGGAGGCATCGGTCGTTACACAGGAGTTCATGCGTCGCGTTCCCGAGTGGGAGCTCGACCCCGAGCGCAAGCCGGTGTGGGCGCCGGGGCAGACCGGCGGCATGGCGTCGGTGCCGATCGTGTTCCCGCCCGACGGCGGCTACCCGGGCGCCGACTGGTCGCCCGCAAAGCAGATCTCTGTCAGCTAGCTCCCAGCGTCCGGCCATGCCGCCGGTACGTCGGTCGGTCCACCTCCCCATACCAACATCGCGACGTAGGACTAGGACACATGAGCGTCGAATCGAACAACGAGCTCGCGAGTGCTCGGGCGCAGGAGACGTCGGACAAGAAACCTGTGCTCGAGGCCGTCGGTGTCGGCAAGCGGTATCCCGGCGTCGTCGCGCTCGACGACGTGAGCATCTCGCTGCGGGGTGGGGAGGTGCACGCGCTGCTGGGAGAGAATGGCGCGGGGAAGTCGACGCTGATCGGCATCCTGTCGGGCATCTCTGCGCCGGGTAGCGGGGAGCTGCGCCTGGACGGGGAGAAGCAAGAGTTCACGAACGCCGCACAGGCGCAGAACCTCGGCATCACCACGATCTATCAGGAGCAGTCGCTCGCGCCCGACCTCACCGGCCTGCAGAACATCTTCCTCGGCCGTGAGCCGCGTCGTCGCGGCCTGTTCGGGCGCGCCCTGCTCGACGAGAAAGCCATGCGCTCGCGCGTGGCACCGCTCCTGGAGGAGTTCGGTCTCACTGTCGCCGAGCTGAATCAGCCGGCGGGGTCGCTCGGCGCGCTCAAGCAGCACGCCCTGCAGATCCTCAAGGCCCTCGCGTTCGACGCCAGAGTGGTGATTCTCGATGAACCGACCTCTGGCCTTGCCGACCACGAACGGCTGTCGCTGTTCGACCACATGCGCAGGCTCCGGGACCGCGGGGTCGCGCTGCTCTGGGTGACGCACCGGCTGGACGAGCTGTTCGGTCTGGCCGACGTCATCACAGTGCTCCGAGACGGCCGACACGTCGCGGCTGTGTCTCCGGACACCGAGACGCCTGAGACGCTCGTACGGCTGATGGTCGGCCGCGAGACGCCGCCCGGGGTCAGCGGCGCGTCGTCGCGGGCCAAGCGCTGGACGGGTGCCGCGGACGAGATCCTTCGTCTGGAAGGCCTCTCGCGCGGTGTGCTCCTGGACGACATCAACCTTTCGGTGCGGCGCGGCGAGATCCTGGGCATCGCCGGGATCGCCGGTGCCGGACGCACCGAGCTGGCGCGCGCCATCCTCGGGGCGGACCGCATCGACGGCGGGCAGATTCACATGAACGGCCGACAGGTGCGCATCCGCAGTCCGCGCGACGCGTACCGGCACGGAATCGCCATCGTCCCGGAGGAGCGCAAGTCCCAGGCCGTCTTCGGTGACTTCTCGCTCACCAAGAACATTTCGATCTCCGATCTTCGTCGGACGTCCACTGCGCGCCTGGTCATCGACCGCCGGGCCGAGCGCAAGCAAGCGAACGAGTACGTGGACAAGCTTGGTGTCCGTACGAGCGGTGTCAGCCAGAAGATCCGCAACCTGAGCGGCGGCAACCAGCAAAAGGTGGTGGTGGCGCGCTGCCTGTTTTCCGGCCCGTCACTGCTGTTGTTCGACGAGCCGACCCAGGGGATCGACGTGGCGGCGAAGTCGGATGTCTACCGGCTCATCTATGACTTCGTCGATTCAGGAGGGGCGGCCATCGTGATCTCATCCGAGCTCCCCGAGCTGCTGCGTGTAAGCGACCGGATCCTGGTCATGCGAGAAGGCCGCATCGTCGGTGAGGTCGTGGTCGGTGGCGACGCCGACCTAGGCAGCGAGGAAGGCGTGTTGGCCGAGAAGATCATGGCAATGGCGGCGAGGGGCGGGGCCGCGTGAGCATCCGTGATCGCCTGGCACGAACCGCAGCAGTCGAGGGCGCGGCCGTCACCGTCGCCTTCATCGTCATGGTCGTGGTGTTCGCCGTCTCCTCACCCTTCTTCCTCACCGGGCAGAACCTGCACAACCTGTTCGTCGAGTCCGTGTTCACTGTCCTGCTGGCCGCCGGCATGACCTACGTGATCATTGTCGGCGGCATCGACCTCTCCGTCGGCTCGGTGCTCGGGCTCAGCGCGGGCATGACCCTGATGACGGCGTCCAAGGGCGCGCCACTGCTCGTGGCGATTCTCGTCGGCGTCGCGACGGGCCTGGTCGTAGGACTGGTGAACGGCCTACTCATCGCACATCTGGGTGTGAACGCGTTCATCGTGACGCTTGCAACCCTGAGCATCGGTGGCGGTGCGCTGAACGTGCTCACCACCCGGGTGGAGCTGACGGGTGTCGACTCGACGGCATTCACCAATCTGAGTCAGGGAAGCGTCCTCGGCATTCCGGCGCCCGTTCTCATGACGCTCGCTGTTGTCCTCCTGCTCGAGTTCGTGCTGATCGCGACGCCCTTCGGCAGGCGGATCTTCGCAGCCGGCATCAACGACAGCGCAGCCCATCTCGCGGGTGTGAACTTGCGCCGGCTGCGGCTGCAGGTCTACGTCCTGTCCGGCGTCGTCGCCGGCTTCGCAGGTGTCTTGCTGGCCGCGCACCTGAACTCGGTGCAGCCCGACCTCGGGACCGGTTTCGAGCTCACCGCGATCGCGGCCGCCGTGATCGGCGGAGTGAGTCTGTCCGGTGGACAGGGCAGCGTTTGGCGAGCCGTGGTTGGCGCGTTCTTCCTCACGACCTTGAGCCAGGGTCTGCAGCTGCTCGGCGTCGACCCCACGTGGTTCACCATCGTGACCGGCGTCAGCATCGTGGCAGCAATCGCATTCTCGAGGGGCACGCAATGGTTCGCGTCCTCGCTGCGGCCAGCCGCCCCCCGTCCAAGCGCGCCGGCCGCAGAAGCCGCCGAGCCCACGCACGCCGTTAATCGATAAGCGAGGAGATGTTGATGTCAGGGACCAACCGCTCCACGCCGGTCGCTAGTCAGCTCAGTGGCGTCCTGTCCAGCACCAGCTCGGGCGCTATCGCCATCCTGATTCTCGTCTGCGTGCTGGCCACGTCGCAGTCATCGTCGTTCCTGTCGCTCGACAACGGTTTCAACATCGCCAGCCAGATGGTGTTCGTCCTGTTGCTCGCTCTTGGCACGACCATCGTCCTGATCACCGGTGGCATCGATCTCTCCGTCGGCTCCGTGATGGGTCTGACGGCGGGCGTGGTCGCCTACCTGGTCTCGCAGGGACTGCCTCTGGGAGTTGCCATGTTGGCCGCTGTTGCGGTCGGGGCGTTACTTGGTCTGGTCAACGGCCTGATCATCACCAAGCTCGGACTGCCGGACTTCATTGCGACGTTGGCGATGCTCGGAGTCGCACGTGGACTGCTGTTCCTTTGGACCGAGGGGACACCCTTCATCGGCTACATGTCCAAGCCCTACTACGTGATCGGCGGGCTGGAGCGTCCGTTCGGTTACCTCACGATCCCCATCATGGTCGCCATGGTCGCCACGTTCGCGGTCTTCGCAGTCCTGAAGTACACCGCCTTCGGCCGACACTGCTACGGCGTCGGGAGCAGCAGTGACGCGGCACGGCGGTCCGGCGTGCGCGTTCCGAGGATTCGCGTGCTCGCCTACGTGGTCAGTGGTCTGCTGGCCGGGGTGGCGGGAGTCCTCCTGGCGGGTCAGACCACTGCCGTCGCACCGGACCTCGGTTCGGGTTACGAGCTGCAGGCCATCGCGGCGGCCATCATCGGTGGAGCCGCGCTCTCAGGCGGTCGCGGGCACGCGCTCGGTGCCGTGATGGGCACGCTCATCCTGGCCGCCACCGCCAACGCGATGAACATCTCCGGCGTGAGCGCGGTCTGGCAGCCGGTCGTCGTCGGGTTCGTCCTGCTCCTCAGCGTCATCCTCGACCGGCTCACCGAGAAGCAGCGTGGCCGGTCCGCACATCTGCCGTCCGCACCCGCAGTTGCAACGGCTCACTGACCCTCTCATCCAACCCTGGGCACCACCAAAGAAGGAGAACTACACGATGAACGAGACATCCTCCTCGCCAGCTGAGGAGCAGACTCGCTTCTCGCGGCGGTCGTTCCTGCGCAAGTCCTCGCTGGTGGCTGGCGCGGCCATCGGCTCGAGCGCGCTTTTGAGTGCCTGCACGGGGGGAGATGGCAGTGGCGCCGCGCCGGCGGCCGCAGCGGGCAGCGGTGGTGGGCCCGGCACGGTCGGCGATGATGCCTATGTCAAGGCCGTCACGGAGAAGGTCAAGGGCCGCACGATCAAGGTCGGCTTCACGCCGATCTTTCTCTCGGAGTTCTTCACGCAGATGGAGGGCGGCGCCTTCCAGCGCATGTACGAGCTGGAGCAGGCCTACGGCGTGAAGTGGCAGTGGCAGCGTTCCTCTCCGGCCGCCAACAGCTTCAACGCGACCCAGGCGCAGATCCAGATCGTGCAGAACTTCGCCTCGCGCAAGTTCGACGCCGTCGCGATCGGGTCCGGTGGTGACTTTGCCACCATGCAGAACGCGTACACGCAGGCGACCAAGAACGGGACGAAGATCTTCCAGTTCAACATGGTGCCCGAGGCGCACTTCGACAGCATGGACCGATTCGAGTTCACGTCGAGCGTCGGCTACGACAACCGCTTCCAGGCGGGCTTCGTCGCAGGTGACTTCATCGGGAAGACGCTGAAGGGCAAGGGCACGATCATGCAGATCTGGGGCCCCCCCGGCTCAGAGTTCGCCGCGATCCGGCAGGAGGGTTTCGACGCGGCTCTGGCGCAGTACCCGGGACTGAAGGTCATCGCCAAGGGCAACGGTCAGTACCAGCGGAACACCGGCTTCACCGTCTCGCAGGCGCTGCTGACCCGCTTCCCGGACGTGAACGCGATCTACGGTGAGAACGAGGACATGGCGCTGGGAGCGGCCCAGGCTGTGGATGCCCGTGGCCTCAAGCACTGGGACGGCACCAAGGGTGTCGTGATCATCGGTGCGGACGGACTCGTCTCCGGCATGGAAGCGATTCGGGCTGGCAAGATGACGGCGAGCATCGACGTCGGCTCCGTCGACATGGGTCGCGAGTTCGTCGACATGATCTTCCAAAGCATCGCGCTCGAGAATGCAGTGCCGAAGATCCGTTGGGTGCCCACCCGCCTCGTCACCAAGGAGAACGTGGACACGGCGGAGGCGTACCTGAAGTGGTCGCTGAAGCCGGCCAAGAAGTACTAGAGCCTCGGTGGGAGGCAGCCGCTCGCGGGATGACAGGATCTCGGCGGCTGCCTCCCGGCGGCTCGACTCTCTACTGAACGAACAGAAAGTGTCATGGCGTACGTAATCAATGAGCCCTGTGCCGGTAGCAAGGACGCGGCCTGCACGCTGGTCTGCCCCGTGGACTGCATTCACCCCACTCCTGACGAGCCCGGCTACGCGGAGGCAGTGCAGCTCTACATCAACCCAGCCGAATGCATCGACTGCTACGCGTGCATGGACGAATGCCCGGTTTCCGCCATCACGCCGGGGGACATGGTCCCCCCGAAGTGGCAGCAGTACATCGAGATCAACGCGACCTACTACAAGGATCAACCGGCGTGACTGAGCCGGCCGTCCAGTCTTCCCGAACATGACGCCGTCATCAGACGGCGACAGCCAGCGTTTCCGAGTGGCGGTCGTCGGCTCCGGCCCTGCGGGCTTCTTCGCGGCGGGTCAGCTGTTGGCTCAGTCCGACCTTGCTGTCGAGGTGGACATGTTCGACCGCTTGGCCACGCCCTGGGGGCTCGTGCGAGCTGGTGTCGCTCCGGACCACCCCAAGATCAAGTCCGTCAGTCGGGTCTTCGAGAAGACGGCTCGATCTGCGGGGTTCCGCTTCTGGGGCAACGTGGACGTTGGTACCGACCTGACGCACAGCGAGCTGCTCGAGCACTATCACGCCGTGCTGTACGCGACCGGGGCTCCCACCGATCGCCGACTGGGCATCCCGGGCGAGAATCTCCCCGGCAGCCATGCCGCGACCGAGTTCGTTGCTTGGTACAACGGCCACCCCGACTACTCCGACCACACGTTCGACCTCTCCTCCCGTCGTGCCGTGATCGTGGGAAATGGCAACGTGGCGTTGGACGTCGCACGCATGCTCGCGCTCACCCCGGAGGAGCTCGCCGGCACGGACACGGCGGATCACGCGCTGAAGGCGCTCGCGAGCAGCCAGGTGGAGGAGATCGTGGTGCTGGGCCGTCGTGGGCCGGCCCAGGCGGCGTACACCAACGCGGAGCTGCGTGAGCTGGGCGAGCTGACCGACGCCGACGTGCTGGTCGAACCGGCCGAGCTTGAGCTCGACGAGCACAGTCGCGACACCGTCGGGTCCGACGATGTGGACGCCAGGGTGAAGGCCAACGTGGAGCTGTTGAGGGAGTACGCGGCGACTGCTCCCAAGGGAAGGTCTCGGCGGATCGTGCTGCGCTACCTGGTCTCTCCGGTCGAGATCCTCGGGACGGACCGGGTCGAAGCGCTCCGGGTCGTGCACAACGAGCTGGTGGGTGTGGACGGGGCCGTTGCCCCGCGGCCGACAGACCGTGTCGAGACCATCGAGACCGGGTTGATCCTGCGATCGATCGGCTACGTCGGCCGACCAATCGCGGGGGTCCCCTTCGACGAGTCGCGCGGGACCATCCAGAACGAGGAGGGCAGGGTCACCGATCCCGTCACTGGCGCTCCGGTCCCGGGGGTCTACACCGCTGGCTGGATCAAGCGCGGTCCCTCGGGTGTCATCGGGACGAACAAGAAGTGCGCGCAGGCCACCGTCGACCGGCTGCTCGCGGACCTCGCAGACGGCCGTGCTGGGTCGCCCGACGCCACGCCGGACGGGTTGGCGACGCGGTTGCACGCCCGTGGTGTCGAGGTAGTGGACTACGACGGATGGGAAGCGATCGACGAGCACGAGCGCAGCCAAGGCGCGGCGCAGGGCCGCCCTCGAGTGAAGCTCGTCCGACATGAAGAGCTGCTGGCCCGAGCGACATCGTCGCGGGCCCCAGCGTGAGATCACTGAGGGAGCGAGTGTCGTGACGCAGGCAGCTCAGCAGGACCCCGGTAGCGCCTGGAAGCCGCCGGCGTACGAAGTGGACGTCGACGGCAAGGTGGTGGGCGTCGCGCCACCGGTCCCCAACAACTGGGGACGCTGGGGCGCCCAGGACGAAAAGGGGACGACGAACCTCATCACCCCGGAGGCCATCGTCCACGCTGCCTCGCTGATCCGCTCCGGCCGGGTGTTCTCGATGGCCATCCCGATCGACTCGCAAGCGCCGGTGCACCACACTCGGCCCAAAGCCATGCGGCTGAACACGTTGACCGGCGCGGACTTTGTCGTGGGCGCTCCTGCGGCGAACGCCATGGTCCCCGGCCAGCAGTGGACGGACGAC
>JAVEDJ010000046.1 GCA_030841025.1 Actinomycetota bacterium
GGCGCCCGGAAGGTCTACATCATCGAGGAGCCGATGGCTGCGGCGATCGGCGCCGGGCTCCCCGTCCACGAGCCGACCGGCAACATGGTCGTCGACATCGGTGGCGGCACCACCGAGGTGGCCGTCATCTCGCTGGGCGGCATCGTCACCAGCCAGTCGATCCGCACCGGCGGCGACGAGCTGGACTCCTCGATCATCACCTACGTGAAGAAGGAGTACAGCCTCATGCTCGGCGAGCGCACCGCCGAGGAGATCAAGATGGCCATCGGGTCGGCCTTCCCGACGCCCGACGAGCCGCACGCCGAGATCCGCGGCCGCGACCTCGTCTCCGGGCTGCCCAAGACGATCGTCGTGTCGGCCGAGGAGATCCGCAAGGCGATCGAGGAGCCGGTCAACGCCATCATCGACGCCGTCAAGACCACGTTGGACAAGTGCCCGCCCGAGCTCTCGGGCGACATCATGGACCGCGGCATCGTCATCACCGGTGGCGGCGCCCTGCTCAAGGGGCTCGACGATCGGCTGCGTCACGAGACCGGCATGCCGATCCACCTCACCGACCGGCCGCTGGACTCGGTGGCCATGGGGTCGGGCAAGTGCGTCGAGGAGTTCGAGGCCCTTCAGCAGGTGCTCATCTCCGAGCCGCGGCACTAGAGCCGTCAGCGCCGCCACGAGCGCCGTGCGGGCATGAACCGGGACACGCGGCGCACGAGGGTCCTGCTTGCCTTGCTGCTGCTGACCTCGATCAGCCTGATCACCATCGACTACCGCGGTGGCGAGAACTCGCCGCTCGACGGCGTGCGCTCGTTGGCCGCCGCCGTCTTCGGGCCGGTGGAGCAGGTCGCGTCGGCGATCGCGAGCCCGGTCGGCGATGCGGTCGACAAGGTGGCCGGCCTCGGCTCCGGCACGGACGAGGCCGCCCGGCTCGACCGGGAGAACAAGTCGCTGCGCCGCGACCTGCGCACCAGCGAGCTGGCCCGCAACCGGGCGGCCGAGCTGGATGGCCTGCTCCGGCTGGCCGGCGCAGGCCGCTACAAGGTCGTGCCCGCGCAGGTCATCGCCATCGGCCCGGCGCAGACCTTCTCCTGGACCGTGACCATCGACGCCGGCACCCGTGACGGCGTACGTCCGGACATGACCGTGGTCAACGGCGACGGCCTCGTCGGCCGGGTGAAGACGGCCGGTCCGACGACGGCGACGGTGCTGCTGGCCGTCGACCCCGAGTCGTCCGTCGGCGTGCGCCTCGAGGGCTCGATGGAGGTCGGGTTCACGACCGGACAGGGCGCGACCTCCGACAGCGACCTGGACCTGCGGCTGCTCGACGGCCAGTCGAGCGTGGCCCGCGGCGACCGGCTGGTCAGCTTCGGGTCGCAGGGCGACCGGCCCTATGTGCCAGGCGTGCCCATCGGCGAGGTCGTGTCGGTGCGCGGCACCCCGGGCTCGCAGACGAGGACCGCGCGGGTCCGTCCGTACGTCGACTTCACCTCGCTCGACCTGGTCGGTGTCGTGGTGGAGGCGCCCCGCACAGATCCGCGCGACGCCGTACTCCCTCCTCGGCCGACCTCGACGCCGCAGCCCACGGTCACCGTCACCGTGACCCCACCCCCGAGCGGAGGCTGAGTTGCCCCCCGGCCGGGTCGCCCTCGCGGCTGGCCTCGTGCTCGTGGCGCTGGCCGGGCAGCTGACTGTGCTGGCCCGCCTGCCCCTTCCTGGTGCCACGCCCGACCTCGTGCTGCTCGTCGTGGTGGCCCTGGCGCTGTCGCACGGGCCCGGCTTCGGGCTGGTCACGGGCTTCGCCGCGGGTCTCGCCTGCGACCTCGTGCCGCCGGCCGACCATGCCGTGGGTCGGTGGGCGTTCGTGCTGACCGTCGCGGGCTACCTCGCCGGGCTGGCGCAGGGCGAGACCCGACGGTCTGCTTTCGTGCCGTTGTTCGTGGTGGCCGCGGCCGCGACCACCAGCGTCCTGCTGTTCGCCGGGCTCGGGGCGCTGATGAACGACACGCACATCACCTGGCGCGCGGTGAGCGAGATCTTGCCGACCGCGGTTCTCTACGATGTGGCCTTGAGCGCATTCGTCGTACCCGCCGTCCTCCGCCTGGCCGACAAGGTCGAGCCAGACCCATTGGCGAGACGATGATCTCTGGGGTTCGGGGAACGGTAGGCATGTCGTGAGCGAGCGGTCGAGGTTGCGCCTCGTCGTGGTTCAGGTGCTCGTCCTGTCGTTGCTGGGGACCCTGCTGGGCCGCCTGTGGTACCTCCAGGTCCTGGCAAGCGACGACTACCGCAGCGCCGCGACGGAGAACGCCACCCGCCAGATCATCACGCCGGCTGCGCGCGGCATGATCCTCGACGCGCGTGGCCGACCGCTGGCCCGCAACCGCACCGCCCTCGTCGTCTCGATCAGCCGCACGGCGCTGCTGCGTGAGTCCGACGGTGGACGCGACCTGGTCGCCCGGGTGGCCACGGTGATCGGCAAGCCGTTCCAGGAGGTGTGGGACAAGACCCGGCTGTGCGGCAGCAGCGGTGCACCCCTGGCGCCGAAGTGCTTCAACGGATCGCCCTACCAGCCGATCCCCGTCACCGACGAGGCCGACACCCAGATGGCGCTGCAGATCATGGAGCGCCGTGAGGACTTCCCCGGTGTCACGGCCGAGCTCACCGCGGTCCGGGAGTACCCCGGGCCGCTGGGCGCCAACGCCGCGCACGAGCTCGGCTACCTCGGGCCGGTCACCGACGACGAGCTCGCGCTGCGCAACGCGGGCACCCGCAAGGGTGTCCGCAACGAGACCGTGCTGCAGCGCACGGACGTGATCGGCCGCACCGGCCTGGAGAAGCAGTACGACGAGGACCTGCGCGGCACTCCCGGGGTCAAGACCCTGACGGTCGACCATCAGGGCGCGGTCAGCGGTGCGCTGTCGGAGACGGAGCCCAGACCCGGCAACCACCTCGTCACGACCATCGACGCCCGGGTGCAGGCGGAGGCGGAGAAGCAGCTGCGCGCCGCCATCAGGCGCGCCCGCGGCGAAGGTGACATCAACAAGGGCTTCGCCCGGCGCAAGGCCGACTCCGGCGCCGTCGTGGTGATGGACGTGCGCACCGGCGGCATCGTCGCCATGGCCAGCTGGCCGACCTACGACCCGAACATCTGGGTCGGGGGCATCAGCACCAAGGACTACAAGAAGATCACCGGCAAGAAGAACAACTATCCCAACCAGTCGCGCGCCTTCCAAGGCGAGTTCGCGCCGGCGTCCACGTTCAAGGCGGTGTCGTTGCCCGCCGCCGTGAAGGCCGGCTACTCGGTGAACGGCTCCTACAACTGCCCGGCCGCCTACTCCATCGGCGGGGCGCTCAAGGCCAACTACGAGTCGCAGGGCTACGGCGTCATCCCGATGCGCAAGGCGATCGAGGTCTCCTGCGACACGGTGTTTTACAAGTTCGCCTACGAGACGTGGCTGCGGCAGGGCGGCCTGCGTCCCAAGAAGGGGACGAAGGACCCGTTCACCGAGATGGCGAAAGCATTCGGTCTGGGCAAGCGGACCGGGCTCGACCTGCCGAGCGAGTCGGACGGACGCATCGCCGACCGGGCATGGAAGCGCGGCTACTGGAAGGCCACGCGCGACTTCTACTGCGCGAAGGCGAAGACCGGCTACCCCGAGGTCGCGCGCAAGGACCCCACGCGGGCCGCGTACTTGCTGCAGCTGTCGAAGGAGAACTGCGCCGACGGCTGGGCCTACCGCGGTGGCGACGCCGCGAACTTCGCCATCGGACAGGGCGACACCACCACGACCCCGCTGCAGATGGCGCGCGTCTACGCCGCGGTCGCCAACGGCGGCACGCTGGTCACCCCGCACATCGGCCGGGCCATCATGACGCCCGAGGGCAAGCTGGTGCGCGAGATCGAGCCCAAGGCGGAGCGCCGGATCCCGGTGAGCAGGTCGACGCTGACCTGGTTGCGGGCAGCGCTGCGCGGGGTGACCGAGCGCGGCACCGGCTACGGGCCGTTCGCCCGCGCCCAGTTCCCGCTGGCCGAGCTGCCGGTGGCCACCAAGACCGGCACCGGCGAGGTCTACGGCAAGCAGACGACGTCGTGGTTCGCGTCGTACGCGCCGGCGGACAAGCCGCAGTACGCAGTCGTGATGATGGTGTCGCAGGGCGGCACCGGCTCGGGTACGTCGGGACCGTCGGTCGCCGAGCTCTACAAGACCCTGTTCGGCATCACGGGCAACAACGTCGTGCTGGCCAAGGCCTCCCCTCCGGGTGGGCACCCCACGACCCGGCTGCCGACGGTGGGTGCCGATGGCACCGTCGTACAACCGCCCGGTGAGCTCACGAACGCCGACCGGCCGCAGGCAGCACCCGTGCTGCCGCCCTTCCGACGGGAGGACGACGGATGAGTGTCGGCTACCGCCCCACGCCCTACACCGTGCCACCGGCGCGATCCTCGTCACGGCTGCTGCGCCGGGACGGTGCCATCCGCCGGCTCGACTGGGCGCTGCTGCTCGCCGTGCTGGCGTTGTCGGCCATCGGTTGTGCGCTGGTGTGGTCGGCGACGCGACCGGCCCTGCTCGACAGCGGCGAGGACCCCCAGGCCTTCCTGAAGAAGCACATCATCAACATCAGCGTCGGGCTGACGCTCGGTCTGGTGGCGTCGCTGTTCGACTACCGCATGCTGCGCGCCTACGCGCCGATCCTTTACCTGCTGTCCATCGGCGGTCTGGTGGCAGTGCTGACGCCGTTGGGTTCCACCATCAACGGGTCGCACTCGTGGATCATCCTGCCCGCCGGGTTCTCGGTGCAGCCCTCGGAGTTCGCCAAGGTGGCGCTCGTCGTCGGCATGGCGATGCTGCTGGCCGAGAAGCGTGACGCGGAGGAGGACCCGCGCGACATCGACGTGCTGCTGGCGTTGGCGTTCGCCGGGGTGCCGTTGGCCCTGGTGCTGCTGCAGCCCGACCTCGGCACCGTGCTCGTCGTCTGCGCGCTGGTGCTGGGCGTCATCGCGGTGTCGGGTGCGCCGATCCGCTGGGTGCTCGGCCTCGTGGTCGGCGCGGTCCTGGTGGCGACCGTGGCCATCCAGGTGGGTGTGCTCAAGGACTACCAGCTCGACCGGTTCCGCGCGTTCTACGATCCGGCGGCCGACCCCAAGGGCGTGGGCTACAACGTCCGCCAGGCGCAGATAGCGATCGGGTCGGGCGGCGTGCACGGTGAGGGGCTGCTGCACGGCGCGCAGACCCAGGGCAAGTTCGTGCCGGCGCAGCAGACCGACTTCATCTTCACGGTCGCGGGGGAGGAGCTGGGGTTCGTCGGAGCCGCCGGGATCGTGCTGCTGCTGGGCATCATCCTGTGGCGGGTGGCGCGCATCGCGATGGGTGCCGAGGACCTGTTCGGCCGGCTCGTGGCCGCCGGCGTACTGTGCTGGTTCGCCTTCCAGGCCTTCGAGAACATCGGGATGACCATCGGGATCATGCCGGTGACCGGCGTGCCCCTGCCGTTCGTGTCCTACGGCGGCTCGTCGATGTTCGCCAACCTGCTCGCGATCGGGCTGCTGCAGAACGTGCACATGCGGCGCTACACCTGAGGCGCATCCGGGTCTCGGGGCCGGGCCTCGGTGTCGGGCGGCGTACCCTCGGGGGGAACCCCCACGCATCGTCCGGAGGTCTTTCCCCTTGCCCGTCGACACGTCCCCGCCACGAGACGTCCGGTCGCTGTTCCCGCGCCTGGAAGCGTTGCTGCCCCACGTGCAGAAGCCGATCCAGTACGTCGGGGGCGAGCTCAACTCCACGGTCAAGGACTGGGACGCCACCGACGTGCGCTGGGCGCTGATGTACCCCGACGCCTACGAGGTCGGCGTGCCCAACCAGGGCGTCATGATCCTTTACGAGGTCCTCAACGAGCAGCCGGACACATTGGCCGAGCGCACCTACTCCGTGTGGCCCGACATGGAAGCCCTGATGCGCGAGCACGGGCTGCCGCAGTTCACGGTCGACGCGCACCGTCCGGTCAGCGCGTTCGACGTCCTCGGGTTGTCGTTCGCCACGGAGCTGGGCTACACCAACATGCTGCTCGCGCTCGACCTGGCCGGTATCCCGTTCAACAGCGCCGACCGCACGATGGACCACCCGATCGTCATCGCCGGGGGGCACTCGGCCTTCAACCCCGAGCCCATCGCCGACTTCATCGACTGCGCGGTCCTCGGCGACGGCGAGCAGGCGGTGCTCGAGATCACCGACGTCATCCGCGCCTGGAAGGCGGAGGGTCGTCACGGCGGTCGCGACGAGCTGTTGATGCGGCTGGCCCGCACCGGTGGCGTCTACGTGCCCCGTTTCTACGACGTTGACTATCTGCCCGACGGTCGGATCCAGCGCGTCGTGCCCAACCGGCCGGGCGTGCCCTGGCGGGTCAGCAAGCACACGGTGATGGACCTCGATGAGTGGCCCTACCCGAAGCAGCCCCTGGTGCCGCTTGCCGAGTCGGTGCACGAGCGGATGTCGGTGGAGATCTTCCGTGGCTGCACCCGCGGCTGCCGCTTCTGCCAGGCCGGCATGATCACCCGTCCGGTGCGCGAGCGGTCGATCACCGGTGTGGGAGAGATGGTCGAGCGCGGGCTGCAGGCGACGGGCTTCGAGGAGGTCGGCCTGCTGTCGCTGTCGAGCGCCGACCACAGTGAGATCGCACCGATGACCAAGGGCCTCGCCGACCGCTACGAGGGGACGCAGACCTCGCTGTCGCTGCCGTCCACGCGGGTCGACGCGTTCAACATCGACCTGGCCAACGAGCTGACCCGTAACGGCCGCAGGTCCGGCCTGACATTCGCGCCTGAAGGCGGCAGCGAGCGGATCCGCAAGGTCATCAACAAGATGGTCACCGAGGACGACCTGATCCGCACCGTCACCGCGGCCTACTCCGCCGGCTGGCGCCAGGTGAAGCTCTACTTCATGTGCGGCCTGCCGACAGAGACCGACGAGGACGTGCTGCAGATCGCCGAGCTGGCGAAGAAGGTCATCACGACCGGTCGTGAGGTCACCGGCTCGCGCGACATCCGGTGCACGGTGTCGATCGGCGGCTTCGTGCCCAAGCCGCACACGCCGTTCCAGTGGGTCGGCCAGCTCGGTCACGAGGCCACCGACGCACGACTGGCCAAGCTGCGCGACGCCGTACGGTCTGACCGCCAGTTCGCCAAGGCCATCGGCTTCCGCTACCACGACGGCAAGCCGGGCATCGTCGAAGGCCTGCTCTCCCGCGGCGACCGGCGCGTCGGCAAGGTCATCAAGGCGGTGTACGACGCCGGCGGCCGCTTCGACGGGTGGAGCGAGTACTTCTCGTTCGACCGCTGGATGACCGCGGCGGACCAGGCGTTGGCCGACGAGCCGGTGGACGTCGACTGGTACACGACCCGTGACCGGGACAACAACGAGGTGCTCCCGTGGGACCACCTCGACTCGGGGCTCGACCGCGACTGGCTCTGGGAGGACTGGCAGGACGCGCTCACCGGGACCGAGGTCGACGACTGCCGGTGGACCCCGTGCTTCGACTGCGGCGTGTGCCCGCAGATGGGCACCGAGATCCAGGCCGGCCCGACCGGGGCAACGCTGCTCCCGCTCACCGTGCTGAACTCGGCCCGTGACCGCGTCCTGTCCACCGCTGACGCCGAGTGATCGGGCGCGACGCACCGATCGGCCGGCGGCAGTGATCGCTGCGGTCGAGCAGCTGCACGCGCGGGGACGCCGGGCCCTGCTGGCCGGCGAGGAGGACTACGACCGGCCGCCGAGAGCGGGATCGCGGCGCTGGGGTGTGTCGGTCATCCTGCGGCCCGACGACGACGCCGCACGGCGGCTCGCCACGGTGACCGGGGAGGTGTCCGCGCTCGCCGGCCCGGGTCACTGGCCGACGGGTCGGCTGGGTTCGGGCCATCTCACGGTGCGGGGCCTGGAGCACCGTCGCGACCCGGTGCCCTCCCAGGACCCCCTGCTCGGGCGCTACTGCGCCGCGGTGGCACGGGCCGCCGAGCGGACCGCCCCGCTGCACTTCGCGCTGACCGGCCTGCTGCTCGTCCCGGGCGCCGTACTGGCGCTCGCCGAGCCCCTCGGCCCGGCCCCCGACAGGCTGCGGGCCGGGCTTGCGGCCGAGCTCGGCGCGGACGGGCAGTTCGAGGACGACGGCTACCGCCAGGGCCTGTGGTGGTCGACGCTGCTGCACCTCGCCGGGCCGCTGGGCGATGCGGCCAGCCTGGTCGACTGGGTCGAGACCCGCCGGTCGCTCGACGTGGGGGAGCTCCGGGCCCGCTCGATCGACCTGGTGCGCTACGCCTACGACGGCACGTGCACCAGCCCGGTCACCCTGGCGTCCACCCCGCTGGCAGCCTGAGGTGGCCCGCAAGCCCGAAGGGCCCCCGCCGCCGCCGGCCGTGCAGCGGCTGCGCATGCACTACGCCAAGCGCGGCCGGCTGCGGTTCTCCAGCCACCGCGACTTCCAGCGGGCCTTCGAGCGCGCGCTGCGCCGCGCCGCCGTACCCATGGCCTACTCCGCGGGTTTCTCGCCGCACCCGAAGGTCTCCTACGCCGGGGCCGCGCCGACGGGCACCGGCAGCGAGGCCGAGTACCTCGAGATCGCCCTCGCTCAGGCGTGCGACCCGGAGCAGCTGCGGCGGGCGATCGACGAGTCGTTGCCCCCCGACCTCGACGTGATCGAGATCGTGGAGGTGCCGGTCAACGGCGCCCCGAGCCTGGCCGACCGGCTGCAGGCGTCGGTCTGGGCGCTGCGCCTGCCGGGAGTGGCGTACGACGAGGCCGCGCGGGCCGTCGGGGCGTTCCTGGCGGCGCCCGCGGTGGAGGTCTCGCGGATGACCAAGAACGGGCTGCGCACGTTCGACGCCCGGGGGCCAGTTGTCGCCCTGGAGGTCGCGGACACGCCCGGTGACGGGCCAGCCACCGGGGAGCAGCCCGGTCCGTGTGCGATACTGCGATTGGTTGTACGGCATGTCACACCGGCCGTCCGACCCGACGACGTCCTCACCGGACTCCGTCAGATCGGCGCTCTCGCGCCGCCCGAGACCCCCGCGGTCACGCGGCTGGCGCAGGGGCCGCTCGACGAGTCGTCCGGTGCGGTGTCCGACCCACTGGCACCGGACAGGGGCGACGTCGGCGCCTGAGCTGGTGCGCGCCCCGTCAGGGCTGCGCACCACGACCGGCGCACCGACAGATTTCCGACCGCGTGCATCACGTGCGCGGACGGCACGAGACAACAGCTCCCGCGTGGCGCTGGAGGCGAGACCGGCCCCAAGGCCGAACGCGTGCCCAGCGCCCGGGAGCATGACGGGAGACACCCGAATGCTCGACAGCGAGCCCACTGGCACCGAGCCCGGCGCCAACGACACCACGACCACCACCGACCCCGCCGGCGACGCCGGCACCACTCGGCCGCGCCGCCGCCGAGCAGCGAGCCGACCGGCTGGTCCGCCGGCCCCGGTGAGCGAGACACCCGACACCGCTGCCGCGGCACCGACAGCCGCTGCGCCACCAACCTCCGAGGACGCGCCTGCGGTCGCGAAGAAGGCGACCCGCAAGCGAGCCACCAAGAAGGCGGCCGCTCCCGACGCGAGCGTGGCCGCCGAAGCTGCCGCAGCGGCCACCGCTGCGGCGCCCCCCGCGGAGGCGCCCGCCGCTGACGAGGCGCCGGTCAAGCCGGCCCGCCGTACCCGCAAGCGCACCGCCGCCCCCAAGGCCGAGGCCCCCGAGGCGCCCGAGCCGAGCGCCTACGACCAGGCGCCCGACGTCCCGCGGACCGGCGCCGAGGACGCAGCCGCCGACGCGACTGCCGCTGGCGCACCCGCCTTCCAGTCGGCGGGCCCGCTGTTCCAGGCACCAGAGCCGACCCAGCCTCCGGCCCGTCGCAGCCGCAAGAAGGCAGCGGCGCCGGTCGAGCAAGTCCAAGCCCTGAACGACACGGATGATTCGGACGTCGAGGGGGTCGACGCCGAGGATGCGGCAGCCGCCGACGGGGAGGGCTCCGACGAGTCGGGCCCGCGTCGTCGGCGTC
>JAVEDJ010000050.1 GCA_030841025.1 Actinomycetota bacterium
AGGTGGTCTGCGGCTGGAGTCCTAGACGTTGCATGGTCTCGACGTAGTGACGCACTCCGTCAGCCAGCGTGAACTGCGGCTCGTAGCCGAAGTCCTTCCGGGCCCGCTCGATGTCGAAGACGGAGTAGTAGTTGACTCCCATCTGGAGGAAGTCCAGCCCGGGACCGATGTCGATCTGGGCGTCGGGGAACGTCTCCCGTACGGCGCCTGCGAAGTCATGCAAGGTGTAGCCCTGACCGCTGCCGATGTTGTACGTGTCGTGGTCGAGCCGGTCGGCGAGCACGGCAGCGACGACTCCTTCCGCAACGTCTTCCACGTAGACCATGTCGTCGCGCTGCTCGCCACCCTGATCGACTGTCGTGGGCGTGCCGGCCATGGCGTTCTCGATGATCTGGCTCAGGATGGACACCTTTCCGTGCCGCACGAGCTTGCCGGGTCCGAAGATGGTCCCGAAGCGCAGCGCCGCGAACTCGATGCCGTGGTCACGGCGGTAGTTGCGGCCCATCCCCTCTGCGGCGGCCTTGCAGACGTCGTACACGAGCACCGGGTTGCCTGGGTGGTCCTCGCGCACGGCGCGATACTCGGGATGCCTGTGCTCGGCCGAGGTGATCTCGCCGTAGGCGGCCTTGGAGCTGGTGAAGACCACGCGTTCGAGCCCGGCCTGCCGTGCCATCTCACAGACGTTGACCGCCCCCATTGCGTTGACCTGGAAGCCGAGCAGCGGATCGGCTTGCACCTGCCCCGGCATCAGCGCGGCCATATGGACGACGCGTTCGACGGAGTGCTCCTTGGCGGCAGCGAGCAGCCCCGTCAGGTCCGTGACATCGACCTGAGCAACGGGGAAGTCGCTCTCGATGTCGCGCACGAGGGAAAGGTCCGGCCGGTTCTCGACGACCACGGGCAGGTGGCCACGCTCGAGCAGCTTGCGCGTCACCGGAGACCCGTTGACGCCGAGGCCACCGGTCACCAACACGTTCACCATGTACGCGCCAACCCCTCGGTTGTGTCGAAGGCGACCGGAGTTTCGGTCGCCTCGTGGTCAGTTGTCGTGCTGTGGAACCAGCGCGACCTTCAGATGGTTGCCAGACGTGTCGGCCACCACGGCAAGCGCCTGCGCAGCCTCGGCGAGCGGGAAGCGGTGGGTGATGAGCTGCTCGAAGGGGAACTGCCCGCTCTGCGCAAGCCCGATCGCCCGGCGCACCGCCTCGCTGTCGAAGCTGAAGACGCCCTGCAGCCTGATCTCCTTCAGCAGCAGAACGTCGAGCGGCAGGGGCGTCAACGTGTCCTTGCCGGTGACACCCGCGCTGACCACGGTGCCGGTCTTGCGCACGAGGTCGATGGAGGTGCGCACCGCCTGCGGGCTGCCCGTCGTGTCGACCACGACATCGGCGAGGTCGCCGTCCGTTGCGCGCTGCACGACATCGAGGACGTCCTCCTCGTCTGCCGCGACCGCGATGTCGGCGCCGAAGGCCTTGGCCAGCTCGAGGCCCAGCCCGTCACGGGACAGTCCCGTCGCCACCACCGTGCGTGCCCCGGCGGCGCGGGCCGCCGCGACGCAGCACAGGCCGATGGGGCCGACGCCCTGGACGACCACGTGGTCGCCTTGTCGTGCGCCGCCCTTGGCCAACGTCCACTGGATCCCGTTGGAGATGGCAACCGTGCACAACATCCCGTTGTCGGCGGACATGCCGGCGGGCAGTCGGTGCACCAGGGAGCCGGCCGCGAGGTACATCAGAGGGGAGTAGGCACCGAACAGGTACGGCGCCTCGGCAGCCGACGTCGATGTGCCGTAGCCGATCGCTTGGTCGCAGAACCGGTTGTTTCCCGAGACGCAGTAGCGGCAGACACCACATCCCGCCATCGGCTCCACGGCCACCCGGTCACCGGCGCGTACGCCCCAGCGTCGAGCCGCACGCTCACCGACGTCCTCGATCACTCCGACGATCTCGTGCCCCATGATCAGCGGCAACGGCGTGTCGAAGGAGCCCGACAGTATGCCGACGTCCGTGTGGCAGATCCCGGCAAGCTCGACTCGCAACAAGCCGTCGTCGGCACCGATGGAGGGCCGCGGGAACCGTTGCGGCGCAAGGACACCACGGTCCATCAGGACCATCGCCTCGACATCGCGTGCGGGGCTCACGGGCGCGCCGACGAGGCGAGCGGGGCGCACTCTGACATTGCCATCCGGGAACTCACCCTCTGCACCTGCCGGTGTTCGTGGCCTTTGTCCTTGGCCCGCAGAATTTCCGTTCCGGCAGGTCTTGTCAACGGCAAGACGATGCTCCTACGTTGGCCCACATGGCCGCAAGTGATCCAACGGATCGGTATGTGAACCGACAGGTCCACGAGCCTGGATCGCTGCGTCGGGGCCTCGCGCTGCTCTCCTGCCTCGGGCGGGAGGGCCGGCCCATCGGCCTGTCGGAGCTCGCCGCCGTGTCCGGCCTGGACAAGGCCACCGTGCACCGGCTCGCTCGCACGCTGGTCGAATCGGGATATCTCACCCAGGACCCGGACACCCGGTCCTATTCGCTCGGGCTCCGGGTGCTGGACCTCGGCTTCGCGACGCTGGCCACGCTGGACGTGCGTCAGCTGGCGCTGCCCTACATGCGTGCCCTCGCGGGGCAGTTCGACCGCGCAAGCGTCAGCATGTCCGTGCTCGACGGCACGGATGCGATCTACATCGAGCGGATCAGCCAGCGTCGGATCAGCGTCAACGTCGACGTACAGGTGGGTAGCCGGATCCCTGCGCACTGCACCTCCATGGGTAAGGCGCTGCTCGCTGCGCTACCGGTGGCCGAGAGCAGGGCACTCATCCGGCAGCGTCCGCTGGAGGCGTGGACGTCGCGGACGTTGACATCCGTGACGCGGCTCGAGGCCGAGCTCAAGCACGTTCGCTCTGTGGGCTACGCCGTCAACGACGAGGAGACGGCGCTCGGTCTGCGGTCCTTGGCCGCCGCGGTGCGTGACGCGGACGGCCGGCCTGCCGCCGCCCTCAATGTCGCGATGGCAGCTGCGGAAGTGTCCCTCTCGGAGCTGGTGGATGCGGTTGCGCCAGCGGTCGTGGAGGCCGCGGCGAACATCTCACGCCACCTCGGGCTGTCCGGAGCGGCTGCTGCAGGCGACAGCCAGCAGCGAGCAGAGGCGGTTGCCCGATGAAGGTTCGCGTGACGGAGTACCTCGACGTCGCTCTTCCCGAGCGGCGGTGGGCGTGCAATCGGTGCGGTCAGGATCTGGGCCCCGCCGAGCGCTCCTACAAGGAGGGCTGCCTGATCACCCACCGTGACCCGCGCGAGGTGCATCCGGTGCTCGCCCCGGGGGAGGAGTTCAACTTCTCGTTCGACCCCGAGTGGGTGCGACTCGTGGAGTTCTACTGTCCGGGCTGCGGCACGATGGTGGAGAACGAGTACCTGCCCCCGGGCCATCCACTGACCTGGGACATCGAGCTCGACCTTGATGCGTTCGAGCGCACGCACACCCAGACCGAGGGCGCGGCGACGATGACAGAGCCCGGCGCGTGACCGCCCGCGCCCGCATCGGCATTGACGTCGGCGGCACGTTCACCGACGTCATCGTGTCGGCCGGCGGGCGGATGAGCCACGGCAAGGCCGATACGACGGCCTATGACCTGGGCGTCGGCGTCAACAACGCGCTTCGCGACGTCGCGCTCGGAATGGGCAGCTCGCTCGAAGAGCTGCTCGGTGACGCCGAGTCGATGGTCTACTCCACGACGGTGGGCACCAACGCCCTCGTCGAGCACAGGGGCCCCGTCCTCGGTCTCATCACCACGCATGGCTTCGAGGACACCCTGCTCATCGGACGTGGCCGCAACTGGGCGGACGGGCTGGCGGTCGAGGCGCGGTACGACCGCGGGCGGGCTGAGCGGCCGCAGTCGCTGATCCCTCGCCACCTAGTTGTCGGCGTGCGGGAGCGGGTGGACAGCGAGGGCCGGGTGGTGCTGCCGCTGCGCGACGAGGAGGTGCTTGCCCAGGTTCAGCGTCTCGTCGACGAGGGGGTGCGCGGCTTCGTCGTCGTCCTGCTCTACTCCTACGCCAACCCTGCTCACGAGCAGCGCATCCGCGACCTCATCCGTGCGCAGTATCCCGAGGTCTATCTCGGCCACATGCCGGTGTTCCTGTCGTCCGAGCTCAGTCCGCAGATGGGGGAGTACCGCCGCACGATGACGTGCATCCTCGATGCGTTCCTGCGGCTGGAGACTGAGGATCACCTCGTGGCGCTGCAGGACGACCTGCGAACCAAGGGCTACACCGAGCCGTTGCTCATTGCGAAGTGCACCGGTGGCGCGTCCTCGATGTCGCGAACACGGCCGATCCACCTGTTCGGCAGCGGCCCCGTCTCCGGGATCATCGGCGCCGCGGCGATCGCCCAGCAGTACCAGCTGCCCAACGTGTTCCTCACCGACATGGGCGGCACCAGTTTCGACCTCGGTCTGGTGCTCGAGGGGCACGAGCGGACCTACGACTACGACCCCGTCATCGACCGCTGGCGTGTCCAGGTGCCGCTCGTCGCCCACTGGTCCATCGGAGCCGGCGGTGGCAGCATCGCCCACCTGCAGGACGGCATCCTCAAGGTCGGTCCGCAGAGCGCCCATTCGCTTCCCGGGCCGGCCTGCTACGCCCGGGGTGGCGACGCACCGACGGTGACCGACGCCGACGTCGTACTGGGCTATATCGACCCGGACTACTTCCTCGGCGGGCGCGTCCGTCTCGACCGTGGCCGCGCCGAGGCGGCGATCGTCGACCACATCGCGAAGCCTCTGGGGATCACACCGTTCGAGGCGGCGTGGAGCGTCAAGCGGCTCGTCGACGGGATGATGGGTCAGGAGATCTACCGCATCGCGGCCCAGATGTCGGGCTTGGACCCGCGTGACTTCGTCGCCTTCGCGTACGGCGGCGCCGGTCCCGTCCATGCCGCTGGCTACGCCGATGCGGCCGACGTCTCACGTGTCGCGACGTTCGACTTCGGGAGCGTCGGCGGGGCCTTCGGCACGCTGAGTCTGGACATCACGCAGACCTACGAGCGCACGCACGTCGACATCCTGCTCTCGGCCACCGGCGGCGGCACCTACCGCAGTGAGGCCATCGAGCCCCTCAACCAGGCCATCGAGCTGCTGCTCGACGATGCTCGGCGCGACATGCACGAAGAGGGGTTCGACCTGTCGGCGCTGCGATTCGAGCTCGAGGCGCTGCTTCGCTTCGGTCAGCAGCGGCACACGCTCCCGATCCCCTTGCCGGCAGAGCATGTCGGCGACGTCGCGGAGATCGAGACGCTTGTCGCGAGGTTCGTGACGGCATACGGCGACGCCTACGGCAAGGGCGCGGTCTTTCTCGAGGCGGGGGTGGAGGTGCTGGGTCTGCGGCTCAGTGCCGTCGGTGACGTGGCCCAGCCGGGCGGCAACGGGCTCTCCGGTCAGGTCGACGACCCGGATCCCGAGCCGGTCGGGCATCGCGTCGCCTACTGGGGCTTCGAGCACGGTGACCGGGAAACGCCCGTCTACCGCCGCGAGCGCGTTCCGAGCGGGCTCGTGCTCGTGGGTCCGGCTCTCGTGGAGAGCCCCGACACCGTGTGCGTGGTGCCGCCCGGATGGTCCTATCACCTGGATGACAAGCGAGTCGGCTGGCTCGAGCGCGGAGGGGCGGAGTAATGGGCTCGCTGATGGACCGGATCAAGCTGCACGAGGGACTGGTCTACGACAAGCATCCCTACGGCAAGGCGCCAGGACGCGACCCGAGCCTGCTGACCCGGGGGATCGAGCCTCCGTCCGAGCTCGAGCGTGAAGGCATGGAACGGATCTCCGGCCTGGAGCTCGAGGTCTTCCAGCACAAGATGACGTCGATCGTCGAGGAGGCGCGAGACGTCTACATGGCGCTCTCGATCTCCGAGGGGATCATCACCGGGGACATGAACGCCAGCATCTTCACCGCCGAAGGCGACCCCGCCGTCGTGGCAACCGGCATCTACTTCCACACGCTGCTCAACTACGGGCAGGTCAAGTACGTCATGGAGTACTACCGCGACGACCCCACGGTCGGACTGCAGGACGGCGACGTCTACTTCTTCAACGACCCGACCTGCGGCGGCGTGCACACGTTCGACATGTTCGTCACCGCGCCCATCTTCCACCGCGGAGTGCTGGTGGGCTGGGCAGAGGTCGGTGGTCATCAAGGGGAGTGCGGCTCGATCTCCCCGGGAGGTTTCAGCCCCCGCGCCACCACGCGGTGGGAAGAGGGCCTGCACATCCACGGCATGCGCATCGCGGACGGCTGGGAGCTGCGCCGCGACATCTTGGACTTCATGCTCAACTCGGTCCGGAACCCGTTCGTGTTCGCCAGCGACCTCAAGGCGCGGGTGGCGACCTGCAAGCGGATCCGCGACCGGGTCCTGCGCGAGTGCGAACGCCGCGGTGCCGCCGAGGTGGCGGGAGCGCTGCGCAAGATCCTCGAGGTGAGCAGCGAGCTGGCCAAGCAGCGCATCAGCAAGATCAACGACGGCATCTACCGCGCGGTGCTCTTCAACGACGGAGTCGGTCAGGAGAGCGGCCTGGTGAGGCTGCCCACCACAGTCGTCAAGCAGGGCGACGAGATGGTGGTCATCAACCAAGGCGTGTCACCCGAGAACCACAAAGGTCCGCAGCACTGCACCTGGCACCTGATGCGGGCCTCGATGGGCGTCTACCTCTTCACCTACTTCTTCCGCGGGCTCACGCCCAACATCGGGCTGCTCGAACCGATCAAGGTGCTCGTCGAAGGGCCCTCGGTCGCCAACTGCGGTGCCGAGGTGGCGCACGGCGAGGGGACCACGATCTCCGCGATGAACGTGCAGAACCTGCACGTCATCGGGTCCAAGATGCTGTTCGACAGCGAACATCGGATGTCCGTGTCGGCGCCGTTCTCCCGGAACCTGATGATCTACGTCTACTCGGGCACCAACAGCTACGGCTACCGCACCGCCAACTTCACCGGAACCCAGAACCTGGCCGGTCAGGGCGCGCGCTTCGACCTCGACGGTGAGCACGCCAGCGGCTTCTACTGGGCCTCGGTGACCGATGCAGGCGAGGTGGAGGAGTCCGACACCCGGCTGCCCGTGGTGACGCTGGCACGCACGATCGACAAGGACTTCCACGGGTTCGGCATGTACCGCGGCGGCGTACCCTCCGTCGAGATCAGCGCCGCGCCACGTGGCGGATGCGAGCTGACCACCCGGGGTGCCAGTGACCGCCTGAGCCACAACCCGGGCATCTTCGGGGGCTACGCTGGGCCGCCGAACCCCCGCTTCGTGATCCGTGGTGCCGACGTCTTCCGGCAGATGCAGTCCGGCGCGATGGACCTCGTGCTGACGCAGCACAATCTCGCGCACGAGCAGCCCCTCGAGGGGGAGTACCACTTCGACTACTCCAGCAAGGCGACAGAGAGCTTCGTCGAGGGCGACCTGTTCATCGACAGCGCCGGAGGTGGCGGCGGGTACGGCGACGTGCTGGAGCGCGACCCCGAGTCGGTGATGGACGACCTGCGCAACGAGATCATCTCGGCGCAGGTTGCGCGCGACGTCTACCGGGTCGTGTACGACGGCGAGCTGCTCAAGGTCGATCTCGACGCCACTGACGAGGAGCGGCGAGCGGCCCGAGAGGAGCGCAAGGCCAACGGCAAGCCGTTCGACGCGTTCGTCGCCGAGTGGTCCCAGCTACGGCCGTCGGAGGACAAGCTGACCTACTACGGCTCATGGCCCGAGCCGAACGTCGAGACCTACACGAAGCCGTTCTGGGGGTTGTTCGAATGAGCGACCTGGCAGCAGCGGTGCGCGGCAGCGGCCCCGTACTAGCCGCCCCCATCGTGTTTCGCCTTGCAGCCCGCCTGGAGCAGGTCGAGCTCGACGAGATGCTGGAGGACCCAGCCACCGCGGCGTTCGTGCTGCGCAGCGCCCAGAGCCTGTTCGGCAACCCGCTCGTCGTCAACCAGTTCCAGCTGGGTCTCGAGGTCGAGTCGCTGGACGGACCGCTGCAGCGTGACGAGATCGGAAATCCGACGCCGGGCGGTGTGCGCGACGTCGCGCTGTCGCCGCAGGTCGCCGACACGCCGCTGATGAGCAACGCCGTCGACGTGGCAGGCCGGCTGAGCAGCGAGCTGCGCGGCACGGCTCAGGTGCTCGGGGTGCTGACCGGACCGGCGACGCTCGCCGAACTGCGTGGCGGGTCCCTCGACGGGCTCGCGGAGATGTATGCCGTGATGGCCCGGCGCTATGCCGAAGCAGGCGTCGCCGGCGTACTCCTCGCGGAGCGGCCCGGCGCTATGCCGACGCAGGCATCGACGACGACCGCGGCAACGCTCGCCGAGCTGGCCAATATCTGCCGCTACTACTCCGTCGCCAGCATCTGGCTCGCTCCCTCGACAGAGCCACCCGAGGGCCCCGTCGACGTGGTGCTGGGCGCAGCTGATGTCGTGCCCGCCGATGTGGTCCGCCAGCCGCCCGCTGATGACGCGGCGAGCCGGTGGACCGGCCGCACAGGCTTGCTGCTGACCTCCGGGGAGCTTCCGGCCGACGCAGATCCCGAGAACGTGACCGCGTGGGTGGAGCGGTTGGGCGGCATATCGCTTGGGACGCGCAGATGAGCCGAGCGGCAGCGCCGATCGCCGAGAGCGGGCGATACACCGCGGACATCGATGTCGGTGGCACGTTCACCGACGGCTTCTTCACTGATGG
>JAVEDJ010000090.1 GCA_030841025.1 Actinomycetota bacterium
CGCGGCGGGCAGCAACAGCGTCAGCCGGGTGCGCTGCTCCGTGCGGGCGTGCAGCAGCCGGCCGTCCTCCGCCTCAGCAAGCCGTCTCGCCAGGGACAGCCCCAAGTGGTGTCCGGTGGCCGGCGCCTGCCCGACGGCGCCGTCGGGCAGCAGATCCACCCCCGTCGTACTTCCCTGGTCCCGCACGTCGACAGCAGCAGCGTCACTGGCCTCCCGGGCAGTGACGACGATGGTGCCGCTGCCGTGCCGGAAGGCGTTGTCGATGAGCACGTCGACGATCTGCCGGACGGCGGCTTCCGAGGCTCGAACGAGTGGTGGCGCGTCCAGCTCCACCCGCAACGGGCGACCTTCAGCGGCCAGCAACCCGTGCCAACGGCGCTCGGTGTCGGACACCAGCTCGGCCAGGTCGAGCGGTCGTACCTCCCCGGCGCCGGCCCGCGCCAACAGCAGCACGTCATCCACCGTGCGGGAAAGCTCGTCGACCGTTCGCAACGCTGAGCGCGCGGCCGCGCCGAGGTCCGCGCCCGGAGTGGCAAGTGCGTTGTCGAGGGTCAGGCGCAACCCCGTCAGGGGCGTGCGCAGCTGATGCGATGCGTGGGCAGCAAAGGCGCGCTCGCGCGACACGACGTCGCCCAGTCGTTCCGCGGTCCTGTTCAGCGCGGCTGCGGCGCGGTCGATCTCTTCGACACCGCTCGACTCGGCCCGGACGCTGAAGTTCCCACCACCGAGCTCCTCGGCCACGCTCTTCAACCGCTCGATGGGGCGGGCCAATCGTCGGGCCTGGAAGATGGCGAGGCCGGCCGCCGCGGCACAGGACAGCAGGGCCAAGCCGACCATCGCGGCCCAGACGTTACGGCTGTTCGACGCGACCGCGGCACGTGGTGACGCGGCCCGCACGACGGCCACTACGTGTTCGTCCTGGGACACCGGGACGGCGGCCACGAGCTCGCGGTTGCTGCCCTTGTCGGAAACGGCTCCCCGCAGCCCCTGGCGCGCTGCAGTGTCGCCACGGGCCGGACCCGTGCCCGCGATGAGCCGACCACGTGCGTCGTAGACACCGAGACGGACCGAGTCCTCGGTCCGCGGAAGCTCCACCGGGTCGCCGGATGCTGCGAGGTTGGCGGGGATCGACACCGCCGCACGAAGTGCAAGCCGCTCCAGCTCGGACTGCTCGTCGCCCAGCAGAAGCCGGTTCATCACATAGGCCAGGGGGATGCCGAACACGAGCACCGCGAGCATGGCGGTGATGAGCGCGACGCGGGCGATGCCACGGCGCATCGGCTCCTCCTGCCTCCTGGGTCGGACCCCAGAGTGGACCTCCTGCGTCGCCCCAGGAAGCACTCGGTGAAGTTCTTGCCGTCGTCTTGCCTCCTGCGGTGCGGGCGCTTGCCCCCACCTCCTTAGCGTCGCAGATACGAAGCACGGCGCCGGCTCAGGACCTGATGGAGATCTGCGATGCGAACCCGAATTGCGAGGGGAATGGCGGTGTCAGCGGTGGCGGTACTGGTCGTCGTCCCGGTCCTGGCCGGTTGCGGCGGGAGCTCGTCCGGTAGCCCGGCGGTGAAAGGGTCCAACAGTTCACCAAGTACCGCCGGCTCGACGTCTACGGCCCCCGGCGGTGGCACACCCTCGACGAGCCCACCGGCGTCGAGCGCCCCGTCACCGGCGGCCACAGAGGTCAACCCGCCTGGCGACATCCCGGACAACCAGGCCTTCGTGAAGTACCGCCCGGCTGGCGCCACGTTCACCGTCAAGGTGCCGGAGGGCTGGGCCAGGTCGTCGTCCGGCGGCGCCGTGACGTTCACGGACAAGCTCAACAGCATCACTGTCGAGTCCACCGCCGCAGCGAAGCCGACGGTTGCCTCGGTGAAGCAGAACGAGCTGCCCAAGGTAGAGCAGCTAGGCGGCAACTACCGCCCTCGCACCGTCACAGTGGTGCAGCGCAAGGCCGGTCCGGCTGTGCTGGCGACCTACCTGCAGGACTCCAAGCCGGACCCCGTGACGGACAAGGTCGTGCGAGACGCCGTCGAGCGTTACTCGTTCTGGAACAACGGCACCGAAGCCGTGCTGACACTCTCCGGGCCCAAGGGCGCCGACAACGTCGACCCGTGGCGCATCGTCAGCGACTCGGTCACCTGGCACTGACCATGACGACCTCAGCGACCGCTCTCGACACCACGGCCGGTTACGGCCGGTCCACCAACGACGTACCGTTGCTCGAGGCGGACTCTCTCTACCGCTTCTTCCGCGTCGACGATGACGAGACCTTGGCCCTGCAGGGTGTCTCCTTGCAGGTCGTTCCTGGAGAGCTGGTCGCCGTGGCTGGCCCTTCGGGGTCCGGCAAGTCGACCCTGCTCGCGTGTCTCGCCGGCCTGGACGAGCCCTCCGGCGGCACGGTCCGGGTAGCCGGGCACCGGATCAGTCACCAGCCCGAGCCGGTGCGCGCGCGGCTACGTGCCCGCCACATAGGCGTGCTGTTCCAGTCGGACAACCTGTTCGGGCACCTCACGGTCGCACAGAACATCCTCTTGGCCCGCACGCTCGCCGGCCACCGGCGCAGCAGCTGGAACCCCGCAGAGCTGTTGGCCGACCTGGGCATCGCGCGGCGCTCTCGTGCTCTGCCCGCGCAGCTCTCCGGCGGGGAGTCGGCCCGCGCGGGTCTCGCCGTCGCGCTCGCCAACGACCCAGTCGTCGTCATCGCCGACGAGCCGACCGGTGAGCTCGACAGCGTGACCGAAGGACGGCTGTTGGACCTGCTGGTCGACCGCGCGCGCAGCGGTCGCGCCGTCGTGGTCGCCAGCCACAGCCCGGAGGTGATCCGCCGCGCGGATCGCGTCATCACCCTGCTGGACGGGCGGGTGGTCGCATGAGGACCACCGAACCGACGCCGCTGGTGCGGGCCACCGGGGTCTCGAAGACCTTCGGGTCCGGCGAGGGTGCCGTCGTGGCCGTGCACGGGGTCAGCTGCGCTGTCGTGCCGGGCGCACACATCGCCATCACCGGACCGTCGGGGTCGGGCAAGTCCACCCTTGTGCATCTGCTCGCGGGCCTGGAGCAACCGACCACGGGCACCGTCGAGTGGCCCGGCATCGCACTGACGAGTGGTCGGCCGACGCACCAGGTTGGCCTGGTCTTCCAGGGCCCCAGCCTGCTGCCGCCGCTGAACGTGGTGGAGAACGTCGCGCTGCCCCTGGTGCTCCAGGGAGTGAGCGAGACGGAGGCGACGGACCGTGCGCACGAAGCGCTCCGCGCGCTGGGTGTCGAACGGCTGGCCGGCAAGCTGCCCGAGGAGGTCTCCGGAGGGCAGGCGCAACGTGTCGCCGTCGCCCGAGTGCTCGCGGCGCGACCGACGCTGGTCATGGCCGACGAGCCGACCGGCCAGCTCGATCACGTCACCGCGGCCCACGTCGTCGACGTGCTCCTTGCGGCGACCGAACAGCTGGGCGCGGCACTGGTCATAGCGACCCACGATCCCGCAGTCGTACGGCGCCTGCCCACGCGCTGGCTGCTGCACGACGGCACCATCTCTGCCGGTGCCTCCGGCGATTGGACGGCGAGCCGATGACATTCCTCTGGTGGCGCGCCGTGCTGGCGCGGCGGTCCGGTCGGCTCGCCGCCGCGGCGGCTGGTGTCGCCGTCGCGGTCGCGCTGTTGGCAAGCCTTGGCAGCTTCCTCACGTCGACCAAGGCGACGATGACCGCCCGTGCAGCACGCAGCGTCGCCGTCGACTGGCAGGTGGAGGTGCAGCCCGGCGGCAACGCCGCGCAAGTACTGGCTGCGACCGGACGAGCCGCGGGAGTGCGCGCCGCGCTCCCGGTGGCATTTGCCAGCACCAGCGGCCTCGAGGCCACGTCGGGCGGCACCACCCAGACGACGGGCCCCGGCCGAGTGCTCGGCCTCCCACCGGGCTACCGGCACACCTTCCCCGGCGTCGCGCGCACACTGACCGGTCGAGGGACGGGGGTGCTGCTGGCGCAGCAGGCGGCGGCCAACCTGCACGCCGCCCCCGGAGACACGGTGAGCATCGGGCGGGCAGGCCTGCCGCCGGTGAAGGTACGGGTCGACGGGATCGTCGAGCTGCCCCAAGCGGACTCGTTGTTCCAGAAGGTCGGCGCCCCGCCGCAGTCGCAGCTGCAGGCCCCGCCGGACAACGTCGTGCTGCTCCCGGCGACCGAGTTCCAGAAGGTGTTCGGGCCGCTGGCGCAGCGCCGCACCGATCTCGTGCAGGCACAGGTACACGTCCGTCGTACCCGTGCGCTTGCGGCAGACCCCGCTGCTGCGTTCGCCCAGGTGACCACTGCGGCGAACAATCTTGAGGCCCGCACCGCTGGAACTGCCCTGGTCGGCAACAACCTGGGGGCTGCCCTGGACTCGGCGCGCGGGGACGCCCTGTACTCGCAGCTCCTGTTCCTGTTCCTCGGCGTCACTGGCGCCGCCCTCGCCGCCGCACTGACAACAGTCGTTGCGGGTGCCGGCGCCGTCCGGCGGCGTCGTGACCAGGCCCTGCTGCGCACCCGCGGCGGCTCGCGCGCCGCGGTGCTGCGACTTGCTTTCGTAGAAGCAGCCACCGTCGGAGTAGTCGGCAGCCTCGTCGGCCTGGTCGCCGCCGCAGTCGTCGGGCAGACCATGTTCGGGTCCCCCGCCTTCGGCACCACGCGCGCCGCTGGCGTGGTGTGGGCCTCGGTGTCTGTGGTGATCGGCATCGCCGTGGCGGCCGCGACCGTGGTGCTGCCGGTGCGTCGGGACCTGCGCGAACGCTCGGTGTCGACCGGCCGCGCGGAAGTCGGGCGGGCACGGCGACCTCGCTGGGTGCGGTTCGGCACCGACTTCGTGGTGATCGCCGCGTCGCTCGCCATCTTCTACGCGACCAGCC
>JAVEDJ010000096.1 GCA_030841025.1 Actinomycetota bacterium
TTCGAGGTCGCCGCCAGGAACGCCGTAGGGACCAGCCTGTACTCGGCCCGTAACGCCTCGGCGACGCCGCTGGCGCTGCCTTCGGCGCCGACGATCAGCACTGCGCGGGCCGACGACGGGTCGGCCAGCGTGTCGTGGACGCCCACCGCAAACAGCGGCGGCTCCCCGGTCACGTCCTACGTCGTACGGGCCTACCTCGCCGGCTCGAGCTCCTGGATCACCGAGGTCAACGCTGGCGCCGGTGACAGCAGGACCACGGTGACCGGCCTGACGAACGGCACCGCGTACGACTTCGCCGTCCGCGCGGTCACCGATGTCGGCGCGGGCGCATGGTCGGGCCGATCCAACAGCGTGACGCCGACGGCGCCCCGGGTCGCCCCTGCGGTGACCGCTCCAGGCGCGCCCCTGATCGGCCGTCCCGTCCGGGGCAACGCCTCGGCGACCGTCTCGTGGGAGCCGCCGGCGAGCACCGGCGGGTCGCCGATCACGGGCTACCTCGTGCAGGCCTACGAGGCCGGGAGCCTGACCCGGACGGTCTCCGTCGGTGCGAGCTCGTTCCGGGCCACGGTGCCCGCTCTGCGCAACGGGCGGGCCTACACCTTCCGAGTGCGGGCGCTCAACGGCGTCGGCCCGGGACAGCTCTCGGCGGAGTCGGTCAGCGTGGTCCCCGCGACCGTGGCGTCGGCACCGGGCGTGGGAAAGGCCGCTGCAGGCAAGGCGCGCGGCCCGGTCACGGCAACCGCGAAGTGGACCGCGCCGAAGTCCAACGGCGGTAGCGCCGTGACGGCGTACCAGGTTGTGGCGGAGAAGCTCAACGCCAAGGGCCGCGTCGTCAGGACCACCACGTCGCCCCGGCTGAGCGCCAAGAGCCGCGCGCACGCCATGAAGCTGCCTCCCGGCAAGTACCGGTTCCGCATCGCGGCGCTCAACTCCGTCGGCAAGAGCTCACTGTCCGCGCGGTCCAACACCGTCATGGCGCGCTGACGGCTCGACGCCAGGCCAGTAGCCCGGGGGGGCTGGTGCCAGGTGGTGCACAAGGGCGGACAGCACAGGCGCAAGCAAGCCAGGACATGGGGTTCGAGGGGACTATGAACAAGCACAGTGCACCGGCGCAGCCGGGACACCTGGGGGATCACCTGCACGCGGCGGTACTGCCGGGCGTCGTACTGGCGTACGCCGTGGGGGCCGCGCTCCAGCGGGCCCACGGCGAGCACGCCGGAGCGATGGACCCGATGGCTCACTGGCTGCGTGACAGCACGCTCGCGGTGCCGGTCGCGGTCATCGTGCTCGCTGCCGCGTCCGCCCTCGCGAGCCTCGTGACGAGGTGGGCCGGGCTGCGCGGAACCGTCGCGTCGCTCGCGGCTGCGCTGGGCGGCGCCACGTTGTACGCCGCGGTGATGGTGCCCGCCGGTGCGGTCCACCAGCTGATGTTCCCGACCGGTGCGCCCGTCGGCCACGCGCATGAGCCGCAGGCCCACCTGGGCTTCGCCGAGCTTTCCGCGCTGAACGTCAGCGTCGCTCTGGCCGTCGCGTTGCCGTTGCTGCTTGTCATGCGCGGTATCGCGCCCGCCCTCGAGGCATTCGGCGCCATGCGTGCGGACGGCGGCTGGAGCGGACGGCGCCGCGCCGTCCTCGCCGCGAGCCTGGCCTCCGCCGTGCTCATGTCCATCGCCCCGCTGCAGGGCACGGCGACCGCTGCGTCGACGACCTCCGCGCAGGACGTGGCCGCCTGCAACGCCGGCACGGCCGTGCGCAGCTACGACATTGCCGCCATCAACGTGCGCATCCCCTACAACCGCTGGGGCCAGTCCAACCCGAACGGCATGGTCTACGCGTTGCAGTCGGACAAGCAGGCGATCCGCGACTGGGACAGGCCGCTGGGCACCACGGCCAACGACCGTCGGCTGCGGCCACGCCCGCTGGTGATCCGCGCCAACGAGGGCGAGTGCGTCAAGATCAGGCTGACGAACGAGCTGCTCGCGAACCAGGCAGTCGGCATGCCGGCGAACCCGCGTGCCTCGATCTCGGTCCGCGGCGTCCCGTTCGACGTGCAGTCGTCGGGCGGTTCGCACGCCGGCTACAACGACGACACCACCATCGCGCGTGGACAGTCGACCACGCACTACTGGCTGGCTCCGCAAGAGGGCAGCTACTTCTTCCACGACACAGCGACTCCCGCGGGAGCGGAGAACGACGGCGGCAGCCTCGCGCAGGGTCTCTACGGCGCGTTCGTGGTGGAGCCGAAGGGGTCCACCTGGACCGACCCGCGTACCGGCAAGGCGCTCTACACCGAGACCAACGGGCAGAGCGGTGAGCTCTACCTCGACGCCGTCATCAACCCGCCGACCGGCCGGACCTTCCGCGAGACCACTCAGTTGGCGCAGGACGAGATCCCGGTGACCGCGGCATTCTCGTTCAACTACGGCAGCGAGCCGCAGTCCGTGCGCGACGCAAACAAGTGCCCCGACTGCATCGGCGAGGAGACGTCGCTGTCGTCGTGGGCGTACGGCGACCCGGCGCTGGTCAAGCTGGCCAGCGGCCTGGGGCCGTGGAAGCCCCGGACACCGGCGAGCGCCGAGGACTGCGGCCTGGGCACAGCGGGCTTCGACGTGGACTCCTGCTTCACCGGCAACGTCACGCACACCTACGCCGGTGACCCGGTGAAGATCCGCTACGGCCTCGCCGGCGTCTCCGAGACGCACGTGTTCCACATGCACGCCCACCAGTGGCTCGCGGAGGACAAGGACTTCGGCAAGGCCGGTCCGACCCCGACCAAGCCCACCACGAGCAACCCGGCCGAGTCGCAGACCATCGACTCGCAGACCTTCGGCCCGACGGAGATGTTCACGGCGGACCTGCTGTGGGGCTCGGGAAGCAGCGTCGGCACGGTCGGCGACTCCATCTTCCACTGCCACCTCTACCCGCACTTCGCCGACGGCTTCTGGGCTCTGATGCGCACGCACGACGTGCTCGAGGACGGCACCGGCGAGACGCCGGACGGCATCAAGGTCTCGGCACTCAAGCCGTTGGCCGACGTTGACGCCCCGCCGTCGCCCACGGTCAACAACCCGGGTTACCCGCGCTTCATCCCCGGCCAGGTTGGCTACCGCGCGCCGCAGCCGCCGCTCGGCATCACCGACAACGGCGTCGCCGCCAAGCGCTACGTCGCCGGCCAGGCCCTTGCGGCCACCGACCCTGCCGTGCAGCTCGAGAGCGCGGTCATGGAGACCCTCTCGGGAGGTCGCTCCAAGCCCGGTGCGCCGTTCCGCGACCCGTGCCCCACCGGTAGTCGTGAGGTGACCTACAAGGTGTCGGTCATCCAGACCGACGTCGTCTACAACAAGCAAGGCGACCACGACACCCAGGGCCGCATCCTGGTGCTCGACTCCGACGTCGACGCAATCCTTGCCGGGCGCAAACAACCCGAGCCCCTGTTTGCCCGTGTCAACGCGGGCGACTGCGTCAACTGGCAGCTCACCAACAGGGTGCCCAACTGGTTCGGTGACGACGCCTACGTCAAGCGGACCCAGACGAACATGTTCGGCCAGCACATCCACCTCGTGAAGTTCGACGTGCTCGCGTCCGACGGCTCGTCCAACGGTTGGAACTACCAGCAGGCCGCCTTCTCCCGCGAGCAGGCCGACCACAACGCGGCGATTGCCGCTGGCACCAAGAACTGCGTCTCGGCGACCGACTGCAGGATCCCCGATCCCGGAACGATCAACCCGTCGGCCACATCGGCGGGGCTCGCTGCGGGTCAGACGATCCACGAACGCTGGTTCGCCGACTATGAGCTGCGCACCGTCTTCACCCACGACCACCACTTTGCCGCCATGGACCAGAACCGCGGCATGTACGGCGCGCTCGTGGTCTCACCGGCCGGCTTCGACTTCCGTAACCCGCGCACCGGTGCCTACCTCCAGCCGGTGAACACTGCCGGGCGGGGCGAGCCGGTGTGTGCGACGACGTGCGAGGGGAACGCGGTCGGCTCGATGCTCGATGCGATCGGCCCGGCTGCCGGCGACGACTACCGCGACTTCGGGCTCGCGATCGCGGACTTCGTGTCGCTCACCCGCCAGGGTGGCAACCCGCGCAACGCGGCGGACGTCATACATCCTCCGCTCGCACCTGAGGAGTTCCCGCTGGCGCACCCCGGCACCGTCGCGATGAACTATCGCAACGCGCCGCTGGGGTACCGCCAGACGAAGAACGGCCAGCGGGTGGACCCGGCGTACGCGTTCTCCTCGACGGTCTTCGGCGACCCGGACACCCCCGTCCTGCAGTCCTACGCGGGCGACAACGTCCGGATCCGCCTGATCCAGGGCTCGCAGGAGGAGCAGCACCAGGTGCTGATCCACAACCAGAAGTGGCGCAAGGAGCCGGACGACCCCGACTCGCCGATGGTGGACGCGGTCCCCGTGGGCGTCTCGGAGGCCTTCAACTTCGAGGTGCCGCGGATGAGCTGCGCACCCGGCGAGGACTGCCGCGGTGACTACCTCTACAGCGGCTCGACGATGGACGACATGGTCCGCGGCGCCTGGGGCATCCTGCGCGTCAACGGCGGCATCGTCCCCGGTCTCAAGCCGTTGCCGGACAACGTCCCGGCGGCAGCTGGCAGCGTCCCGGTCCAGTCGCCGACGGCGTTGGCACCGCGGCCGGCCACGGATCCGGGCCAGCCCTGCAAGCCCGACGCCCCGGTCCGCAAGTTCGACGTCGTGGCCATGCAGGCGAAGGTCACCTACAACAAGGCCGGCGACCACGACCCATACGGCCTGGTCTATGCGCTGGCCTCGGACGAGGCGGAGATACGAGCCGGGAAGAACCCGCAGCCGCTCGTGGTGCGTGCTCACGAGGGTGACTGCATCGAGGTCAACCTCACCAACAAGCTGACGACGGCGCTGCTCGAGCACACCGGCGCGGCCGACGGTGACGCGACCTATGCCGCGGAGCCGCTCACGCCGCGGCCGATGGGCCTGCGCGTGTCCATGCACCCCGGCATGCTGCGGTACGACGTGCGCGGCTCCGACGGCGCGGCGGTCGGTTTCAACGCCGACTCCACCGTCGGGCCCGGCGACAAGATCACCTACCGCTGGTACGCCGACGACGTCGTTCCCGGAGAGATCGGCGGGGCCAACCTCACCGACTTCGGCGACGTGCGAGGTCACCGTCACCACGGCCTGTTCGCCGGCCTGGTGGTGGAGCCGCGGGGCGCCACCTGGACCGACCAGGTCACCGGCGCGCCGCTCGCGTCGGGTGCCTCAGCCGACGTCCACGTCCCAGGCCAGGGCGCATTCCGGGAGAACGTCGTGTTCTTCCAGGACGGCCTGAACCTGCGCGACAAGGCCGGGGCCATCATCCAGGACCCGGACCTCGGGGCGATCGACCCGGGCGAGCCCGCCGAGCCCCTCGGCGGCGAGTACGAGGACACCGGCGAGAAGGCGCTGAGCTACCGCAACGCCCCGTTCCGGCACCGATTGGGCTTCGAGCCGGCCGGTCGTCGTGCGCCGGACGCCAACGCCATGGCGTCGGTCTACGACTCGCATGCCCACGGCGACCCGGAGACCCCGCTGTTCCGGGCCTACGAGGGTGACGAGATCCGTTACCGGGTGCTGATGGGTGCGGACAAGCCGCGCCAGCATGTCTTCTCCCTCGACGGCCACGGCTTCAAGCCGCAGCCGCACGACCCGGGTGGACGCACGGTCGGCACCATCTCCGGCATCAACCCCGGCACCGCCATCAACGCCGAGATGGGCCTGGCGGGGGCACCCGGCGACTACATGTACGGCTGCGTCAACGGCAGCTTCCACCGCTCCGGCGGCCTGTGGGGCCTGATGCGGGTCTACCCGCGGCCGGCTCCTGCCGGTGAGCTGAGCCCGACGAAGCTCCCGGCGGTCGACGACCCGCGGGCCGGTGGCCATCCGCTGCTGCCGCTGGGTCTCGGCTCGGTGCGTGCCGACGTCTTCGAGGACCAGGACGGCGACGGCAGCCACGACGAGGGCGAGCCCTCGGTGGAGGGCGTCGCGATCACTGCGACCGCGAACGGGCGCGACGTCTCGACGGCCACCAGTGGGGGGGCCGGTCAGGCACATCTGCGGCTGCGTGCTGGCAGCTATGGGCTGAACGTAGGCCTTCCGACTGGCTACACCGTCTCGGTGGCGCCTAACCCCGTGTCGGTGACGGCTGGTGGCTCTGAAGCGGTGCGCGTAGCACTGCGGGTCGGCAGTGCCGCGGCGCCGGGTGCTGTTGCGGAGACCGGCACCGCACCCGTGCTGCCTCCCGGACCCGGCATTCCCGGACCCGGCGGCGGGACGGTCGGCGTGCCGACCACACCCGACACCAAGCGGAGGGTGCCGTCGGCGCCGCGGATCTCTGCGGCAGTCAAGGGCAAGGCCAAGGGACCGGTCACAGCCACAGCGAAGTGGCGGGTGCCGACGACCGACGGCGGCCGGGCGATCACCGGATACCAGGTCCTCGCAGTGCGGGTCGACAAGAAGGGTCGGGTGCTGTCCAAGACGCTCTCGACCCGGCTCAGGCCCAGCACCCGCTCGCTGCAGATGAAGCTGCGCAAGGTCGGCACCTACCGGTTCCAGGTTCGCGCCTACAACGCGGTCGGTGCCAGCAAGTGGTCGGCCTTGTCCAACCGGGTGACCGGGCGATGAGGACACGCACGACAGATCAGCCGGGGGGCAGCGACATGAACGGGTTCGGTCGGATGAGGAGTGGCCTGCGTTCCGCGGGCCAGGTGACGGTGGCGACGGCTGTCGTGCTGGGCGTCGGTGGGGTCGCCCTTGCCGTCCCGGCCGCGGCCGACGTGACGGTCCCGAGCCCCGGTGTGGTGACGTTCACGGCGGCGCCGGGCGAGACCAACAGCCTGGTGATCTCGCTCGACGCCCAAGGCCAGCTGGTGATCACCGACGGCGGTCAGCCGCTGGCCGGCGCCGAGAACCTGTGCCCGCTCAATGTCGGCGTACGGGACTGCACCGGCTTCCGACTGGTGGTGGAGCTCGGTGATGGCCACGACTCGGTCGTGAACGAGACCAGTCTCCCGATGCAGGCGTTCGGCGGCACGGGCAACGACACGCTGACTGGCGGTTCCGGTGCGGATGAGCTGCGCGGGGGCGACGGCGCGGACGCGATCGACGTCGCGGACGGCGGTGCCGACGTCCTCAACGGCGGTGCCGGGAACGACAAGCTGTACGGCGGCAGCAACCTTCTCGGCGGTGTGGTGGCCGGCCCGGACCTCCTTGACGGCGGCACGGGCGACGACCAGCTGTGGGCCGGTGGCGAGGGCAGCTGCGCCGCGACCTGCGACGGCCCGGACCGGCTCACCGGCGGAGACGGTGCCGACGCGCTCACCGGGGCCAGCGGCAACGAACGGCTCGACGGCGGCCAAGGCGCCGACGTGCTGCGCGGCGGCGAAGGCGCCGACGTCCTGATCGGCGGCCCCGGCAGCGACGACCTCGGTGGCGGTCCGGGCGCGCGTGACGTCGCTGACTACTCGGCAGCGCTCGGTCCGGTCGTCGTCACCATCGACGGCAGCGCCAACGACGGCGAAGCCGGGGAGGGTGACAACGTCCGCAACGACGTCGAGGACCTGCTCGGTGGCCCAGGCGCGGACATCCTGACCGGCAGCAGCGCGGCCAACGCGCTCGACGGCGGTCCTGGCAACGACGCCCTCGACGGTGCGGGCGGCATCGACACCGCCGACTACTCCCGTCGCACTGCGCCGGTGACGGCCAACCTCGGGCTCGGGTCCGGCGGCGAGACCGGCGAGGCGGACACGTTCGCGAACATCGAGAACCTCACCGGCGGCACGGGCGCCGACCTGCTCGCCGGCGGTCCGGGGGCCAACACGATCCTCGGCGGCGCCGGCGCCGACCGACTGAACGGCGCGGCGGGCAACGACGTGCTCCGCGGTGAGCAGGGCGACGATGTCGTCGAGGCCGACCCCGGCGCGGACGACCTGTTCGGTGGTGCCGGCAACGACGCCGTCGACTACAGCGCCCGCGCGGCGGACGTCATCATCCGCATCGACGGTCTGCCCAACGACGGCAGCGGCACCGAGGACAACGGCACGAGCGACGCCGTCGCCGCCGACTTCGAGATCCTGCGCGGCGGCTCGGGTGCCGACGAGATCCTCGGCGGTCCGGGCAACGAGGAGCTCTTCGGGAACGCCGGAGACGACCTTCTGATGGGTGGCAATGGCGCCGACGCCCTCAACGGCGGTCTCGGCACCGACACCGTGAGCTACCAGGACCGGGCCACGGGCGTGACCGTCGACCTGGCCCAGCCGAGCGCCGACGGCGCCCCGGGCGAGAACGACGACGTCCGCGCGGACGTCGAGAAGGTGTTCGGCGGGTGGGGCGACGACCTCCTCCTCGGCGACGGCCGGCCCAACTTGTTCGACGGCGAGGGCGGCAACGACACCATCGACGGCCGCGGCGGCGACGACGTGGAGTACGGCGGTGACGGCGCCGACCGGTTCCTGCAGGGAGCAGCGGTCAACGGTGCCGACCAGCTGTTCGGCGGCTACGACCAGGACAGCGTGGACTACGGCCAGCGCGCCGGTGCCGTCACGGTGACGCTCGACGGTGTCGCGGGCGACGGCGGGGCCGGCGAGAACGACCAGGTCCTGGCCGAGGTCGTTCAGGGCGGGTCCGGTGACGACACGCTGGTCGGCGGACCGGCGGCGGAGGTCCTCCGCGGCGGCACCGGCAACGACCGGCTGCGCGGCGGCGCGGGCGACGACTCGCTGGACGGTCAGGGCGGCGACGACGAGCTGCTCGCGGAGTCCGCGGCCGACGGGGCAGATGCCTACGAGGGCGGCTCCGGGCGCGACACCATCAGCTACGCCGCCCGGACGGTCGGCGTCACGATCAAGCTCAACGGCTTCGCCGACGATGGCGCGGCGGGCGAGGGCGACCGGGTGGCCACCGGGTTCGAGGTCCTGATCGGCGGGGCGGGAGCAGACCGGATCGAGGGAAGCGACCTCCCGGAGACGCTGTACGGCGGGAACGGCGACGACGCCCTGCTCGGGCTCGGTGCCGACGACCTGCTCGTGGGCGCCACCGGCAACGACGCCGAGTACGGCGGCGGTGGTGACGACACGTTCGAGCAGGGCACGGCAGCCGACGGCGCTGACCAGCTGATCGGCGAAGCCGGCCGGGACTCGGTCAGCTACGCCGGCCGCAACCAGGCGGTGCGCGTCGGTGCCGACGGCGGCGCGGACGACGGCGAGACAGGCGAGGGCGACAGCGTCGACGCGTCGGTGGAGGATGTGCGTGGCGGCGCCGGAGACGACGTACTCTCCGGCAGCGCTGCGGCCAACCAGCTCGACGGCAACGCGGGCAACGACCACCTCCGCGGCCTCGGTGGCGACGACACCTTGCTCGGCCGCACGGGCGACGACGTACTCGACGGCGGAGACGGTGCCGACCGCGAGGACGCGGGCGCGGGAGCCGACACGTTTGCGCACGGCACGTCCGCCAACGGTGCCGACACCCTCCTCGGGGGAGACGGAGCCGACCACGTCGACTACAGCGCGCGAACCGCACCCGTGGCCGTCTCCCTCGACGGGCAGGGCGGCGACGGTGCGGCCGGCGAGGGCGACAACGTCGGCGCCGACGTCGAGAACGCGAGCGGCGGCTCGGCCGGCGACCAGCTCGCCGGCAACGAGCGCGCCAACCTGCTCGCCGGTGGAGCCGGTGATGACCGGCTCGCCGGTGGCGCCGGCAGTGACACGCTGCTTGGCCAGGCGGGCGCGGACGTGCTCGACGGCGGCGACGGCGCCGACGTCGAGGACGGCGGCGAGGGCGACGACCTGCTGGCGCAGGGCCGCACGCCCGACGCCGGCGACGTGCTGATCGGTGGGGTGGGCATCGACCACGCCACCTACGCCGCGCGCGCCGGCAGCGTCACGGTCACGCTCGACGGGCAGGCCGACGACGGCGCCACCGGAGAAGCCGACAACGTCCGGGCCGATGTCGAGAACGTCACCGGCGGCGCGGCTGCCGACCGGCTCACCGGCAACGGTGTGCCCAACCGCCTCGACGGCGGCTCGGGCGACGACGTGCTCGTGGGTCTCGGCGCGGACGACGCCCTGGTCGGCGGCTCAGGAAACGACGGACTGCACGGCGGTGACGGCGCCGACGACCTCGACGGCTCCAGCGGCAGCGATGCACTGCACGGCGGGTTCGGTGACGACCTGCTCCGGCAAGGGGCGGCCCGCGACGGAGCAGACCAGCTCCTCGGCGACGAGGGCTACGACAGCGTGACCTACGCAGCCCGCACGCAGGGCGTCACGGTCACGCTGGACGACCGGGCCGGCGACGGCGCTTCCGGCGAGGGCGACAACGTGACCACCTCGGTCGAGCGGGTCGTCGGCGGGTCAGGCAATGACCGGATGTCCGGCAGCGCTCGCGCCGACACGTTCGAGGGAGGCGCCGGCCGGGACCGCCTGCAGGGGCTGGGTGGCAACGACACCCTCGACGGCGGGGTCGGCGACGACGTCCTCGACGGTGGAGCCGGCAGCGACATCCTGCGCGAGGGCACCACCACCAACGGCTCGGACCGGCTCATCGGCGGCGGTGGGCACGACCTGGCCTCCTACGCCGAGCGGACGACAGCCGTGCGCGTCCAGCTGGACGGCAAGGCCAACGACGGCGCACTGCGCGAGCGCGACCTCGTCGCGCGGGACGTCGAGGACGTCGCCGGGGGGTCCGGCAACGACCGGCTCGTCGGCAGCACCGCCAACAACCGGCTCACCGGGGGTGCCGGCAACGACGTCCTCAGCGGCGCCGACGGTCGCGACACGCTGCTGGGCGGGGTCGGGAACGACCGACTCGACGGTGGCCGCGGCCGCGACCGCATCGACGGCGGTGCCGGCACCGACACCATGGTGAGCAGTGCCGGTAGGGATATCGCCCTCAGCAGCGAGCGCCGCGTGAGATCATCATGAGCACCATGACCACATCGGTGCACCAGCCGCGCGGCCACCTGGGCGAGGCCACGTCCTCGACGCGGCGCAACGCCGTGGTGACAAGTGTCCTGCTGGCGGTCTGCGCAGCGGTCGTCGCGGTCGCCGGCCTGGTGGCCTGGCCGCTGCTGTCCGGGAACGACGGGGCCGGGGGCACGCAGCTCGAGGTCAAGGGCGGCGTGGTCCGGTTCGAGGGCCTCAAGCCCGAGGTGCTCGCACATGCGCCGGGCATGCCGGGCCAGATGATGCCGCAGCCGGTCCCTGCCGGATTCCGCCGGATCTCCGTCGAGGTCAGCCTTGTTGCCACCGGCTCCGGCATGACCTACGACGCGGCCGACTTCCGGCTGGCTGCGCCGGACGCGAAGGCGGTGCCGCCGCAGCGCGACGCGCTGGGTACCGGTGTGGTGCCCGAGGGCTCGCGCGTCAACGGCGAGCTGGTGTTCCTGGCGCCCGAAGACGCGAGCGCCCTTTCCCTGACCGTGCGGGGCGTCGACGGGTCGATCGCGGTCGACGCGCCGCCCGCGCCGGCGCACTCCGAGGGCCACAGCGGCTGACGCGAGCGGGCAAGGCGGCCACGCCAGTCGTCAGCTGCGTTCCTTCTCCAGGTGTTCCCAGAAACGCAGTGCGGCGTACTCCATCTCGAGGCCGAGCTGCAGCGGGACCATCCGGTCGGCCACGTCCGCGCGCTCGCCGAAACGGGCCTGCATCTTCTCGTAGACCGCGATCCGGGACCGGTGTTGCCCGACCTGTTCGCGGGCGAGGTTCACGATGTCCTCCGGCTTGGCGAACTCGCCGAAGAACAGCTTGAGCTCTGCCACGTCCCGCACCTGCAGCGGTTCCTCCGTCGGCTCCGCGAGCCAGGCCTGCAGGGCAGCTCTGCCGTCGTCGGTCACGGTATAGGTCTGCCGGCGGCGGCCGTCGTCCTCGCTGTCCATGGTGAGCAGGCCGGCTGCGACCAGCCGCTTCGGCTCGGAGTAGAGCTGCGCATGGGGGAACGGCCAGAAGTAGCCCACCGAGTGGCCGACCGCCCGCTTGAGCTCGTACGACGTGGAGGGACCGCGCATCGCGAGCATGCCCAGCACGACGTACGACGTGGGGGTGAGCCGGACCGCCTGCTGGGTAACCGGTGGCTCGGGCGCCACCGGCGGCTCCCCGGCGGTTGGCTCGCCGGCGGTTGACCCGCCGTCAGTTGACATGGTCCGAAGCATACCGTAGCGTCCCGGACATATCGCATGCACGATACGTTTCGTATGGTCGGGAGCAGATGATGGATCTGGCGACCACCTTCCGCTGGGCCACCGAGCGCTACCCGCAGCGACGTGCCGTCGGTGGGCCCGCGCCGCTGACCTATGCCGCGTGGGACGCTCGCACCGATCGGGTCGGCCACGCGCTGCACGGGCTCGGCGCGGAGGAGGGCAGCCGGGCGATCTTCCTGCTGGAGGGCGGCGAGCCGCTCGCCACGTTGCACCTGGCCGCGCAGAAGGCACGGATCACCTCGCTGCCGCTGTCCACGAGGTTCGGCGTCGATGAGCTCGCCTTCTGCATCGCCGATTGCGAGCCGGCGCTGATTGCCGTCGACGGGGTCACCGAGAGTCTGGTCGCTCAGGCGCTCGAGCGGGTCGACAAGCCACCGACAGTGGTCTGGGCCGGAAGTGCGGCGGACGCTCCGACCGGGATGGCGTCCGTCCAGCACCTGGCGGAGCGTGCACCGGGCACTGCCCTTCCCGTCGTCCCGCGTGAGGACGACATCAGCGTGATGCTCTACACCTCGGGCACGACCGGCAAGCCCAAGGGCGTGCCCCGCACCCACCGTGCCGAGCACCACGCCGCGCTGGCGCATCTCATCCAGACCGGTCACGCCCCCGGCGAGGTGACTCTGGGCGTGATGCCGCTGTTCCACACGATGGGGCTGCGCAGCCTGCTGGCAAGCGTGCTCGCTGCGGGCACCTGGGTGCCGCAGGCAACGTTCGACGCTGAGCAGACCCTGGACCTGATCACCGCTGAGCAGATCAGCGCGCTGTACCTGGTCCCGACCATCTACTGGTCACTGATGCAGACCGGGCGGCTCGACGAGGCGACGTCGCTGCGCAAGCTGGCCTACGCCGGCGCGGCCATGACGCCGTTCCTGGCGCAGAAGCTGACTGAGGCCCTGGCGCCGGAGCGGTTCGTCAACCATTTCGGCAGCACCGAGATCTACACGTTCACCATCGGTCCGGACGGCGCGGCCAAGCCCGGCTGTGCCGGCCGGGCGGGTGTCTTCTCGCGGGTCCGGCTGGTCGACCCGCAGCCCGATGCCTCCCCGGACCAGATCGTCGCCGCGGGGGAGCAGGGCCAGGTCGCCGTGTCGATGCAGAGCCCGGAGGCGTTTACCGGCTACTGGCACCGGCCCGACGCCGACCAGAAGGCGATCCGGGACGGCTGGTACTTCACCGGCGACCTCGCGACGGCCGACGAGGACGGCGACCTCTGGGTCGCCGGCCGCGTCGACGACATGATCAACTCCGGCGGCGAGAACATCTACCCGGAAGAGATCGAGAACGCGCTCGCGGCCAGCCCGGACCTCAACGAGGTCATCGTGGTCGGCACGCCCCACGACAAGTGGGGACACGCGGTCACCGCTTTCGTGGTCAGTGCCGCCGGCGACACACCGGACGAGACGCTCGCCAAGGTCGGCCGGTTCGCCCGCGAGGAGTCCGGCCTGCCCTCCATGAAGCGCCCGAAACGCATCGTCGTCGTGGACCAGATCCCCAAGTCTGCCGTCGGCAAGATCCTGCGCCGACAGCTGACCGCTGGTGAGTACACCGCGCTTGCCGACTCGGCCGATGGGACAGGGCAATGACCAGGTTGGCACGCATCGAGGACGCTGCGCTGCTTACCGGGCAGGGCCGGTTCCTCGATGACCTCGATCCCCTTCCGGGCACCCTGGTGGCCGCGGTGGTCCGCAGCCCGCACGCTCACGCCAGGATCCGCTCTGTCAATCTCGAGCGCGCGCGCTGGCATCCCGGGGTGGCCGCCGTGATCGGCCCCGACGAGTTGCTGGCGACGCTCAAGCCGTTCCCGCTGTCGGTCAAGGCGCCCACGCCGTACTACCCGACCGCCACCGACAAGACGCGCTTCGTCGGTGAACCGGTGGCCGTTGTCGTTGCGGCGGACCGGTACGT
>JAVEDJ010000101.1 GCA_030841025.1 Actinomycetota bacterium
ACCGGCCATCGGTGCATGGCCCTCGGTCATCGCCGTGTCGCTCGCGATGGCGGCAGTGACCTGGCCGGTCGCCGACGCACCCGCACGACAGGACACACTCTCCCGCTGATCGCGCCTGGCTGACGACGTGAGGCTCTGGCCGCTCGGTGTGCGCGCGACCGGCGACGACACCCGCGTGAGGGACGACCGGGTCCACCCACCGGCCCCGATGACTGCGTAGGCTCGCCGCAATGGCACTGATCAGGACGGACGCCCTCACCAAGAGGTACAGCCAGGTGACCGCGGTCTCCGAGCTCAGCGTCGAGATCGAGCCCGGTGTCGTCGGTCTGATCGGCGCCAACGGCGCCGGCAAGTCGACGCTGATCAAGATGATCCTGGGCCTGCTGCCACCGACCTCCGGCACGGCGACCGTCCTGGGTATGGACATCGCGACCGACGGCGCCGCGATCCGCGGACGCGTCGGCTACATGCCCGAGCACGATTGCCTGCCCCCGGACGTGTCGGCGACGGAGTTCGTCGTGCACATGGCCCGCATGTCAGGGCTGCCGAGGACGGTGGCGCGGGAACGGACGGCCGACACACTGCGCCACGTCGGGCTCCACGAGGAGCGCTACCGCCCGATCGGCGGCTACTCCACCGGCATGAAGCAGCGCGTCAAGCTCGCGCAAGCCCTCGTCCACGACCCTCAGCTGGTGCTGCTCGACGAGCCCACGAACGGACTGGACCCCGCGGGGCGCGACGACATGCTCGGCCTGATCCGCCGGATCGGCACGGCGTTCGGCATCTCGGTACTGGTGGCCTCGCACCTGCTCGGAGAGCTCGAGCGGGTGTGCGACCACGTCGTGGTCATCGACGCCGGCCGGCTGCTGCGTTCGTCGTCGACGGCCGACGTCACCGCGGCGAGCCCGCTGATCGCCGTCGAGGTCAGCGAGCGGACCGACGAGCTCGCGACCGCCCTGCGCCAGGCCGGCCTCGGCGTGGCGCAGGTAGGCCTGTTGCTCGAGGTCGACCTGCAGGACGACACGACGTACGACGTCGTGCGTGACAGCGTCAGCCGGCTCGGGCTCGGGCTGATCCGCATGGAGCGGCGCCGTCATCGCATGTCCGAGCTCTTCGCTACTCCGACGGGAGCCACCCGTGTCGACGCCAGGTGATCTCGCCGCCCAAGGTCCGCGTCCGGGTCAGGGGGTCATCCACGACCTGGGCTACCGGCACTACGACGGACCTCGGCTGTCCCGCGGCCACCTCACCCGCGCACTGTTCCTCGAGAGCGCCAAGGGTGCCTACGGGCTGGGTCGGTCCGCTCGCTCGAAGGTCATGCCGATGCTGCTGCTGGCGGCCATGTGCCTGCCCGCGCTCATCATCGCCGTCATCGCCGCGGTGACCGAGGTCGACGAGCTGCCCGGCGGCTACACGTCGTACGTCTTGAACGTGCAGCTGCTCGCCATGATCTACGTGGCCGGTCAGGCGCCGGCCAGCGTGTCCCGCGACCTGCGGTTCCGCGTCATGCCGCTCTACTTCTCGCGGCCCCTGCACCGCATCGACTACGTGGCGGCCAAGTACGCGGCCATGACGGCGGCGGTGTTCTTCCTCATGGCGCTGCCGCTCACCATCATGTTCGTCGGAGCGCTGCTGGCGAAGCTGCCGATCGACGAGCAGCTGCCCGACTACGCCCGGTCGTTGACGGGCGCGCTGCTCGTCGCGCTGGTCCTGGCGGGCATCAGCCTGGTGATCGCGGCAGTGACCCCCCGACGCGGGTTGGGTGTGGCCGCGATCATCGCCGTGCTGGCCATCCTGGCCGGCGTGCAGGCGTCCGTGCAGGGCATCGCGGTCGAGCAGGGCGAGCGGACGGTCGCCGGCTACGCCGGGCTGCTCTCGCCCTTCACGCTCGTCGACGGCATCCAGCACTCGTTGCTCGGCGCCGAGACCCCGCTGCCCGAAGGCCCGCCGGGAACCATCGGGGCGCTGGTGTTCCTCGGTGTCACCGTGCTGGTGGTCGCCGCATGCTTCGGGGCTCTGGTGCTGCGCTACCGGAAGGTGTCGATCTAGTGGCGACGCTGGTGCTGGACAAGGTGTCGCGGTGGTTCGGCAACGTCGTGGCCGTCAACGACGTCACGATGACGATCGGGCCCGGCGTGACCGGACTGCTCGGCCCGAACGGAGCCGGGAAGTCGACGCTCATTCACATGATGGGTGGCTTCCTGGCCCCGTCGTCCGGCACGGTCACGCTCGACGGCGAAACGGTGTGGCGCAACGAGGGCATCTACCGGCGGATCGGGCTGGTGCCCGAGCGCGAGGCGATGTACGACGTCGTGACCGGCTGGGAGTTCGTCCTTGCCAACGCCAGGCTGCACCGGCTGGACGAACCCGAAGCCGCCGCGCGTCGGGCACTGGAGACGGTGGAGATGACCGACGCGCAGGGCCGCGACATCTCGACCTACTCCAAGGGCATGAAGCAGCGGGTCAAGATGGCGACCGCGCTTGTGCACGACCCGCCGGTCCTGCTGCTCGACGAGCCCTTCAACGGCATGGACCCGCGCCAGCGTCTGCAGCTGATGAGGATGCTGCAGGCCATGGGCGACGAGGGCCGCACCGTCCTGTTCAGCTCGCACATCCTCGAGGAGGTCGAGCAGATCGCGGGCAGCATCGAGGTGATGGTGGCGGGCCGGCACGCGGCCTCCGGTGGTTTCCGCGAGATCCGGCGGCTGATGATCGAGCGGCCGCACCAGTACACGATCCGGTCCGACAACGACCGTGCTCTCGCCGCGGCCATCATCGCCGAGCCGAGCGCGTCGGGCGTACAGCTCGTGGCCGCGCATGCGACCGAGGGCACCATGGCGCAAGGTGTCGCGAGCACCGGCCGACGAGACGGTTCGAGTGCGCTGCACGTGCAGGCGGCGGACTTCGCGGGCTTCGTGCGCGTGCTGCCGCAGCTGGCCAGCCGCCACAACATCCGGCTCTACGAGGTCACGCCCGCCGACGAGTCGCTCGAGAGCGTCTTCTCCTACCTGGTGGCGCGATGAACGCGACGGTGGCGCGGCTCACGGCGCGCAGCCTGCTCGGGCGTCGCCGCGCGCTGCTGCTGCTGGCGCTGCCCGCTGTGCTCCTGGTGCTGGCGGTCGCTTCTCGTGTGCTCGGCGGTCAGGATGACGGCCTCACGGTCGGTCTGCTCGGCGGGTTCGCCGTCGCGACGTTGGTGCCGCTGCTCGGTCTCATCGCCGGGACCGGCGCGATCGGGCCGGAGATCGACGACGGCTCGATCGTCTACCTGCTCGCCAAGCCACTGAGCCGGTTCTCCATCGCCACGACCAAGGTCGCCGTCGCGGTCGCCGTGGTCATGGCCTTCGCCGCCGTGCCCACGCTGCTCGCCGGGTTCATCCTGTCCGGGACGTCAGACCGGCTGGCCGTGGCCTACGGCGTGGGCGCACTGATCGCAGGCACCGGCTACGCCGCACTCTTCCTGCTGCTGGCGGTCCTCACCCGGCACGCGGTGGTCGTCGGGCTGCTCTACGCCCTGATCTGGGAGTCACTCGTCGGCAGCTTCGTACCGGGGGCCCAGGCCTTGAGCGTGCAGCAGTGGGCGCTCGCAATCACCAAGTCGCTGCTGGGCGATCGGGCCGCGCCGCTGAACGTCACGTCAGCGGTCGGCCTGGGTGCCGCGATCCCGCTGCTGCTGGTCCTCGTGGTGGGTTCCACGTGGTACGCCGGCTGGCGGCTGCGGACCCTGCGCCTGACCAGCGACGAGTGACACGGCCCGCAGGACAGCACGCGTTCACGCTGTCGAACGGGAGGTCACATCTCGGAGTGCAGGAGACGGACCAGATCGGCCGCCGGCTGGGGCCGCAGTCGCTGCCAGCCCTGTCCGGCCCACAGGTGCAGGTTGTCCGCGTCACCGGCAGCGGCGGCTGCCGTCCGCAGTGGACGCGTGACGTGGTGGACCTCGGGATAGCCGCGCGGCGCCACGACGTCGTGCTCGGTCAGGAAGCTGTTGACCAGTGCCCGTGCGGGTCGGCCGGTGAAGGCACGGGTCACGGCGGTGCGCTGGAAGCGACGGTCGGTCAGCGCCGCCCGGTGCGTGGGGTGCGTGCCGGCCTCGGGACAGGCGAGGAACGCCGTGCCGAGTCCGCCGGCGCTGACGCCGGCCGCGATCGCCGCGACGATGTCCCGGCCGTTCATCAGCCCGCCGGCGGCGTACAGCGGCAGGTCAGTGGCCGACCGGACGCCGCGCACCAGCTCGAGCAGCGGCAGGGGCTCGTCCGTCCCCGGTGCGTCGGTGAAGCCGCCCCGGTGCGCACCGGCCTCGGATCCCTGGACCCACAGGCCGTCGACCCCGACCGCCGCAGCCTGGCGCGCCTCGTCGACCGTGGTGACGGTGGCCAGGACAGATGAGCCGGCGGCGTTCAGCCGACCAACGAGCCGCTCCGACGGGCAGCCGAACGTCGTGCTCACCACGGGCACACCCGCGACGGCCTCGATCTTTGCGTCGAGATCGTCGTCGTCCCAGCGCGGCTCGCCGGGCTCCACGCCGAGACGCACGGCAAGCGGCCGCAGCCGGTCGCGGTAGCGCAGCACGGCGTCCGGGTCGGGTGCCGGCCGCCCCGGCAGGAAGATGTTGACCCCGAACGGTTGCTCGCCTGAGACGGCGCGCACCTCGGCGATCTCCGAGCGGACCCGGTCAGCCGTCTTGTAGCCCGCGGCGAGGAAGCCCAGGCCGCCCGCGCTCGACACGGCCGCCACCAGCCGTGGCGTCGACGGTCCACCGGCCATCGGCGCGGCGACCACGGGAACGCGCAGCTCAGGCAGCACGGGATCGATGGTAGAACGCGTGCAACCCCGGTCGGCTCAGGCGGCGACCAGGCCCCGTGGCAGCTCGTCGGCGCCGAACATCGCGCGCACGTGCTCCATCGACCGAAGCCGTGCGTCGGAGTCGGGCACCATCGTGGTCACCATCAGCTCGTCAGCGCGGGTCGCCGACAACAGCTCGCCGAGCTGTCGTCGTACCGTCTCGACGCTGCCGACCGCCTGTCCCTCGTGGCGCTGTGCCGCGAACGCACGCTCCTCGGGCGTCCACGGGTAGGCCGCGGCCTGCTCGACCGTCGGGAGCGGGATCGGGTTGTTCTGCCGGAGCTGCAGGAACGACAGCGCGCCCGGCAGCGCCAGCCGCTGCGCCGCTTCATCGGTGTCGGCCGCGATGACCTGCACGGCGACCATGGCATAGGGATCGGTCAGCACCTCGGAGGGCTGGAAGGACCGGCGGTAGAGATCGAGCGCCGGCAATGTGTTCTGCGCCATGAAGTGGTGAGCGAACGCGAACGGCAGGCCCAGCATGCCGGCGAGCTGCGCGCTGTAGCCGCTCGAGCCGAGCAGCCAGATCGGCGGGCCGGTGCCGTCGCTCGGCACCGACCTGATCGCGCGGTAAGGGTGACCCTCGGGGAAGCTGCCCCGGAAGAAGCCGATCAGCTCGCCCAGCTGCTGGGGGAAGTCGTCGTCGGAGAGCGCGTCGACGGATCGACGCAGGGCGCGCGCGGTGCTCTGGTCGGTCCCGGGCGCGCGGCCGAGCCCGAGGTCGATCCGCCCCGGGTGCAGGGCGGCGAGCGTGCCGAACTGCTCCGCCACCACGAGCGGCGGGTGGTTGGGCAGCATCACGCCACCGGAGCCGACCCGGATCCGTTCGGTGGCCGCTGCGACGTCCGCGATCACAACGGTCGGCGCCGACGAGGCGATGCCCGGCATGTTGTGGTGCTCGGCCAGCCAGAACCGCGTGAAGCCGAGCCGTTCGACGTGCTGCGCCAGCTCGCGGGTGGCGAGCAGTGCGTCGGCAGGCGTCTTGCCGGAGACGACGGGCGCGAGGTCGAGCACGGACAGCGGTACGGCGGGTAGGTCGCTCACGTCACTGGCAACGCGCTGGTGGCCGGGGTCCTTCCCGCTCGCCGTCCCCTTCCCCGTCGGCGCCGCCCGTCAGGTGCCGGGGCCGGGGCCTATCATCCGCCCGTACGCCCGACGCATCCCTGGAGGAGCACCCGATGGCGCTGAACGACCGACCGCAGGCACCGGACCCGTACGAGCTGTTGCCCGCGGTCCCGGGCTTCACAGTCACCAGCGACGACGTACGGCACGGGGAACCGCTCGCCGACGACTTCGCAGCATCGGGTGCGAACACGTCGCCGCAGCTGCGATGGGAGGGTTTCCCCGCCGAGACGCGTGGCTTCGTGGTCAACGTCTTCGACCCGGATGCACCGACCCCCAGTGGCTTCTGGCACTGGAACGTCGGCGTTCTCGGTGTCGACACGACCGAGCTCGCCCGTGGGGCCGGTGCCGCCGACGGATCCGGACTTCCCGCGGGTGCCTTCCAGCTGCGCAACGACATGGGCACGCCGGGCTACACCGGCGCCGCACCGCCGCCCGGCGACCGGCCGCACCGCTACTACTTCGCGGTGCACGCGCTCGACGTCGACACCCTGGAGGGAGTCGACGAGTCGGCGACACCCACGTTCCTCGCGTTCAACCTCGTGTTCCACACGCTGGCCCGCGGGCTGCTCGTACCGACCTACCAGAACGCGGGCTGACGAAGGGTTCCGGTTTGGCCGGTGTCGCACTGCGCGCGACACGGCGGCTTGATGAAAATGCTGGTCCCTGGCCTCCCCAGTCGGCAGAGTGGCCCTCGACCAGTGCCCCGGTCTGGTCCGCCGCCTACGGAAGGAACCACGCCCACATGCGTTCCCGCACCCTCCTCGCGGCGGCCATGGCCGCCGCCGCGGCCGTCGTCCCGCTTTCCGCAGCACCCGCTTCCGCGGCCCCGGCGCCTGTCGCCACGGGCCTGATCGGCCCGTTGTCGTTCTCGATCGAGGACGGCACCTTCGTCGTCGCCCAGTCCTTCGGCGGCAAGCTCACGCGCTTCTCGGCCGACGGCGCCTCGAAGGACCTCGTCACCAACGACCCGGCCATCGAGATCGGCGCCGTCGAGACGCGAGGGCGCGGCCTGCTGTACGCGCTGACCGGAAAGACCGCCGCAAACAAGCCGTTCGCCAGGCTGATGCACCGAGCAGCTGACGGCACGGTGACCACCCGCGGCAACCTGCGCGCGTTCGAGACTCGCCGCAATCCCGACCGCGGCCAGAACTACGGCTTCCAGGACCTGAGCAAGAAGTGCGCCGCCAAGCTCCCGGCCGGCCAGCAGGTGCGCAAGTACAAGGGCAAGGTCGACTCGCACCCGTACGCCACGACCGTGCTGGCCGGTGGTGACGCGGTGGTGGCCGATGCGGGCGGCAACGACATCCTGCGGGTCACGCCCGCCGGCAAGGTCAGCGTCATTGCTGTCCTGCCGCCGCAGCCGTTCGTGTTCACGAAGGCCGCCGCCAAGTCGCAGGACATGCCGGCGTGCGTGGTGGGCAAGACCCTCAACTACGAGCCGGTGCCGACCGACGTCGAGGTGCACAAGGGGCAGCTCTACGTCACGACGCTGCCGGGCGGTCCCGAGAACCCGAGCCTCGGGGCACGCGGTTCGGTCTACCGGGTCGACCCGGACAGCGGCAGCTGGACGCGCATCGGTCGCGGCTTCCTCGGTGCGACCGACCTGGCCGTCGCCAAGAGTGGCAAGGTGTACGTGGCCGAGCTGTTCGGCAACCGGGTGTCGACTATCGAAGGCTTCCGGCGCAAGAAGGTCGCGAGCGTGAACCAGCCGTCCGCCGTCGAGATCGCCGACGGCAAGCTCTGGTCCACGCAGGACACGTTCGGCCAGGACGGTGGCTCGCTGGTGCGGGTCCCGCGCGGCTGACCGAGAACAGTGCTCGAAGGGGCGTCGCCGGTTACGGCGGCGCCCCTTCGTCATGCGGGTCCGCTGCCGGTGGCCAACGGCCGCGAGTGGCGCATCGTGATGCTCATGCGGGCTCCCGCGCGGGCGGCCTTCGGCACCGTGTGCTGCCATTCATGTTGGGCCCTGCCGCCCATGACAACGAGGTCGCCCTGGCCTGTCTCCAGCCTGACGGTGGCCGGTCCACTCGTCCCCGGCCGCAGCAGGAACCGTCGCCGCTCGCCCAGGCCGACGGTCACCACGACCGCTTCGGGCAGCCTCTTGCGCACGGTGTCGCCGTGCCAGGCCACGCCGTCGCGGCCGTCGCGATAGAGGTTGATCAGCACCGAGTCGAAGTCGACGGAGTACCGCTCGCTGACCGCGGCCCTGATGTCCTGCAGCCGCGCCGGCAGCGCGCTCAGCTCGGCTGCCGACCATGCCGCGACGAGGCGCGGCTCGAGCACGTCCTTGTCGTACATCCGCCGTTCGCGCTGCTGCCACGGTGCGCTCTCGTGCAGCTCGTCGAAAAGGTCACCGTGGCCCGGCAGCCAGCCGCGGGCGACCTCGAGCCAGCAGCGATCGTCGAGCTGCATGCGTCGTACGTGGGCGAAGCCCAGGGCGGGCGCGACCTCGGCGTGGGGGGGCTCGTCGCCGAAGAGCGACTCCTGCCAGGCGAGCGGCACCCCTTCACCGTACGTCGGTACGGCGACAGCAACGCGGCCTGGACGCGTCCGTCAGCCGGAGCCGGGAGTGGTCCCGGGGCCCGGGGAGTGGTTGTGCCCCGCCTCGCCCGCGTCCTCTACCTGCAGCGTGCCCTGGCCGGGGCCATCGGCCGTGCGGCTGGAGCGTTCCTGCCAGTCGTCGATCAACTTGGACGCGTCCGCCTTCGTCAGGTTCGCCGGCACGGTCTCGCCGGTCTCACGAGCCAACGTCTCCAGATAGCTCAGCTGGGGGCCGGTGGCCGCCTCGCCGCCGGTCGACCAGTCATCAGGGTCCTTGCGCGGTTCGACACCCGAGGTCTCGCTCACGCCCGGGGTCCCCTGTCGGTGCCGGGCCGGCCCGCCGGACGGCTCTGACGCCGTTGGTAGGCCTCCCATGCCTTGCGCCCGAGGAACACTGCCACGAACCGGAACAGCCAGCGCATCACCATGCGGCTACTGCTTCCCCGTCCGGCGGGCCGAAACCCTCCAGACACTGTCCGCGTGGCGCGGCACACAGCGAACGTTCAGGGACGTCTGCCATCGTTCGGTCGTCTCAGAGAGGAGGAGGACCCTCATGACCCTGATCGAGGACCGGCCCGACGGGCGCCTGCAGCGCGGCGTCTCGGCGGGGACGCGTGCCCAGCTGCTGCTGGTTGCCTTGCTCGCCGCCGGCGGCGTCTGGTTGACCTTCCGTGTCCTGGTCGCCAGCGCGCGTGGTCAGCGACTCGACCAGGCGGTGATGGTCGAGTCGATGCAGGCGGCACCCGCCGAGGTGTCGCGCCTGCAGCACCTGCTGGACATCGTCTCGGTGCCGTCCATCGCGATGGCACTCGGCGTCTTCACCGTCGTCGCTGTGCGACGCGCGCGCCCCGACCTCGCGGTCGGCGCAGCCGTCACGGTGATCGGCGCCAACGTCACGACCCAGCTGCTCAAGGTGTTGCTCGAACGGCCGGACATCGGCCTCGGCGCCAACAACTCGTTCCCCAGCGGCCATGTGACCGTCGTCTCCTCACTGGCGGCGGCCGCCTTCCTGGTGACCCCGCGGCGGGTCCAGCCCGTCGTGGCCGCGGCGGGGCTGTCGGCGGCGGTAGTCGCCGCCGTCGGCACGCTCGCGCTGGGCTGGCACCGGCCGAGCGACATCGCGGGAGCGGGGCTGGTCGTGCTCGGCTGGGCGGCCGCCGTGAGCGCCGTGCTGCCCGGTCGCTGTGCCGACCGGGACGGTGTTTCCCGCCGTACAGTTGTTGCGTGAGCAACCTCGAACGGCACCCGCACGAGACCACCGCCGGCGGCCTGGCCACGGTCAGCCCGGAGCCGGTCCGGCGGCTGCTCGAGGCGCGCGAGGTCCCGCTGGGTGGCACCCGTGCCATGGTCGTCCGGCGGACGCTGCCGCACCGGGACCTGCCCACGGTGGGGGCCTGGTGCTTCGCCGACGACTACGGCCCCTCCGACGTCCGCGGCTCCGCTGGGATGCAGGTGCCGCCCCACCCGCACACCGGCCTGCAGACCGTGACGTGGCTGCTGGAGGGCGAGGTACGCCACCAGGACAGTGTCGGCAGCGACCAGCGCGTGCGGCCGGGGCAGCTGAGCCTGATGACCGCGGGGCGCGGGATCACGCATGCGGAGACCTCGCCGGCAGACCATCCGCCCACCCTGCGCGGACTGCAGCTCTGGGTCGCGCTGCCCGACCGTGACCGACACGTCGCCCCGCACTTCGAGCACCACGCCGAGCTGCCACTGCTGTCCGATGGCGGGCTGGCGGCCACCCTCATCGTCGGCGAGCTCGCCGGTCAGCGGTCACCCGCGACGGCGTACACGCCGTTGGTGGGAGCGGACGTGTCGTTGGCCGCCGACGCAGTGGCCCGGCTGCCGCTGGAACCGGCCTTCGAGCATGCCGTCCTCGCGGTGTCCGAGGGCGTCGTCGTGGACGGGGAGCACGTGGCCAAGGCCGCGATGGTCTACCTCGGGTGCGGTCGACGCGACGTCGCGCTCGCCGGCGGACCGGCCGGCGCCCGCCTGCTGCTGCTCGGTGGCGCGCCGCTGGAGGAGGAGCTGCTGATGTGGTGGAACTTCGTCGGCCGCGACCACGACGAGATCGTCGCGTTCCGCACCGAGTGGGAGGCCGCGCGCACCGGTGCGAGCACCAGGTTCGGCTCGGTCCCGCGGTACGACGGCGCGCCGCTGGCCGCTCCCGAGCTCCCGACGGTCCGGCTCAAGCCGCGTCGGCGACCTCCGCGATGATGAGCACGTGCAAGAGATCTCCGTGGGTCCGGCCGGCATCCGGCTCGGGCAGCTGCTGAAGCTGGCCAACCTCGTCGACTCCGGTGGCGAGGTCCGCCCGTTGCTGGCCGAGGGAGGCGTCACGGTCAACGGCGCGGTCGAGACCCGGCGGGGCGCCCAGCTGCGCCCGGGCGACGTGGTCGCGCTCGGAGAAACCCAGGTCCGGCTGACCTAAGGCCGCGCGCGTGCCGGCCGCAGAGAGGACATCGGCCGGATAGGACATCGTCCCGATGACGCGGCCCTCCTTAGACGAGCAGTGTCTCCGACGTCAGGCCACCACGCCTGGCCACAACGTCCGGCAGACAGCTCGTGAGGAGACCAGATGAACCCCGTCGCAGGACCGTACGTCGCCGTCGAGGCTGCCTACCGTCGCGAGCGCATCCGCTCGGAGTTCGACGGATCCCGTCGCCATCACCCGGTTCGTGCCCTGGGGCGCGCGATCAGCCGCGTGCACCACCGCCTGGAAGGGGTGTGAGCATCGCACGCGCGTGGTCCCTTCGAGACCTGGGTGTCAGGGTCACTACCCATGCCGGAGGCAGCAGTGATCTCGCTTGTCCCACTGTCGGTGGGAGCCGGGATGATGGGGGACATGCCACCCGAGGTGACCGCGCAGGGGCCGCTCGTCGGACGCGTTGACGAGCTCGACCGGCTGCAGCAGCTGGTCGGGCTCGGCCCGTCGGGTGCCCGGCCGGCCGGGAGTGCGGTGCTGCTCGCCGGGGACGCGGGTGTGGGCAAGACGCGACTGCTTGCCGAGCTGCGCGACCGCGCCCAGGCCGACGGCTTCCGCGTGATCGTCGGCCACTGCCTCGACTTCGGCGACAGTGCCTTGCCCTACCTCCCCTTCAGCGAGGCGTTCGGCCGGCTGGCCCTCGAGTCGCCCGGCCTTGCGTCCTCCCTCGTCGAGCGGGCCCCGTCGATCGCGCGGCTGATGCCGCAGCGCCGCTTGATGACCGACGGCTCAGCCCGCGCCGAGCCGGGAGCCGGTCGGATGGAACGGGCGGACCTGTTCGAGGCGGTCCACGGGGCGCTGACCCTGCTCAGCGAGAGCGCGCCCCTCCTGCTCATCGTCGAGGACGTGCACTGGGCCGACCAGTCGACCCGCGAGATGCTCAACTTTCTGTTCGCCCGCCAGTTCGCGGCGCCGGTCACCGTCGTCTCGTCCTACCGCAGCGACGACATCCACCGCCGCCACCCCCTGCGCACGACGGCGGCCGAGTGGAGCCGGCTGCCCGGCGTCACCCGCCTGCAGCTGCGGCCGCTCGACGACGACGACGTGCGTGAGCTCGTCCATCTGTTGCACCCCAACCCGCTGACCGAGCGTGAGCTACGCAGCATCGTCGCCCGTGCCGAGGGCAACGCCTTCTTCACCGAGGAGCTGGTCGCGGCCGCCGAGCTCGGCAGCCGGATGCTGCCCACCGACCTGGCCGACCTGCTGCTGGTGCGGCTCGACCAGCTCGACGACGGCACCCGGCTGGTGGTGCGCGCCGCCTCGGTGGCAGGTCGCCGCGTGCCGCACGACCTGCTCTCCCGGGTGGTGGCCCTCGACGCAGGCGACCTCGAGCGCGCGGTGCGGACCGCGGTCGACGGCAACGTCCTCGTGCCGGTCGGCACCGATGGCTACGCCTTCCGGCACGCGCTGCTCGCGGAGGCCGTCTACGACGACCTGCTGCCCGGCGAACGCGTACGGTTGCACGCCGCCTACGCCGCGGCGCTGTCGGCGCACGACATCGACGGCACCGCCGCCGAGCTGGCCCGCCACGCCCGCGCGGCACATGACCTGACCACCGCCACGCGCGCCAGCATCCAGGCGGGCGACGAGGCGATGGCGGTGGCCGGGCCCGACGAGGCGGCGCGGCACTACGAGGTCGCGCTCGAGCTGCTGACCGACCCGGACGTTGCGGCCGGCACGTCGGTCGACCTGGTCGACCTGACCGTCCGGGCCGCCGATGCCGCCGCCACCGCGGGCCACGTGCTGCGCGGGCTCGCCCTGGTGCAGGACCAGCTGGACGCGCTGCCCGCCGACGCCC
>JAVEDJ010000176.1 GCA_030841025.1 Actinomycetota bacterium
CACCATCGATGCCCTGGAGCGCCAGACCATCCAGCGCTGGACCCAGCTGTTGCTGCCGCCGGAACTGGTCGGCAGCCATGTCGGCCCGCCGACCGCCCACACGACGGGGCGCACCCACACCCTCTCCTTCCGCGGAGCGACAGCGCTGTTCGGTCACTTCGGCATCGAATGGGACATCAGCGCCCTCGACGAGGACGGCCGCGACGCCGTACGCCGCCTGGTCGCCACCTACCGCCGCCACCGCGCCCTGCTGCACTCGGGCGACGTGGTGCACGCGGAGCACCCCGACCCGTCGGCCGTCGTGCACGGCGTGGTGTCCCCGGACCGGCGCGAGGCCGTGTTCGCCTACGTGGCCCTCGCGACGTCCGCCGCGGAGGTGCCGTCGCCAGCCCGGCTCCCCGGCCTCGATCCGGACGCCGACTACGAGATCGAGGTCGTGGACACGGGCGGTGAACCCGTCACGAAACAGACCGCCGCGCCGGGCTGGACCTGCTCGCGTGCCGCGGTCCCCGGCCGCTTCCTCGACCAGGTGGGGCTCGCCATGCCGGTCCTGGGACCTGAGCAGGCGCTGGTCCTCCACCTGCGGGCGATCTGAGCCCGGTCACGCGGCGTCGGCCGGGATGCCCGGTTCGTCTACGCTGGTCGCATGGACGGCTGTTCCAGACAGGCGTGCCGACATCCACGTCGTACACCGCATCGGGTACGTGACCAGATCGGGAGCGGCTCGCGGTGAACCCCACGCTCGCCAATGCCCTGCTCGTCCTGTGCTTCCTGCTCGTGGGGGCGTTCTTCGCCGGTTCCGAGATAGCGCTCGTCTCGCTGCGCGAGGGCCAGGTCAAGTCGCTCGCGACGCGCGGGCGGCGTGGGCAGAAGGTCGCCGAGCTGCACGCCGACCCCAACCGCTTCCTTGCCGCCGTGCAGATCGGCGTCACCCTGGCCGGCTTCCTCTCCGCGGCGTTCGGCGCGTCGGCCTTCGCCGACGACCTGGCGCCGGTCCTGGAGCGGCGCGGCATGTCCCAGGGCGCTGCCTACTGGGTGGCGTTCATCGTGGTGACGCTCGTGATCACCTACCTGTCGCTCGTCATCAGTGAGCTCGCCCCCAAGCGCATCGCGCTGCAGCGGGCGGAGGCCATCTCGCTGCTGGCGGCGCCCATACTCGACCGGCTGGCGCGGATGGCCAGGCCCGTGATCTGGCTGCTGTCGAAGTCCACCGACGCCATCGTCCGGCTGACCGGTGGCGACCCCGATGCCGCCCGCGACAGCATCTCGGAGGAAGAGCTGCGCGACATCGTCGCCGCGCACGAGACCCTCGGCCGTGAGGAGCGGCAGCTCATCGAGGACGTCTTCGAGGCGGGTGAACGCCAGCTGCACGAGGTGATGGTGCCGCGCACCGAGGTCGACTTCCTCGACGCCTCCATGCCGGTCTACAAGGCGATCAAGATCTCGTCGACCAACCCGCACAGCCGCTATCCGGTCGTGCGTGGCTCGCACGACGAGGTAGTCGGCTTCGTGCACGTGCGCGACCTGTTCGCACCCGACATCTCCGGTCAGTCGGTGCGGATCGGCGACATCGCGCGCGAGGTCAAGATGATGCCCGGCACCAAGCGCGTCCTCTCGGCGATGTCGGAGATGCGGCGTGAGGGTCACCACATGGCGATCGTCGTCGACGAGTACGGCGGCACCGACGGCATCGTCACACTCGAGGATCTGATGGAAGAGATCATCGGGGAGATCACCGACGAGTACGACGTCGCGCAGGAGCCGGTCGGATCGCTGGTGGGCGGCGACATGGAGGTCGACGGGCTGCTCAACCTCGAGGACTTCGAGGATCGCACCGGCATCGAGCTGCCCGAGGGCCCGTACGAGACCGTCGCCGGCTTCATCATCAACGAGCTCGGCCGCTTGCCGCAGCCGGGAGAGACCGTGGAGGCGTTCGGCCACCGGTTCACGGTCACCGAGCTCGACGGACGCCGGATCGCGCGGGTACGGCTCACCAGCCTTGCGCCGGAGTCGTCCGACGAGGGCCACGCATCGGAGCAGGACACGCGCCCCGGCGCATCGCCCGGCCCCGGTGAGGCGGCACGGGCGCCGGGACCCGGTGAGGCGGCACGGCCGCCCGGCCCCGAGCGTGGGTCCCGCGCAGCGGGCTAGGGCCCGAACGGCCGTTGCCCGGCACTGGCAGAATGTCGACCGTGCAAGCACCCTCCATGCCCCGTGTCCTGTCGGGGATGCAGCCGACAGCCGACTCGCTGCACCTGGGCAACTATCTCGGTGCGCTGCGCCAGTGGATCGCGCTTCAGGAGGACCATGACGTCTTCTACTTCGTCGCCGACCTGCACGCGATCACCGTCGAGCACGATCCCGCGCTGCTGCGCGCCCGCACCCGGCTGACCGCGGCGCAGTTCCTCGCAGCGGGGGTCGACGTCGACCGGGCCACACTGTTCGTGCAGTCGCACGTCCCGCAGCACACCCAGCTCCAGTGGGTGCTGGGCTGCCTCACCGGCTTCGGCGAGGCCAGCCGCATGACCCAGTTCAAGGACAAGTCACAGAAGGGCGGCGCCGACCGCGCGTCGGTCGGCCTGTTCACCTACCCGGTGCTGCAGGCCGCCGACATCCTGATCTACCGGCCGCAACAGGTGCCGGTGGGCGAGGACCAGCGCCAGCACCTCGAGCTGAGCCGCGACCTGGCCCAACGGTTCAACGGCCGTTTCGGCGAGACTTTCGTGGTCCCGGAGCCGTACATCCTCAAGCAGACCGCCAAGATCTATGACCTGCAGGTCGTCGACAAGCAGATGAGCAAGAGCCTCGGCGGCAGCGGCTGCCTGTGGCTGCTGGACGAGCCGAAGGTCATCGAGAAGAAGATCAAGTCGGCCGTCACCGACGCCGAGCGGGAGATCCGCTTCGACGCCCACGAGAAGCCGGGTGTGAGCAACTTGCTCGCGATCCTGTCCTCCTTGAGCGGCGCGCCGGTCAGCGAGCTCGAGGCGCAGTACGACGGCAGCGGCTACGGCGATCTCAAGAAGGGCGTCGTGGAGGCGGTGCTGGACTTCGCGGTGCCGTTCCAAGAGCGGGTCCGTGGCTACCTCGACGACCCGGCCACCCTCGACGCCGTACTGGCCAGAGGCGCCGAGCACGCGCGCGAGGTCGCGGCCGAGACCATCGCCACCGTGAACGACCGGGTCGGCTTCCTGCCAGCCGCTGGCCAGGCGCCGTGAGCGAGCGGACCATCGGGGTCGCCGTGGCGATCCCCGAGCCCTACGGCAGTGAGCTCCAGGCACACCGCGAGTCCTTCGGTGACACGCTCGCCTCCTCGATCCCCACGCACATCACGCTCCTGCCGCCGACACCGGTGCCGGCCTCTGACTTCGACCGCATCCAGGAACACCTGCGCAAGGTGGCCGACGCCCAGCATCCCTTCGAGATCCACCTTCGGGGGACCGGCACGTTCCACCCGGTCTCGCCGGTCGTGTTCGTCTCCATCGCGCTGGGCATCAGCGACTGCGAGCGCGTCGAGGAGGGCGTGCGCTCCGGCCCGCTCTCGCGCGAGCTGCAGTTCCCGTACCACCCGCACGTCACCGTCGCCCACGACCTGCCCAAGGGCGTGCTCGAGCGCGCGTTCGAGGCCCTCGCGCACTACGACGCCCGGTTCCCGGTGTGGGGGTTCAGCCTCTACGAGCACGGGGGGGACGGGGTGTGGCGGCCGCGGTGCGAGTTCGCGTTCGGCCGACCGGTGCCGACGGCGGACGACACCTGACGGTCGGCGCCCTTCGCGGTGGAGGCCGCACGTGCGTGTAGCGGACCCCGCGCCGGGAAGGCACGCAGACGTGGCTCAGGAGGAGAAACCGGGACTGCTGGACCGGGTCCGTCAGCGGGTCCGGGCGCTGCGTGACCGCTGGCCGTCGTTCGACCATGTCATGCGGGCCTACGACCGCAACAGCGAGGTGCAAGGCTCGCAGCTCGCCGCAGCCATCACCTACTTCGGTTTCCTCTCCTTCTTCCCGCTGCTCGCGCTGGCGTTCGCGGTCGTCGGCTTCGTGAGCGAAGGCAACCCGGACATCCAGCGAACGGTGACCGATGCGGTCGAGCAGGCGTTCCCGGGCCTGGTCGGCACGGGCGACGGACAGCTCAACATCCAGGACGTCATCGACGCCAAGGCCGGTGCGACCGTCATCGGCCTGCTGGGTCTGCTCTACTCGGGGCTCGGATGGATCGACGCCTTGCGCGACGCGCTACGCCGCGTCTTCGGTACGTCGGACGCCGCGCTCCCGCTGCTGAAGAAGAAGCTGGTCGACATCCTGGTGCTGACCTCCCTGGGGGTTGCACTGCTGGCCTCCCTCGCTGTCAGCGCCCTGGCGACGCGGGCCACCCAGCAGGTGCTCGACAAGGTCGGCCTCGGCGAGTCACTGGTCGCGCTGGTCGTGCTGAAAGTGCTCGCGGTCCTGCTGGCGCTGCTGGCCGACACGTTGCTGTTCGCGATCCTGCTCTCCCGGCTGTCCGGCGCGCAGCTTCCCTGGCGGCAGGTGCGCTCGGGTGCCGTGGTGGCGGCCGTCGGGTTCGAGGTGCTCAAGCTGTTCGCGACGTTCCTCATCGGGAGAGCGACGAACAACCCGCTGTACGCCACCTTCGGGGTGATCGTGGGGCTGCTGATCTGGATCAACTTCGTGTCCAAGCTGCTGATGTTCGCGGCAGCGTGGACGGCCACGCAGCCCTACTCGCTCGAGCCCGTTGTTGCCGGGGAGGACGGCGCTGGTCGCAGCACAGGGCTGGCTGCGGGCACCGAACCCGTGTCGGTCGTCGCGCCTGCGGACTTCGAGCCCGTGCCGGCGGAGGAGACCGAACCCGGCCCGCGACGCCGCGCCGGTTGGCGCAGAGCGGCGATCGGCGCTGCGGCGGGCGCGTCCGTCGCGGCTGCACTGACGCGTCGCGCCAGGCAGCGCTGATCACCCGCGGCTGAGGGCCGCTCCCTACCGTGATCGCGGAGGCGGATCAGGAGCGGAGAGAGCTCGCGGAGCGGCGCCTGTCTGCTGGTGGCGCGAGACGTGCGCGGCGTCGGCGCCGGCGCAGCAGCACCCGCGTCCGGAGCGCGACGACGCTGCCCAGCAGCAGAACCGGCACCCATGCCCACCCGGGCATCGCCGGGCCGGCGGAGGACGCGGCGGCGGCCTTCCTGGCACCCGACGCGGCACCGGGATGGCGCACCGAGGCGGCCTGAGTCGGCGCGGACTGGTTCAGCGTCCCCACCGGCTGGGCACTGGGTGCGTTCGCGAAGCCCCAGTCGAGCAGCGCCGCCGACTCCGACCACGACGCCTGTCCGGTGTGCATCACCGTGGCGACCAGCGTCCGGCCGTCCCGCGTGGCCGCCCCGACGAACGTGCCACGCGCCTTCGTGGTCCAGCCCGTCTTGACGCCGATGGCGCCGCGGTAACGCAGCAGCAATTTGTCCTGGGTGTAGATCTCGAAGGTCTTCCGTGCCTTCCCGGCCTTGGGCATCTTGCCGGGGAAGGACGACTTCACCGTCGTGACGTAGCCGCGGAAGTCCTGGCGCTCGAGGCCGGCCCGGGCGAACAGGGCCAGGTCGTAGGCCGAGGAGTACTGCCCGGGTGCGTCCAGGCCGCTCGGGTTGCGCACGCTGGTGTCCAGCGCGCCCAGCTCACGAGCCTTGGCGTTCATGCCCGCGACGGTCGGGGCGACTCCGCCGGCAGCGTTGGCCAATGCCGACGCGGCGTCGTTGCCCGACATCAGGAACAGGGCCTGGAAGAGGTTGTGCACGGTGTAGGTCGCGTCGGGAACGACGCCGACCTTGCTCCCGTCGGCCTGCGCGTCCTGGAACTGTGCGGTGTAGACGGTCGCCGGGTCGAGCTTGGGGAGCAGCGTCACCGCGGTCAGGACCTTCAGCGTGCTGGCCGGGCGCAGTCGGCCGTGCGGGTTGCGCGCCGCAAGGATCTCGCCGGTGTCGAGGTCGGCGAGCACGAACGAGCGCGCCGAGAGCTTGGGTAGCCGCCCGGCGCCCGGGGCGTCGACGACCACCCCGGTGCTGGCGAGGGCCGGGCCGCCGATGGGGTGCGCCGCCGTGCCGGTGGCCTGGGCGGCCCCGGCCGAGGCCGTCAGAACGGCAGCACTCAGCACGGCCGCACTCACGAGCGCAGCCATCCCCGGCAGGGACCGGCTCTGTGGCATCGAGGACCTCATGGCTCGCCCAGGCTAACCGCCGGGCAGCGGCGTGCGGAGTACTCGCGTCCTCGGTGTGTTGCCCTCCCACGACCGGCTACGAGCCGCACCCGTGCGCTGGCCTAGCATCAAGCGCATGGTGCACGAGTCCGAGTCCGGCATGCCGATCGAGCCCGTCTACGGCCCTGACTCGCGTGCCGGTTGGGACCCTGCAGCGGCGCTCGGAGACCCCGGTGAGTACCCGTTCACCCGCGGCGTCTATCCGAACATGTACACCGGGCGGCCGTGGACGATGCGGCAGTACGCCGGGTTCGGCACCGCGAAGGAGTCGAACGAGCGCTACCACCGCCTGGTCGAGGCCGGCACCGGCGGCCTGTCTGTGGCGTTCGACCTGCCCACGCAGATGGGCATGGACTCCGACGACTCGAGGGCGTCCGGCGAGGTCGGCAGGGTCGGCGTGGCGATCGACTCGATCGACGACATGCGCCTGCTGTTCGACGGCATCCCGCTCGACGAGGTGTCGACCTCGATGACCATCAACGCACCCGCGGCGCTGCTCCTGCTGCTCTACCAACTGGTGGGTGAGGAGCAGGGCGTCGACCCGGGCCGGCTCACCGGCACGATCCAGAACGACGTGCTCAAGGAGTACATCGCGCGCGGCACCTACATCTACCCGCCGAAGGAGTCGCTGCGGCTGATCAGCGACATCTTCGCCTACTGCCACAAGGAGCTGCCGCGCTGGAACACCATCTCCATCAGCGGCTACCACATGGCGGAGGCAGGGGCGACACCCGCGCAGGAGATCGCCTTCACCCTGGCCAACGCCAAGGAGTACGTCCGCGCAGCGCAGGCAGCCGGGCTCGACGTGGACACCTCGTCGAGCGGGATGCCGTCGAACAGCGTGCGCATGTCCTCGA
>JAVEDJ010000186.1 GCA_030841025.1 Actinomycetota bacterium
CCGAAGCCCTACCCCTCGCACACCCCCAAACCCACGTACCCACCGACGACGCCGCCGGGCACAACTCCGCTGGTGACGACGCCGCCGGCCACAACTCCGGTGGTGACGGCTCCGCCGGTCGCCACGGCGCCGGTCACGACCGCAGACGAGGCTCCGCGGAGCACCGGGGGGCCGGCGACGGAGACCCCGACCGACGACACGTCAGTGCTGCCGACCAAGGTCGGCAACGACACCGGCGGGGGTGCGGCCGGGGGCAGGGGCAGCGGCACTCAGGGCACCAACGGCTCGACCCTGCCGCACACCGGAGGCTCCACGCTGCTGCCCTCGGTGCTGCTGGGCCTGGCCCTCCTGGTCGGCGGGGCGCTGCTCATGGCCCTGACCCGGCGTGGTCCGCGGATGGCCCGTCGGCACTGATCGCCCCGACAGCGAGCCGCGAGCGGCGTCGTACCTCCTCGCGGAGGTACGGCGCCGCGCCGCGTCCGGGGCGCATCGGACAGGCGCGGCCGTTGCCGCCGTCAATCGCCGTCCGGCGGCCGGCGCGGACGTAGACTCGCCGACGTCCGCTTCGCCCCGCAACCGGCCGGTAGTGATGCCCTCGTGATCCGCCTGCAGAACGTCACCAAGCTGTACCCGACCCAGAGCCGGCCTGCCCTGAGCGACGTCTCCGTCGAGATCGACAAAGGCGAGTTCGTGTTCCTGGTCGGCCAGTCCGGCTCGGGCAAGTCGACCTTCCTGCGGCTGATCCTCAAGGAGGAGCGGGCCACGAGCGGCCAGGTGCACGTGGCCGGCAAGGACCTCGCCAGGCTGTCCTCGTGGAAGGTCCCCGCCCTGCGCCGCCAGGTCGGCACGGTCTTCCAGGACTTCCGGCTGCTGAACAACAAGACGGTCCAGGAGAACGTCGCGTTCGCCCTCGAGGTGATCGGTCGACCGCGCCACCAGATCGCAAAGGTGGTGCCCGAGGTCCTCGACCTGGTGGGCCTCAAGGGCAAGGAGAACCGCAAGCCCGACGAGCTGTCGGGCGGCGAGCAGCAGCGGGTGGCGATCGCCCGGGCGTTCGTCAACCGGCCGATGATCCTGATCGCCGACGAGCCGACGGGCAACCTCGACCCCACCACGAGTGTGGGAATCATGCGGCTGCTCGACCGCATCAACCGCACCGGCACAACCGTCGTCATGGCCACGCACGACGACGACATCGTCGACCAGATGCGCAAGCGCGTCATCGAGCTCGACGGTGGCAAGGTCGTCCGCGACCAGTCGCGCGGGGTCTACGGCTACTCCCACTGACCTTCACTCCGCCAGCATCCCCGACCCGAACAGGACGACATGCGCGCACGGTTCCTCCTCTCCGAGATCACCATCGGATTGCGGCGCAACATGACCATGACGGTGGCCATGGTGATCACCACAGCGGTGTCTCTGGGTTTCCTCGGCACCGCGATCCTGTTCAACCAGCAGGTCGGCGTGATGAAGACCTATTGGTACGACAAGGTCGAGGTCTCGGTGTTCCTCTGCGGCCAGGACAGCTCGCAACCCAGCTGCGCCGCGGGAGAGGTCACACAGGCGCAGCGGGACGAGATTCGCAGCGACCTCGATGCGCTGCCTCAGGTCGAGAAGATCTACTACGAGTCGAAGAACCAGGCATACAAGCGGTTCAAGGAGCAGTTCAAGAACTCCGCGATCGTTGACAACGTCTCGCCCGACCAGATGCCGGAGTCCTACCGCGTCAAGCTCGTGAACCCTGAACAGTTCCCGATCATTGCCAGCGCCTTCGCTGGCCGCCCGGGGATCGACGAGGTGCAGGACCAGAGAGCCCTGTTGGAGCGGTTGTTCGAGGTCCTCAAGTGGGTGCAGTGGTTTGCGTTCTGCTTGGCACTGCTCATGGTCGTGGTCTCGACCATCCTCATCGTCAACACCATCCGTGTCTCAGCCTTCAGCCGGCGACGGGAGACCGGCATCATGCGCCTGGTGGGCGCGTCGAGCTTCTCCATCCAGCTGCCGTTCCTGCTGGAGGGTGCGATCTCCGGCTTCGTGGGCGCGCTGCTCGCATCGGGCTCCTTCGTGCTCATCAAGGGAGTGCTCGTCGACCGCGTTCTCGCGCCGAACTTCCCGATCTCGCAGTTCATCACCTGGGGCGACGTGTGGCTCAGCGGCGGCGTCGTCTTCTTGGTCGGCATCACCCTTGCGGCGGTGGCGTCCTTCTTCGCATTGCTGAAGTACCTGCGCGTCTGACAGGACGGCCTGGGCTGGGTCCCACGGCCCCGCGGCGTGGCATGCGTCACAGGGGTCGGTCGGCGTGGCGTTGTCCGCAATAGCCGGTTTTCCAAGATCGCTCAAGTACCTTCGCGACTAGCGATCCGGCGTCCGGGCGCAGGGGAAGAGGGCTTGAGAACGTGCACTGAGTCCGTTTCATCTGCGCACGTGTGTGTGGGTCGTGTCGAAGGGCTGTACCGACCGCACCGCCAATGACACGGAGCTTCCCCGCCGTATGTCTTATCGCTCGGCTCCTCCACGCCCGCTGCTGCTCGTGGCGTTGTTCGTGGTGACTTCGCTCGTGCTGGGACTGGTGGGCGCGGCGGCGCAGGCCGATGACAAGGCCCGAAAGCGCCAGGTCGACAGGAAGATCTCTCAGCTCAGGGGAGATCTTGAGAACACGTCGCGTCGGCTCGAGAACTCGATCAAGGCACTGCGCCGTGCCGAGAACAAGCTCACGCGCGCCCAGTCGCACGTCGCCAAGGTGCGCGGCCGGTTGGCTGCCGCCCAGGCGCGCGACGCGGCCCTGGCCGGCAAGCTGCGCCTCGCGGTCGCAGAGGTGGACCGCGCGGAGAAGCAGATTGCGCGCACCGAAACAAAGATCCGCAGAACACAGCGGCTCATCGGGCGCATCGCTCGCTCCTCCTACCAGCAAGGGAGCTACGCCGAGCTGGCCGTCGTGCTCAACTCCCAGACACCCGACGACTTCGCGACGCGACTGGTTCTCATGCAGAACGCGATGCGTTCCGAGGGGACGGTGCTCACGAACCTGGCCGACGACAAGGCCGATCTGGCCGCCCAACGCGCGACACTCGACGCCAAGCGGGCACTGATCGCGCAGATGAAGCGCGAGCAGGAGCGGCTGGTCAAGACGATCCAGGGTCTCGAACGGGCCGCCGTTGCGGCGCAGCGAGAGGTGGAGTCATTCGTGTCGGCGCGCGAGAGCGCCGTTGCCGCGGTGCAGCGCGAACGCGACAGCGAGCGCACCCGGCTGGCCGCAGCCCAGGCACAGTCACGTGCGCTCGCCCGGTCCATCGCCGCCGCGGCTGCTCGGGCCGCGGCACGCGCCCGGCTGACGTCGCGTCCCAGCGCCCGACGCAGCGGGGGCGGTGGCGGAGGCGGCATGGCGTGGCCGGCCAGCGGTCCGATCAGCGGCTACGTCGGCCCTCGCACCAACCCGGTCACCGGCAATGCGAGCTGCCACTCGGGCATCGACATCGCTCCTGGCTACGGCGCTCCGATCTATGCGGCCGCGACCGGTGTCGTGGTCGCCACCACCTACACCAGCTGGGACGGCAACACCACGATCATCGCGCACGGTGGTGGCATGACCACGTGGTACGCCCACCAGGACTCGTTCCGGGTCCGTGTCGGCCAGCGCGTGCAGCGGGGCCAGGTCATCGGCCGGGTGGGATCGAGCGGTTTCGCGACCGGGCCGCACCTGCACTTCAACATCGCGATCGGCGAGACCGCCTACGACCCGATGGGGTGGTACGGCGGCTCCATGCGCACCGTGTCCTCCATGTGCCCGAACGGACCCTCACCGGTCCTCTGACCCGACCGTCCGCGCAATCGGGCTGCGGGTCCGCGACGCGGCCCTACACTCAGACGGTGCTTTCGCTGCTCTCGCCCGCGTCGCTGCGACGCGTCGTGCGTGCCACGGCCATCGTGGCCTTGATGGGAGTGGCGTACGTCGGCGGTGTCGTCACCGGTGTGGTCGGCAACGATGACAAGCCAACGGCGGGCGACCGCGGCGTGATCGACGAGGCCGCCGACCGTATCGGAGCCAACGCGGCACGTCCCGTGGAGCGCAAGGCCCTGGAGCGGGCAGCCGTCGAGGGCATGTTGCGGGCACTGGGCGACCGGTGGTCCAGCTATTACGGGGCGTCCGAGTACACCTCCTTCCAGGACGCACTGGAGGGCCAGTACTCCGGGGTCGGGTTGTGGCTGCGCGCCACGCAGACCGGCGCGGTGCAGATCGGCAGCGTCCAGGACGGGTCCCCCGCCGACAAGGCTGGGCTGCTGCCCGCGGACGAGCTCGTGACCGTCGGCAGCCGCCCGGTCGCGGGCGCCGGCGTCGCCCACGTCGCCGCCCTGCTGCGGGGCCGCGAGCACACGCGGGTCCACGTCGTCGTACGCCGAGGAGCCACCACGCGCGACCTGAGCCTCACGCGTGCGACGTTCATCACCGACGACGTCGTCGTCGAGCATCTGCGCGGCAACATCGTGCTCGTCCAGGTGCGTGCCTTCACCCGCGGCGTGGGACGTGACGTCCGGCAGGCCCTCGTCGGAGTCGGCACCGAGCACACGGGCGGTGTCGTGCTCGACCTTCGTGACGACCCCGGTGGTCTGCTCGACGAAGCTGTCGACGTGGCCTCGGTGTTCCTCGACGGTGGTCCGGTCGTGTCCTACGAGCGGCGCGGCAAGCCGGTACGCACACTCGAGGCGGCCCCGGGTGGCAACCTGTCCACCCCGCTCGTCGTACTCGTCAATGCATCGACCGCCAGCGCGGCCGAGGTCGTCGCAGCCGCCCTGCAGGACCGCAACCGTGCAGTGGTCGTCGGCTCGCAGACGTTCGGCAAGGGTTCGGTGCAGGAGCCGAGCCGGCTGTCCGACGGCTCTGCGCTCGAGCTCACCGTCGGCCGCTACCTCACACCCGCCGGGCGCTCCGTCGAGGGTGTCGGCGTCGAGCCCGATGTGGTCGTGGCGGCATCCGCACCGGCCGAGCTGGCCGAGCGCCGCGCCATCGACGTGCTCACCGGGCTCGTCGCCGCACTCGGCGGGACGGGACGGGGCTGACGATGCCGAAGGAACAGGGCCGCAAGCTGGTCGCCCAGAACCGCAAGGCGAGGCACGACTACCACATCGACGACGTCTTCGAAGCAGGACTGGTGCTCACCGGCACCGAGGTCAAGTCCTTGCGTGCCGGGCACGCGTCGCTCATCGACGGGTTCGCGCACATCCAAGACGGTGAAGCCTGGCTGGCAGGGGTGCACATCCCGGAGTACACCGAGGGGACGTGGACCAACCACGCGCCGCGCCGCGAACGCAAGCTTCTGCTGCACCGCGAGCAGATCCAGCGGCTCATCGGCAAGACCAAGGAAGGCCACACGACGCTGGTGCCGCTCTCGCTGTACTTCAAGGACGGCAAGGCGAAGGTGGAGATCGCGCTCGCCCGCGGCAAGAAGACCTACGACAAGCGACAGGCGCTGTCCGAGCGACAGTCGCAGCGCGAGATGCAGCGGGCGCTGGCCCGCCGCAACCGTGGCGAGTGACTAGCCCGCCGGCTGAAAGGTCTTGGCGGCCTGGTTGAAGACTGCTTCACTCTCGGCCCACGTGCTGCGCGGCCCCGACACGTAGAGCGCATAGCCCTTGTCTCCCGCGACGAACCCGCGGTTGACTGCCTGGGTCTGAGTCGCCCAGGTGTACCTCCAGTCGGCGGCAGGGTAGTCGCGGTACGGCACCGACTCGATGCTGATCCGCTGGTAGTTGCGGTGGCTGCGCGCGAACGACTTTTCCTGCTCCTCCCAGTCCTGCTTCGGGTCCTGCTTCGGCTGGTCGGTCTGGTCGATCAGCAGGTAGCGCAGCGAGGTCGGGTCCTGGAACTTGACCTGCGTCCCGCTCCGTGAGCGCTGCCAGCCATCCGGCACCGCGAGCGAGAAACCGCTCTCGTCGCGATAGGTATGGAAGCCTGCTGGTGCCGTGCCAGAGTCGGACGCCGAGGCGCTCGCTGTGGGGCTGTCGTTCTCGGTGGCCGCCGTGGAAGGCGTCCCAGGCGTGCTGTCTGGTGCACTCGTGGTCGTCTTCGCCCCGGACGAGTCGGGGGGGTTCTGGTTGTCGCCGCGCAAGGCCAGCGCACCAACGACGACCAGACCGAGCAGGAGCAGCACGATCACCGCCGCTGCCGCGCCGAGGCCACTCGGGCCGCGCCGGCCGGGCGGCCGGCCGCCGTACTCCCTGTACCCCGGCGGCGGGGGAGAAGGGGGCGAGGTCGCGAGGCGCTGCGCCGGGGGATCAACGGCCAGCGCCTCGGTGCGACTGGCCCGGTCGAGCGCGACGGCACCGGCCGCCGCCGTGGGTTGCGGCCCGGCGCTGTGGTCTGCGGCCGCTCGGGTCAGCAGCTCACGAGTGGTGTCGATCTCGAGACGTTCCGCGGGGTCCTTCTCGAGGAGCCCGAGTATCGCGTCGCGCAGCGGACCGTCGACCTCCGGCGGTTCCACCGGGTCGCCGATCACCGCGGTCAGGGTGCCGAGGGCGTTGTCGGCGTCGTACGGCGGCCGGCCCTCGACGGCGGCGTACAGGGTCGCCCCGAGCGACCACATGTCGGCTTCGGGGCCGGGCCGCAGGCCGCGCGCGCGCTCGGGCGACATGTAGGCGGGCGAGCCGAGCACGACGCCGGTCGACGTCAGCGACGGGTCGCCCGCCATCGTCGCGATGCCGAAGTCGGTCAGCACCGGTCGGCCGTCAGGAGTGATCAGGACGTTGCCCGGTTTCACGTCGCGGTGCACGATGCCCTGCTGGTGCGAGACCTCCAGGGCGCCCAGCATGGCGAGCCCGAGCTCGGCCACCTTGTGCGGCGGCATCGGCCCGTCCTCGCGCAGCAGCGTGCTCAGGCTTCGCGAGGGCAGCAGCTCCATGACGATCCAGGGCCGACCGTCCTCCTCGAC
>JAVEDJ010000203.1 GCA_030841025.1 Actinomycetota bacterium
CCGGCCGGCTCGCGTCGGCCGGCGGGGCGCCGATAGCCGCCTCCGACGTGGTCGGGGCGCTGCCGGCCGCCTTCCGGGCGCTGCGCGCCTGAGGCGACGTACGCACCGCCGCGTCACACCGCCCAGCACGGCGGCGGCGTGCCCGTGGCATCGCACCAGCACGCGGTTGGCAGACTGAGGACCGTGACGCAACGCCTGCACGCCGAAGCGAGGGTCGACCTGTCGGCCATCCGCGACAACGTGGCTGCGTTGCGCGGGAAGGCAGCCGGTGGCGCCGAGGTGATGGCCGTCGTGAAGGCCGACGGCTACGGCCACGGGCTGCTGCCGAGCGCCCAGGCAGCTCTCGCGGGAGGCGCCACCTGGCTCGGCACGGCCCTGCTGGGCGAGGCGCTGACCCTGCGGCGAGCCGGGCTGACCGGGCCCCGCGTCCTGAGCTGGCTGATGGGCCCAGGCGAGCCCTTCGCCGAGGCGATCGCCGCCGACATCGACCTGTCCGCGAACGCCGTCTGGGCCGTGCACGAGATCGCCGAGGCGGCGCGCCGCACCGGCACGCCGGCCCGCGTCCACCTCAAGGTCGACACCGGGCTGTCCCGCGGCGGCGCCACGCCCCACGACTGGCCCGAGCTCGTCGAGGCCGCCGCCAAGGCGGAGGCAGAAGGTCTGCTGCGGGTCGTCGGCCTCTGGTCGCACCTGGCCTACGCCGACGCTCCTGGCCACCCGACCATCGCGCGGCAAGCCCGGGTCTTCCAGGAGGCGGCCCAGCTGGCGGAACGGACCGGCCTGCGCCCCGACGTGCGCCATCTCGCCAACTCCGCGGCCGCCCTCACCGCGCCCGAGCACCACTTCGACCTCGTGCGTCCGGGCATCGCGGTCTACGGCCTGTCGCCGGTGCCCGACGTCGCCGACTCGACGGCCCTCGGTCTCCGGCCGGCGATGACCCTGACCGGGGCGCTGGTCCTCGCCAAACGGGTCGGCGCAGGCGCCGGCGTCTCCTACGGCCACATCTACACGGCCCCCCGCGAGACCACCCTGGGGCTGGTGCCACTCGGCTACGCCGACGGCATCCCACGCAACGCGGGCAACGTCGGCCCGGTCTGGGCCGCTGGACGCCGTCGTACCGTCGCGGGTCGGGTCTGCATGGACCAGATCGTCCTCGACCTCGGCGACGACCCGGCCGCGCCCGGCGACGAGGTCGAGCTCTTCGGGCCGGGTGACGGCGGGCGCCCCACCGCGCAGGACTGGGCGGACGCCACCGGCACCATCTCCTACGAGATCGTCACCCGCGTCGGCCCCCGGGTGCCACGCCGGTACGTCGGCGAGGGATCCGCGAGCGCAAACGCCCCCGCAGCCGCGGTGGGCCGGCCGTGAGCCGGTTGCCGTCGCTTCCCGGCTGGGGCAAGCGCGCCGCCCTGGTCGCGGGGGCCGCAGGCGTCGTGGCGGCTGGTGCCGCCGTGGGCCTCGCCGCCGAGCGGTACGCCGTCGGGCGTTCCCTGCGCGGCGTCGACACGGAGGCCGACGAGCCGCTCGGCCAGATCCACGGCCGCTTCGTGCCCGTCACCGCGAGCGACGGGGTGCCGCTGCACGTCGAGGTGGACGAGGCGCCGGACGCCCGGCCCGTGACGGTCATCTTCAGCCACGGCCTCGCGCTCGACCAGGGCATGTGGCACTACCAGCGGCGCGACCTCGACGACGTGGGCCGGCTGGTCTTCTGGGACCAGCGCGGCCACGGCCTGTCCGGGCGCGGCGCCTCGGAGAACGCCACGATCGACCAGCTGGGCCGCGACCTGTACGCCGTCCTCGAGGCCACCGCACCGCAGGGCCCGGTCGTGCTCGTCGGCCACTCGATGGGCGGCATGACCGTGATGGCGCTGGCCGACCAGCATCCGGAGCTGTTCGGTGACCGGGTCATCGGCGTCGCTCTGGTCGCCACATCGCCGGGCAAGCTGGCCGAGGTCGGCCTCGGTGTGCCGGCCGCGGCGGGCCGCGTCCTGATGAAAGTCGCACCCAAGGCACTCACCGCGCTCAACCGCCGCCCCGACCTGGTGGCGCGCGGCCGCAGTCTCGGCGGCGACCTGCAGTTCGTGCTGACCAAGCGCTACTCGTTCGCGACCGACGTCCCGCCGTCGTTCACCCGCTTCGTCGCGCGCATGCACGAGCAGACACCGCTCGACGTGCTTGCCGAGCTGGTGCCCGCCTTCTCCTCCCACGACAAGCTCGAGGCGCTCGGCGTGCTCGACGGCGTCGAGACGCTGGTGCTCGGCGGCGAGAACGACCTGATGACGCCGGCGGACCACAGCCGCGACATCGCGGCGCTGCTCCCGGGTGCCGAGCTGGTGATCCTCAAAGACGCCGGGCACATGCTGATGCTCGAGCACTACGACGTCGTCACCGATCACCTGCGCGGCCTCGTCGAGCGTGCCCTGCGCCCCACGGCAGCGGCGTGATCACCGATCCCGCCACTGTGGCGCCGAACGCCAAGAGCTGGGAGGAGCTCGCGGCACTGGCGCACGGCTGCGTCGCCTGCCCCGAGCTGGTCGCCAGCCGTACGACGGTGGTGGTGGGCAGCCTGCCGACCGACAGCGCCCGCGCCGACGTACTGCTGGTCGGTGAGGCACCGGGCGCCCAGGAGGACGAGGCCGGTGTGCCGTTCGTCGGCCGGTCGGGTCTGCTGCTCGCCTCGCTGCTGACCGACGCCGGTCTGCCTCGGGAACGAGTCGCCATCGCCAACGTCCTCAAGTGCCGTCCGCCGAAGAACCGCAAGCCGCGGCGGGCGGAGGTGGCGCGCTGCCGGCCGTGGCTGACGCGGCAGCTGGAGCTGGCCGACCCGCGGGTCGTGGTGGCCCTCGGCGGGACGGCGGCGGAGTGGTTCTTCGGCCCGGGGGTGCGGATCGCGGCGCTGCGGGAAACCGTCCACGACTACGCCGGCCGTGCGCTCGTCGTGACCTACCACCCGTCGGCGGCCATCCGGTTCGGCCCGGCCGGTGCGCCGCTGGCTGCCCTGCGCGCGGACCTCCGACGGGTCAGCGATCTCGTCGCAGCCGGATCACGATGACGCCGGCCTACAGGGTGCGGGCGGCGACGCCGCAGGACGCGGCCCAGGTGCACGCGATCACCGGCGCCGCGTTTGCCGGCCAGGAGCGGCTGGACCCGCCGTCGGGTGCGACGCGCGAGACCGTGGCCGACGTCGCCGACTGGATCACCGACAACGGGGGGCTGGTGGCACTCGACGGCTCCGGTGCGCTCGTCGCGGCAGCGCGCTTCAGCCACCAGGACGGTGGCTTCTGGCTGCGACGCGTGGCTGTGCGCCACGACGTGCAGGGTCGCGGCGTCGCCGGCCTGCTCATCGCGCAGGCCGAGCCCGAGGCCGCGCGCCTCGGGCACGGCGAGATGCGCGTCGGCGTGCGCAAGGCGCTGGCAGCGAACATCGCCTACTGGCAGCGTCGCGGGTTCCGCCACCACACCGACCACGACTTCTGGGTCGAGCTCCGCCGGCCGTTGCCGGTCGAGGTGGTGCTCCCGACGGCAGCGGACACCCGGGCGCTCGGTGCGCGACTGGCGTCGGTGACGCGGGCCGGCGACCTGCTGGTGCTGTCGGGGGACCTCGGCGCCGGCAAGACGACCCTGACCCAGGGCATCGGGCAGGGCCTCGGCGTGCGCGGCGCCGTGACCTCGCCGACGTTCGTCATCGCGCGCGTCCACCCGTCGCTCGGTGCCGGGCCGCCTCTGGTGCACGCGGACGCCTACCGGCTCGGTGCCGTCGCCGAGGTCGACGACCTGGACCTCGATGCCTCCCTCGACGAGTCGGTCACGGTCGTCGAGTGGGGTGAGGGCAAGGTCGAGGACCTGGCTGACGACCGGCTCGAGGTCGTCGTACGCCGTCCTCTCGACGACGCCGACGAGACACGCACGGTGGTGCTCCGCGCCGTGGGCGCCCGCTGGGCCGACGTGGACCTGACGGCTGTTGCCGTCGGCCGAGACTAGGAGCTAGGCGGCTTCGGGCAGCCGCTCGTGGACCTGCGGCTGGGCCGCGCGCCGCTGGACGAGGTAGGACACCCCGAGCACCAGCAGGCCGGCGGTGGAAAGCCCCGCTCCGACCAGCGCCGGTGCGGTGTAGCCGAAGCCCGCCGCGATGACCAGGCCGCCGAGCCCGGCGCCGAGGGCGTTGCCGACGTTCAGCGCTGCATGGTTCAGCGCTGCCGCGAGCGACTTGCCCTCGTGCGACACGTCCAGCAGCCGTGCGGTCATCGCCGGGATCGTGGAGGCGGACGTGAGGGCCAGCAGGAACATCCATGTCACCGCCGACACGAGCGAGTGCGCGGCCAGCGGGAACGTCAGCAGGACCAGGACGACGGCGCTCGACCCGAAGGCGAGCGTGCGCAGCACCGACCAGTCGGCGAGCCGGCCGCCGACCAGGTTGCCCAGCGTCATGCCGATGCCGAACACCGCCAGGACGACCGGGACAGCGCTCTCGGGGGCGCCGGCCACGTCGGTCAGCGTCGGGCTGACGTAGCTGTAGACCGCGAACAGGCCACCGAAGCCGATCGAGCCGAGCAGCAGGGTCAGCCACACCTGCAGCCGCTTGAGGGCCGCCAGCTCGCGCCGTGGGCTGGCCTCGGGGTGCGCGGCCACCGGGGGCACCAGCAGCTCGATGGCAACGAGCGTGACCAGGCCGATGAGCACGACGGTGCCGTAGGTGCTGCGCCAGCCGAAGGTCTGGCCGAGCAGGGTCGCCAGTGGGACACCGACGATGTTGGCGACGGTGAGCCCCATCATCGTCATCGCGACGGCACGAGCCCGACGTCCGGCCGGCACCAGCGACGCGGCCACGACCGCGCCGATGCCGAAGTAGGCGCCGTGGGGCAGGCCGCTCGCGAAGCGGGCGAGCACCAGCAACGGAAAAGTGTTCGCGACCGCGGACGCCAGGTTGGCGAGCGTGATCGCGGCCATCAGCAGCAGCAGCAACGTCTTGCGGGGGACGCGGGCGCCGAGCACCGCGAACAGCGGCGCACCAACCACGACACCGAGCGCGTACGCCGTGATGGCGTGGCCCGCCGTCGGGATCGACACACCGAGGTCGCGAGCGATGTCGGGCAGCACGCCCATGCTGGCGAACTCCGTGGTCCCGATGGCGAAGCCGCCGACGGCGAGCGCGAGCAGGGTCACCCACACCGGCACCTGGCGGCGTCGTACCGAGTTGGTGACCCGGTTGGCGCTGGGCACAGCGGACAGCTGGGCCGTGGGCATGGTGGATCTCCTCGAGCTGGCAGGGTGAAGGACACCTCGTCCGAGGGACTCTTCTGTACCGGTCACGAACCATCGTGCCCAGGCCGGGTTACGCCTAGGGGCAAGAGGCTTGCGGGCGGGTTAATTCCCGGGGTCGAGCGCTGTGATCTACGACACCCCGCCGCGGGCCGGCGATGGGAGCGCGAGCGGCTAGCCTCGCGACCGTGCTGCTCGCTCTCGACACCGCGACGCCCGCAGTGACCGTCGCCGTGGCCGACGGTGCGCAGGTGCTGGCCGAGCGCACGGAGGTGGACGCGCGGCGTACCGGCGAGCTGCTCGCCCCGGCGATCGCCGCCGTGCTCGCAGAGGCCGGCGTCGACCGGCGGGCCCTGACGTCCGTCGCCGTCGGGGTCGGGCCGGGCCCGTTCACGGGCCTGCGCGTGGGCATCGTGACCGCCCGCACGATGGGTGCGGTGCTCGGCATCCCCGTCGTGGGCGTCTGCACGCACGACCACTTCGCGTTGGCGGCGCAGATGGATGGAGTGTTCCGTGTCGTGACCGATGCGCGCCGCAAGGAGGTCCACTGGGCGGAGTACGTCGCTGCCGGTGCGGGCCTGCCGCAACGGCAGGACGGTCCACATGTCGACAAGCCCGCGGCCGTGTCCTTCCCCGGGCCGGCGGTCGGGCTGGGGGCACAGATCTATCCGGACGCGTTCCCCGATCACCGTGCGCCCCTGCATCCGTCGGCCACTGCACTCGCCCGGTGGGTCGCAGCTGGTGGCGCGACCCTCGAGCCGGTCCCGCTCTACCTGCGTCGGCCCGACGCGATGCAGCCGCAGGCCCGCAAGTCGGTGCTGTGACCGGCCCGGCCCGACCTCGCACCAGGGCCGCCGACGTCACCCTGCGCCCGATGCGCTGGTGGGACGTCGAGCCGGCCCTGCAGATCGAACGCGACCTGTTCCCCGACCCGTGGACGGAGGGGACGTTCTGGTCGGAGCTGGCCGGGGTGCCGGAGACGCGGTACTACGTGGTCGCGGAGACCGGCGGGCGGGTCGTGGGCTACGCCGGGCTGTTCGCCGCCGGCCACCAGGCCGACGTGCAGACGCTGGCCGTCTCGGGTGACTGCCAGCGGCAGGGTGTCGGGGCAGATCTGCTGGACGCGTTGCTCGCCGAGGCCACGCGACGCGACTCGCAGGAGGTGCTGCTGGAGGTGCGTGCCGACAACGACGCCGCGGCGCGGCTCTACGAGCGCTACGGGTTCGATCGCATCGGGGTGCGGCGCGGCTACTACCAGCCGGGACGCGTCGACGCCGTCGTCATGCGGCGGCGTCCGCCGCGGACAGGCACCGAGTGACCGGCGCGGTTGCATAGGCTCGGCGCGTGACCGCTCGCATCGCCCTCGCCACCGCCGCGGCGTTCCCCGACCTCGACGACGACGGCTCCGTCCTCCTCTCTGCCCTGGAGTCCCGGGGCGCCCAGCCCGAGCCCGCCGTGTGGACCGACCCGCGCGTCGACTGGGCGTCGTACGACCTCGTCGTGGTCCGCTGCACCTGGGACTACCACGAGCGGCGCGAGGAGTTCCTCGCTTGGGCCGACCGTGTGGGGTCGAGGACCCGGCTGGTCAACAGCCCCGCGGTGCTGCGGTGGAACACCCACAAGGGCTACCTGCGTGAGCTCGCCGAGGCTGGGCTGCCCGTCGTCGACACGACGTGGCTGGAGCCGGGCGACCACTTCGCAGTACCGGCGGCGGGCGAGTACGTCGTCAAGCCCGCGGTCTCTGCCGGGTCGAGGGACACGAACCGCTATGTAGTGGGGGAGCACAACGAGCTCGCCGCCGCGCACGCGTCGGGACTGCTCGCCGCCGGCCGCACGGTCATGGTGCAGCCCTACCTCGACCAGGTCGACAGCTACGGCGAGACCGCACTGCTGTGCGTCGGCGGCGAGTTCAGCCATGCGATCCGCAAGGGTCCGCTGCTCGAGCCGAACGGGGCGCCGGTGACGGGGGCCTACAAGGAGGAGACCGTCGAGGTGCGGGTTCCGACCGACGAGGAGCGCGCAGTGTGCGAGGCGGTGCTCGACAAGCTCGGGTCCGTGCCGGCCCTCGACGGTGCCGGTCGGGCCGACCTGGCCTATGCCCGGGTCGACCTGGTCCCCGGGCCCGATGGATCGCCGGTCCTGCTCGAGCTGGAGCTCACCGAGCCCTCGATGTTCCTGGTGTACGACGGCGGCGACGGTTCCGCCGCCGCCGGGCGCTTCGCGGATGTGCTGGTGGCGCAGGCCTCATGACCGGTGACGGGCCGCTGGTGCTCGGGATCGAGACGTCGTGCGACGAGACCGGCGTCGGCATCGTGCGGGGCCGCACACTGCTGGCCGATGCTGTCGCGTCCAGCGTCGAGGAGCATGCGCGGTTCGGCGGCGTCGTGCCCGAGGTCGCGAGCCGCGCCCACCTCGAGGCGATGGTGCCGACCATCGAGCGCGCGTGCGCCGACGCGCAGGTGCGGGTGGACGACGTCGACGCGGTGGCGGTGACCAGTGGTCCGGGCCTGGCGGGCGCGTTGCTGGTGGGTGTCGCCGCAGCCAAGGCGTTGGCGCTGGCTCTCGGCAAGCCGATCTACGGCGTCAACCACCTCGCCGCGCACGTCGCCGTCGACCAGCTCGAGCACGGTCCGCTGCCCGAGCCCTGCCTGGCGCTGCTGGTCTCGGGAGGACACTCGTCGTTGTTGCGGGTCGGGGACATCACCGGTGACGTCGTGCCCCTGGGAGCCACGATCGACGACGCCGCGGGGGAGGCCTTCGACAAGGTGGCCCGCGTCCTCGGCCTGCCGTTCCCGGGCGGCCCGCACATCGACCGGGCAGCGCGGGAGGGTGACACGTCGTACGTCGACTTCCCTCGCGGCCTGACCGGGGCCAAGGACATGCGCGAGCACCGCTACGACTTCTCGTTCTCCGGGCTCAAGACTGCGGTGGCGCGCTGGGTCGAGGCACGGCAGCGCGACGGCGACACCGTGCCGGTCGCGCACGTCGCGGCAGCGTTTCAGGAGGCCGTGGTGGATGTCCTGACCCGCAAGGCGGTGCTCGCGTGCACCGAGGAGGGCATCGCCCACCTGCTCATCGGTGGCGGAGTCGCGGCCAACACGCGGCTGCGCGCCGTCGCTGCGCAGCGGTGCGAGGCGGCCGGCATCGAGCTGCGCGTGCCGCGTCCCGGACTGTGCACCGACAACGGCGCGATGGTGGCCGCTCTCGGCGCCGAGCTGGTCGCGCGCGGTGCCACCGCGTCATCGCTGGACCTGCCCGCAGACTCGTCGATGCCGGTGACCGATGTCGTCGCGCGCTGACGTGTCCCCGACGCCCGTGATCCTCGACGTCGACACCGGGGTGGACGACGCCCTTGCCCTGCTGCTCGCCACACGGAGCCCGGCGATCGACCTGCTCGCGGTCTCCTGCGTCGCAGGGAACGCCAACGTCGACCAGGTGGTGCGCAACACCCTCCTGGTCCTCGACACGGCCGGTGCCGTCGACGTACCGGTCGCCCGGGGTGCCGACCGGGCACTGCTCGACCCGCTGCGGGACGCCCGGCACGTCCACGGTGAGGACGGCATGGCCGACCTCGGGCTGCCGCCCTCGACGCGGCAACCCAGCGACCTGCACGCGGTGGAGCTGTTGCGGACGGCTCTGGAGCAGGCGAGCCGGCCCGTGACCCTGGTGCCGCTCGCCCCGATGACGAACATCGCACTGCTGCTGCGCACCTACCCGCACGTCGCGCAGCGGATCGAGCGCATCGTGTTCATGGGCGGCGCGGCGGCGGTCGGGAACGCGACCGCGGCTGCCGAGTTCAACATCTGGCACGACCCCGAGGCGGCGGCCATCGTGCTGACCAGTGGGCTTCCGGTCACGATGTACGGCCTGGACGTCTTCTACGACGTCACCGTCGACGCGACAGTCGCTGCTGCCCTGTCGGCGAGCGAGGATCCCGCAGCGAAGCTGGCGGGACGGCTCATCGCGCATCAGGTCCAGCGTCTCGGCGGGACCGCCGCCACCATCGGCGATGCCGGGGTCGTGGCCGCAGTCATCGCCCCCGATCTGCTCACGACCGTGTCGCACCCGGTGCGTATCGAACTGGCGGGCACGTGGACTCGCGGCCAGACCATCGTCGACCGGCGCGCGTGGGTCGGCGACGTCGTCGCTGATCCGCACGGGCTGCCGCCGGCCGATGTGGACGTCGCGCTCGGCATCGACAGCGACCGTGCGCGCCGGCTGTTCCTCGACACCGTTGCGCCGGGCCTGCCCGATCCGGGCGACTCCACGTGACCGGCACGGTCGTCGTCATCGGTTCCCTGAACGTCGACGTCGTCGCCACGGTGCCCGCACATCCGCGTCCGGGCGAGACCGTGCTCGCCACGTCGCTGCAACGGCGGGCCGGCGGCAAGGGTGCCAACCAGGCCGTCGCCGCGGCTCGGGCGGGTTCCGCGGTGCGGATCGTCGGATGCGTGGGCGATGACGGCGACGGCGCCGACTACGTCGCTCGGCTCGGGCGCCTGGGCGTCGACACCTCAGCGGTACGCCGGGTAGCCGGCGTCGCGACCGGCACGGCGCTCGTCGTGGTCGACGAGTCCGGGGAGAACTCCATCGTCGTGGCGCCCGGCGCCAACGCCGAGGTCACCCTCGACGACGTCCGCGCGGTGCCGCTCACCCCGGCGGACGTCGTGCTCCTGCAGCTCGAGGTCCCGCTCGACGTGGTGGCGGGTGCCGCGCGTCATGCCACCGACGCCGGCGCCCGGGTGGTGCTCAACGTCGCGCCGTATGCCGAGCTCCCTGAGGACGTCCTGAGCATGGCCGACCCCGTCCTTGCCAACGAGCACGAGGCGGCGCTGCTGGCGACCACCCCGCGGTCCCTCGTGGTGACCCGCGGGGCCCAGGGCGCGCGGTGGGAGCGGAACGGTCGCGCCGAGGACACCCTCGAGGTGGCGGCGCCCTCGGTCGACGTGGTGGACACGACCGGTGCGGGTGACGTCTTCGCCGGCACGCTCGCTGCCGCGCTCGCGGCCGGCGCGGCGCGGTCGGCCGCGATGCAGGCGGCCGTCGCTGCGGCGGCGGAGGCGGTCACCCGGGCCGGTGCGCAGTGAATGCTCCGATCAAACGCACCAGCGCGGCCGACGCCTCGGCGGGGGCAGCGCCTGGTCGCCTCCCGGGTTGATCGGTCCAGCCGCTCATGAGCAGGCTCACCGATCACGCAGCGGGTCGACCACCAGCACCGTGGGCGCGCCCGCGAGACGGGTCACCACGATCGTTGCCTCGGCGCTGCCGGCCAACCGCAGCTGGCGACGGAGCGTCTCGGGCTCGATGGCCGAGCCCCGCTTCTTGATGGTGAGCCGGCCGACGTCCCGGGCCCGCAGAAGCGTGCGCAGCCGCTTCAGGCTGAACGGCAGCACGTCCAGCACCTCGTAGCCGGTCGCGAACGGGGAGTTCGCCCGGGTGTCGCCGGTGACGTAGGCGATCGTCGGATCGAGCAGGTGCCCGCCGAGCTGGGTGGCCACGTCGGCGACGAGGCCGGCCCGGATGACCGCCGCGTCCGGCTCGTAGAGGTAGCGGCCGACCGGCCCGCCCGCGGCGCGGACCGTGCCGTCGCCGGTCAGCGTCGCCGCAGCCGGGAGGATCGTGGCCCGGCGCGGCACCCCGCTGGCCAGCGGGCCGAACCAGACCGCGCACTCGACGAGGTCGCCGTCCACGGAGACCCACTCGGCCTCGGCGCCCCGGGGGAGCACGGCGTGCGGGATGCCGGGCGCGAGCTTGGCGGCGCTCGCCGGGACGCGCTCGGCGAGCTCGAGCACGAACGAGTACGGGGGCGAGTAGGCCGCCGGGTCGAAGGTCCGCCCCCGCGAGCCACGACGAGCCGGGTCCAGGAACACCCCGTCGATGCCGGCGAGGTCGGCCGCGGCGGCCTCCGCGCACCGGATCTCCACCCGCTCGGCGACGCCGAGAACCTCCAGGTTGGCCGCGGCGACGGCGCAGGTGAGCGGGTCCCGGTCGACGCCGACCGCGCCGTTGCCCGCGGCCGCCGCCAGGTGGGGCAGGTCGCCCCCGACCCCGCAGCAGAGGTCCGCCACGCGTCGTACCCCTGCGTCGGCGAACCGCTGCGCGCGCCGGGCCGCCACGACGGGCCGGGTGGCCTGCTCCAAGCCGTCGGGCGTGAAGTACAGCGAGGAGGCCTGTGCACCGAACTTCCGCACCGCCCGGGCCCGCAGCCGCGACTGCGTCAGGGCCGTGGCCACCAGCGACTCCTCGTGCCCGGCCCGGCGCGCGGCCTCCGCGGCGGAGAGCGCGGACGCGGCGTCGTACGGCGGCAGGGAGGCAAGCAGGCGCTGGCCCTCGGGCGTGAGCAGCCGCCGGAAAGCCCCGATCTCGTCGCCGGGCATGCCAGGGATCCTTCCAGGACGGCTTGAGGTTTCCCCTTCTCCTGCCGATGGGCTAACCGAGTGACGTCAATGGAGGCTTCATGACCGAGACAATCGACCAGAGCGACAAGCTCGACGACCGCGACTCGAAGGTCGGCCCTGGAGGCTGGCCCGTTCCCGCGGATGACGAGCGACGGGTGGCCGCGCTGCGTTCCTACGGCGTCCTCGACAAGCAGCAGTCCCAGCCCGATCTGGACGCCGCCCTCCGGCTGGCCGCCTACGTCAGCGGCCTGCCCGTGGCTTCCATCAACCTGATCGACGCCGAGCGGATGTGGCAGGCGGCGTCCTTCGGCCGGGCCCCCGTCGAGCTGCCTCGCCAGTCAGCGATCTGCTCGTGGGTGGTCACCGGCAAGGACGTCGTGCATGTGGCCGACGCGTCGCTGGACGACAGGTTCGCCACGCTTCCCGCGGTGACCGATCCCAGCGACCCTGTCCGGTCCTACGCGTCCGCGCCGCTGCGGACGCGTGACGGCTTCTCCATCGGCACCGTCTGCGTCTACTCGCCGCAGGCCGGCCAGCTCAGCGACCTGCAGCTCGGCCTGCTCCGGGACGTCGCCGACCAGGTGATGCGGCTGTTCGAGCTGCGCCGTACGGCGGCGGCTCTCGCCCGCGCGGCCTCCAGCGACGCGCTCACCGGGCTGGCCAACCGCCGCTCGGTCGAACAGGCGATCGGCTCGGCCATCGCCCGCGCCGACCGGGGACTCGGGATGCCATCGGTCGTCGTCGTGGACCTCGACAGCTTCAAGCAGGTCAACGACCTCTACGGGCACGCAGCCGGTGATGCCGTGCTCCGCGCCGTCGGTGACCGGCTGCGCCGCACCGCCCGCGTCGTCGACACCGTCGCCCGGTTGGGCGGCGACGAGTTTGTCGTCCTGCTCGAGCACACGGGCGGTCCCGGCGCATCCGCGGCGCTGGCCCGGCTGCGCGGCAGCCTCGAGGCCATCGACGAGCTCGGGGAGGGCGTGGCGACGAACGAGCTGCGGGCCTCGCTGGGCATCGCGACCTATCGCCCGGGCGACAGCGTGGCCAGCCTGCTCGCGCGGGCCGACGCCGAGATGTTCGCCGACAAGTCGCAGCGCAGCTGACTCCACAGCCCCCGAGCCGCTCGCCGGGACACCGGCACTGGCACTCGGGTTGACCGAGTGCCAGGTCTCGCCTAGATTTCGCATTGGCACTCTCGACCCGAGTGTGCCAACAGCAGCTTCTGTCGGTCGGCGCGGACAGCGCCTCGTCGATGGGAGCAGAGCACCGGCAAGGACTGGGCAGTCCGGCCCCCGCGACGGCGGACCGCCAGGTCACTTCGCCCCAGGCTCGTGTGATCTCTGCGAGAGGGAGTCAGAACGTGACGACGGCCACCAAGGTTGCCATTAAGCCGCTCGAGGACCGCATTGTGGTCCAGCCGTCCGACGCTGAGCAGACCACCGCGTCGGGCCTCGTCATCCCGGACACGGCGAAGGAGAAGCCCCAGGAGGGCTCCGTCCTCGCCGTCGGCCCGGGCCGCTTCGAAGACGGCCAGCGTGTGCCGCTCGACGTTTCGGTCGGCGACACCGTGATCTACAGCAAGTACGGCGGCACCGAGGTCAAGTACAACGGCGAGGAGTACCTCGTCCTCTCGGCCCGCGACGTGCTCGCGATCGTCGAAAAGTAAGTGACCGCACCGCCCCGGGAGGCCTGGCACCGGCCGGCCCCCGGGGCGTTGTCGTCACCACGGCCCCTGCGCGGCGTCACCACTTCAGTCTGAGGAAGGCATAAACACAGATGGCAAAGACTCTGCAGTTCAACGACCAGGCCCGAAAGGCGCTGGAGAGCGGTGTCAACAAGCTCGCCGATGCGGTCAAGGTGACGCTCGGCCCGCGTGGCCGCAACGTCGTCATCGACAAGAAGTGGGGAGCCCCCACGATCACGAACGACGGCGTGACGATCGCCAAGGAGATCGAGCTCGACGACCCCTTCGAGAACCTCGGCGCACAGCTCGCCAAGGAGGTCGCCACCAAGACCAACGACGTCGCCGGAGACGGCACGACGACCGCCACGGTGCTCGCTCAGGCGATGGTGCGCGAGGGCACCCGCAACGTCACGTCCGGCGCCAGCCCGGTCGGGCTCAAGCGGGGCATCGACAAGGCCGTCGAGGCCGTCAACACCAAGCTGCTCGAGGACGCGCGCGAGATCCAGGACCGCAAGGAGATCGCTGACATCGCGACGATCTCGGCGCAGGACCGCGCGGTCGGCGAGCTGATCGCCGAGGCGTTCGACAAGGTCGGCAAGGACGGCGTCATCACCGTCGAAGAGGCCAACACGATGGGCCTCGAGCTGAAGTTCACCGAGGGCATGCAGTTCGACAAGGGTTACATCTCGCCCTACATGGTGACCGACGCAGAGCGCATGGAGGCCGTGCTCGAGGACGCCTACGTCCTGATCAACCAGGGCAAGATCTCCGCCGTCTCGGACCTGCTGCCGCTGCTGGAGAAGGTGGCCCAGGCCGGCAAGCCGTTGCTGATCATCGCCGAGGACGTCGACGGTGAGGCGCTCTCGACGCTGGTCGTCAACAAGATCCGCGGCCTGTTCAACTCCGTCGCCGTCAAGGCGCCGGGCTTCGGTGACCGCCGCAAGGCGATGCTCGAGGACCTGGCCGTCCTCACCGGTGCGCAGGTCGTGGCCCCCGAGGTCGGGCTCAAGCTCGACCAGGTCGGGGTCGAGGTGCTCGGCACCGCTCGTCGCGTCGTCGTCACCAAGGACGACACCACGGTCATCGAGGGCGGCGGCGACCGACAGGCCGTCGAGGACCGCGTGCGGCAGATCCGGGCCGAGATCGAGAACACCGACTCCGACTGGGACCGCGAGAAGCTCCAGGAGCGCCTGGCCAAGCTCGCCGGCGGCGTGTGCGTGATCGGCGTCGGCGCAGCGACCGAGGTGGAGCTCAAGGAGCGCAAGCACCGCATCGAGGACGCCGTCTCGGCGACCCGCGCGGCCATCGAAGAGGGCATCGTCGCGGGCGGCGGGTCCGCGCTCGTCCACGCCGTGGCGGTGCTGGAGGACAACCTCGGCCTGACCGGCGACGAGGCGACCGGCGTGTCGATCGTGCGCAAGGCGGCCGACGAGCCGCTGCGCTGGATCGCCGAGAACGGCGGCGCAGAGGGTTACGTCGTGGTGGCCAAGGTCCGCGAGCTGGGACCGGGCAACGGCTACAACGGCGCGACAGGGGAGTACGGCGACCTCGTGGCCCAGGGGATCGTCGACCCGGTGAAGGTCACGCGTTCCGCGCTGCGCAACGCTGCCTCGATCGCCAGCATGGTGCTCACGACCGACACGCTGGTCGTGGAGAAGAAGGTCGAGGAGTCGGGGCAGGACGGGCACGCTGGTCACGGCCACAGCCACTAGGGCTGGACGAGTCGGGCACCCGGACAGGCACAATCACCGGGTGCCCGACACGTCACCGAACCGCCCGAGCGTCGCCGCAGAGGCTCTCGAGGCCGGTGTGGGCGTCGCCGCGGTCGCGCGTCGGCTCGGGGTGGCACCCGGCACGCTGCGCACCTGGGCGCGTCGCTATGGCATCGGTCCGAGCGGGCACGTGGCGGGCAGCCAGCGCCGCTACACCGCCGGCGACCTGGCCCGGCTGACCCAGATGCGTCAGCTGATGCTGGAAGGCGTCTCCGCGGCTGACGCGGCGCAGGCCGCCCAGCAGGCACCGCTCACCACTCCTCGTCGGGGACTACGTCGCGGTCGGTCCCGCAGCCAGGACACCAGGCTCGATGCCCTCCCGGACATCCCCCCGATCCGCCGGCGGGCCGGCGGCGGCCGCGTCGTACCCCTGCGTGACGCCTCACCGGCCGCCCGTGGGCTGGCCCGGGCGGCGATGTCGCTCGACTCCGCCGCGTGCACGAGCATGCTCGCAAGCAGCCTGGGCCATCGCGGCGTCGTGCCGACGTGGCAGGACATGGCCCTGCCCGTGCTCACCGGGGTCGGGGACCGCTGGCGCACCACCGGCCGCGGGGTGGAGGTCGAGCACCTGCTGACCGAGTGCGTCGAGGATGCGCTGCGGGCCGTGACCCGCCGGCTCACCGAACCCCGCAACACCGCCGTGGTGCTGCTCGCCGCGCCGGAGCCCGAGGCCCACGCGCTGCCCCTGCATGCTCTGGCGGCCGCGCTCGCCGAGCAGTCGGTCGCGATCCGGATGCTGGGTGCCGGTGTGCCGCTCGCCGGGCTCGCGGACGCGGTCTCCCGGACCGCGCCGGCCGTGCTGTTCCTGTGGGCCCGCGGAGCAGCCCGGCGCCTGGATCCCGCCGCGCTCAGCGTCCTCCCCGAGGTCCGCCCGCGGGCCCGGCTGCTGCTGGGCGGGCCGGGCTGGCGTGCGGCGGCGCCCCAGGTCGGCGTACGACGCGTCGAGGACCTGGCGTCCGGCGTGCAGCTGGTCCTGGACGCGGTCGGGCTCGACCCGGTCGAGCGGCGCGGTGCGGCCAGATGACCGACGATCTCGCGTCGCTGCTCGCCGCCGGTGAGCGGGCCGCGTTCCATGGTCGCCCGGGCGCCGGCATCGAACCGCTGCAGCGTGCTGTGGCGGTGGCCGGTGCCCGCGAACTGCACACCGCAGCCACGGCCGCGCGGTGGCTGCTCGCCGTGTGCCTGTCGGCCGCCGGTCGCTTCGGCGCCGCTATCGAGGTCCTGGACGAGGTCGTCCGGGTGCACGACGAGGACCCGGTCGACCGCAGGACGCTGGCGGCGCTCGGCGGGTCGACGTTGGCCAGCGTGCACCGCCAGCTGGGCCGGCACGCGCAGGCCCGGGCGCATGACGAGCTCGCGCTCACGCGCAGCGAGGGGGTGGGCGAGGCGGCGTTCGACGCCCTGCTCGGGCTGGCGGCCGACGCCGTCGGGCTCGGTGAGCGCGAGGTCGCCCGTGACAACCTGGAGAGCGCCGCCGCACTGGTCGCGGACCGCGCCGAGTGGTGGCGCCAGCGGGTGCGGCTGGGCTGGGTACGGGCCGAGATCGCGCTGCTCGAGACCGACCCCGAGGCGGCCATCGAGGCCGCCGGTGGCGCCGTCGACCTGGCCGAGCACTCCGGCGCTCCGCGACACGTCGCCAAGGGGCTGCTGTTCCAAGGTGTGGCACAGATCGAGGCCGGCCGGCCCGAGGAGGCAGCGGCCACCCTGCGGCGCGGCGCGCTGCTCGCGGAGAGCCTGGGCACGTTGCCCCTCCTCTGGCCGGCCCGGGCGGTGCTCGGCGCGCTGCTCGCGGGCGCCCACCGCGACGAGAGCGCCCGCAGCCTCGACTCGGCCCGGCGTGCGGTCGACGCCATCGCGGCCGACCTGCCGGACTCGCTGCGTGCCGGCTGGCTCGCGCGGGCGGACGTCGCGGCCCTGCGGGAGCAGTAGCGCCGGACATCGCCCGCTGACGGGGGGATGTGACAGAACTCCTCGCCTCGCGGGGCTCACGCTGCGCGGGTTCGCTGCCGATGAGATCTGCAGACACCGGGAACGTCCCGGGCTGGAGGTGTCGTGCTCGCGACCGTCCTGACCGCCTCGATCGCACGGAGGATGCTGTGACGACCGTGCTCGTCTGCGACGACTCACCGCTCGCGCGGGAGGCGCTGCGTCGCGCCGTGGCCACTGTGCCGGGCGTCGATCGCGTCTCGGTCGCGGGCTCCGGCGAGGAGGGGTTGGCCCGCTTCAGTGCCGACAAGCCCGACCTCGTGCTGCTCGACGTACGCATGCCGGGCATCGGTGGCGTCGAGGCCGCCCGCCGCATGCTCTCGATCGTCCCGCAGACCGGCGTGATCATGATGACGATGGCCGAGGACGTCGAAGGTGTGGCGCGCGCCGTCAACGCCGGTGCGCGTGGCTATCTCGTCAAGGACGCCTCCCGCGAGGAGCTCACCACGATGGTGACGCAGGCGCTCGCCGACGCAGCCGCTCGCGCCGTACCGCGGATGGTCCTCGAAGGCGAGGCCGGCATGCCCACGCTGACCGAGCGCGAGCTGCAGGTGCTGCGCGGCATGGGCCGCGGCTGCAGCAACGCCGAGATCGGCAAGGAGCTCTACCTCTCCGAGGACACCGTCAAGACCCACGCCCGGAGGCTCTTCCGCAAGCTCGGGGCCGCAGACCGCGCCCAGGCGGTCGCCAAGGGGTTCCGCTGGGGTCTCGTGCGCTGACGCGCGCGGCGCATGAGTGTGCCCGGCCGCGCCGGGAGGTGCGGTGCGGGCCGCCGGTAGACTCGAGGAAACGCCGGCCGCATGGAAGGTTCCGACGATCGCGATGGATTCTCCCGAGACACTCGCACCGCTCGGACTGACCTTCGACGACGTCCTGCTGCTGCCCGACGAGACCGACGTCATCCCGTCCGAGGTCGACACCACCACGCGGCTCACTCGCGAGATCTCGGTGCGGGTGCCTCTGCTGTCCGCCGCGATGGACACGGTGACCGAGGCACGGATGGCCATCGCGATGGCCCGGCAGGGCGGCATCGGTGTGCTGCACCGCAACCTCTCGATCGAGGACCAGGCGCACCAGGTCACGCTGGTCAAGCGCTCCGAGTCCGGCATGGTGTCCGACCCGGTCACCGTGACCCCCGAGGCGACGCTGGCCCAGCTGGACGAGCTGTGCGGCACCTACCGCGTCTCCGGCCTGCCGGTCGTGGCCCCCGACCGCACGTTGCTCGGCATCATCACCAACCGCGATCTGCTGTTCGTCCCGCCCGGCGAGTTCGCGACCCGCACGGTCCGCGAGCTGATGACCCCGATGCCGCTGGTCACCGCACCCGTGGGCATCTCCAGCGCCGACGCGGCCGCACTGCTGGCCAAGCACAAGATCGAGAAGCTGCCGCTCGTCGACCACGCAGGGCGCCTCGCCGGCCTCATCACGGTCAAGGACTTCGTCAAGCGCGTGCAGTACCCCTTCGCCACCAAGGACGACGAGGGCCGCCTGCGCGTCGCGGCTGCCATCGGCTTCTTCGGGGATTCGTGGGAGCGTGCCACGGCACTCGTGGAGGCCGGCGCCGACGTACTCGTGCCGGACACCGCCAACGGCCAGGCGAGGCTGATGGTCGAGCTCATCAAGCGGCTCAAGGCCGACCCGGCGCTGCGGCAGGTGCAGATCATCGGCGGCAACATCGCCACCCGTTCCGGGGCGCAGGCCCTCGTCGAGGCCGGTGCCGACGGCGTCAAGGTGGGCGTCGGACCTGGTTCCATCTGCACCACGCGGGTGGTGGCCGGCGTCGGCGTACCCCAGATCACCGCGATCCACGAGGCCGCGCAGGTCTGCCGACCGGCCGGCGTGCCGGTGGTCGGTGACGGCGGCCTGCAGTACTCCGGCGACATCGCCAAGGCGATCGTCGCGGGTGCCGACACCGTGATGCTCGGCTCGCTGCTGGCCGGCTGCGACGAGAGCCCCGGTGAGCTGGTCTTCGTCAACGGCAAGCAGTTCAAGTCCTACCGCGGCATGGGCTCGCTGGGTGCGATGGCGTCGCGCGGCAAGGTGTCCTACTCCAAGGATCGCTACTTCCAGGCTGACGTCGGCTCCGACGACAAGATCGTGCCCGAGGGCATCGAAGGCCAGGTCCCCTACCGCGGCCCGCTCAGCGCGGTCGCCCACCAGCTGATCGGCGGTCTGCACCAGTCGATGTTCTACGTCGGCGCGCACACGATCCCGGAGCTGCAGCAGCGCGGCCGGTTCGTGCGCATCACGTCGGCGGGCCTCAAGGAGAGCCACCCGCACGACATCCAGATGACCGTCGAGGCACCCAACTACCACTCCCGCTGACGGCCTCAGCCGAAAAGAGAACAGAGCCTGTGACTGAGATCGAGATCGGCCGTGGCAAGCGTGGCCGCACGGCCTACTCCTTTGACGACATCGCCATCGTGCCGTCCCGCCGCACGCGCGACCCCGAGGAGGTCTCGGTCGCTTGGCAGATCGACGCCTACCGGTTCGAGACCCCGGTGCTCGCCGCCCCGATGGACTCGGTGGTGTCCCCGGCCACCGCCATCACCCTCGGCAAGCTCGGCGGTGTCGGTGTCCTCAACCTCGAGGGTCTCTGGACGCGGTATGACGACCCCGAGCCGCTGCTCGCCGAGATCGCGGGCCTCGACGACGTCGAGGTCACCCGGCGGATGCAGGAGATCTACGAGGCTCCGGTGCGCCCGGACCTGGTCGCGTCGCGCATCGCCGAGGTGCGCGCGGCCGGAGTTACCGTCGCTGCAGCGCTGCCGCCCCAGCGCACGGCACAGCTCTGGAAGACCGTGGTCGACGCAGGCGTCGACCTGTTCGTCATCCGAGGTACGACGGTGTCGGCCGAGCACGTCTCGAGTCGCGCAGAGCCGTTGAACCTCAAGCAGTTCATCTACGAGCTCGACGTACCGGTCATCGTCGGCGGCTGCGCCACCTACCAGGCAGCGCTGCACCTGATGCGTACCGGTGCCGCGGGCGTGCTGGTCGGCTTCGGTGGCGGTGCCTCCCACACGACTCGTTCGGTCTTGGGTGTGTCGGTGCCGATGGCGTCGGCGGTCGCCGACGTCCACGCCGCGCGCCGGGACTACCTCGACGAGTCGGGGGGTCGCTACGTGCACGTGATCGCCGACGGCTCCGTCAACCGCTCGGGCGACATCGCCAAGGCCGTCGCCTGCGGGGCCGACGCCGTGATGGTCGGCTCGCCGCTGGCCAAG
>JAVEDJ010000220.1 GCA_030841025.1 Actinomycetota bacterium
GCGTCCAGCACGCCGCACGTGAGCTGGTCATCGAGAGCGCTGACTCGCAGGATGACGTGACGGCCGCGGTCTCCGCCGCTCTCACCGGAGACAGCGGTCTGCTCCAGCTCAACGACGAGAGCGGCCGGCGCGTCGTCGTACCGTCGGACAAGCTCGCCTACGTCGAGATCGGCGAGCCCGAGTCCCGCCGGGTGGGCTTCGGCGCCCTCTAGCCTCCGGCACGACGCGCGTACGACGCCGCCGCTGCGGCTCAGGCCGACAGGCCCAGGGCGGCCATGCGGCGCGTGTGGTTCTCGGTCAGGCGGGCGAACATGCGTCCCACCTCCGCGAGGTCGGCGCCCGGCCGGTCGATCCCGCCGACCAGCAGCGAGGACAGCGCGTCGCGCTCCGCGGCCACGCGCTGCGCCTGGCTGAGCGCCTCGCCGACCAGCCGCCGTCCCCACAGCGCCAGTCGCCCGGACAGGCGCGGTTCCTCGGCGATGGCGGCACGCACGCGGTCGACGGCGAACTGGGAGTGTCCGGTGTCCTCGAGCACCCGCAGCACGAGCGCACGGCTGGACTCATCGAGGTAGGCCGACACCTCACGGTAGAAGTCCTCGGCGATGCCGTCGCCCACGTAGGCCTTGACCAGTCCCTCGAGCCAGTCACCCGGCGCGGTGCGCTCGTGGAAGGACTCGAGCGCCTCCGTGAACGGCTCCATCGCGACCTCAGGGGTCGCGCCCAGCCCCACCAGGCGGTCACGCAGCAGCTCGAAGTGGTGGTACTCCGCCACGGCCATCGCCGCGAGCGCTGCCTTGTCGGCGATCGTGGGTGCGAACGCTGCATCATCGGCCAGCCGCTCGAAAGCCGTCAGCTCTCCGTAGGCGAGCGCCCCGAGAAGGTCGACGACCGCGGCGCGGTACTGCACGTCCGCGATCCGGTCGGTGTCGTCCGCGGGCTCGGCCAGCGGGTCGGAAACAGGATCGAGTCGGTCGTTCACGCTGCGCAGCGTAGCCACCGGGTAGGGTGGAGGTCGTAGAACGGATGCCCGGTCGTAGCCAACTCACCGAAACGCGATCGGCTCCGACCAACCGACCTCCCTCCCGCGGCCCGCTTGCAACAGCGTGCGGCCCGGCCGGCCGAGCCGACTCCCACGTCGGGCACAGCCGGCAACGACAGCGGACGGGAGCGCTCCCGCGTGAAAGGGCACCGTCCTGAACTCCCCCGTGGCTGACCACAACGACGCAGAACAAATCGACTCAGAACAGAACGACGCTGGGCAGAACGACGAGATCCAGAACGACGAGATCCAGAACGACGGCGAGCTCGAGGTGACCGAGGCCGCCAAGCCGGTCGCCGAGAAGAGCTTCGCGGACCTCGGGGTGCTCCCGGCCACCGTCGAGGCGCTCGCAGCAGTGGGCATCACGCACCCGTTCCCGATCCAGTCACTGACCCTTCCGGTCGCCCTGCACGGGCACGACATCATCGGGCAGGCCAAGACCGGCACGGGCAAGACTCTCGGCTTCGGCATCCCGCTGCTGCAGCGGATCGTCACCGAAGGCGATGGCGACACGGCCGGCGACCGGGCAGCTCCCGTCGTACCCGGCAAGCCGCAGGCCCTCGTCGTCGTACCCACCCGTGAGCTGTGCGTGCAGGTGACCGGCGACATCGAGAAGGCCGCTGCCACCCGGCCGATCCGCATCCTGTCGGTCTACGGCGGCCGTGCCTACGAGCCGCAGATCGAAGCGCTGCGCAAGGGCATCGAGGTCGTCGTCGGTACGCCGGGACGCCTGATCGACCTGGCCAACCAGGGCCACCTGGACCTCGGTCACGTGCGCACCCTGGTCCTCGACGAGGCCGACGAGATGCTCGACCTCGGCTTCCTGCCTGATGTCGAGCGGATGGTGCGGCTCGTGCCCGCAGGGCGCCAGACGATGCTGTTCTCGGCGACGATGCCGGGGCCGATCATCAGCCTGGCCCGGCAGTACATGCACCACCCCACGCACATCCGCGCGGTCGACCCCGACGACAGCGGCCAGACCGTGAAGGCCGTGGAGCAGCACGTGTTCCGCGCCCACGCGATGGACAAGGTCGAGATGCTGGCCCGCATCCTGCAGGCCGAGGGGCGCGGGCTGACGCTCGTGTTCTGCCGCACCAAGCGGACGGCAGCCAAGGTCGCCGACGAGCTGGCCGACCGCGGCTTCGCGTCCGGTGCCGTGCACGGCGACCTCGGCCAGGGCGCCCGCGAGCAGGCGCTGCGCGCGTTCCGCTCCGGCAAGGTGGACGTGCTGGTGGCCACCGACGTCGCCGCTCGCGGCATCGACGTCGACGACATCTCGCACGTCATCAACTACCAGTGCCCCGACGACGAGAAGACCTACCTGCACCGCATCGGGCGGACCGCCCGGGCCGGCAAGTCGGGGGTGGCCATCACGTTCGTCGACTGGGACGAGACGGCCCGCTGGATGCTCATCGACCGGGCGCTCGACCTCGGGTTCGGCGAGCCGGAGGAGACCTACTCGAGCTCCGAGCACCTCTACGAGGAGCTGGAGATCCCTCGGGACGTCACCGGCCGGCTGCCGCGCGCGAAGCGCACCCGGGCCGGCCTCGACGCGGAGATGATCGAAGACCTCGGCGAGACCGGACGTAAGCCCGCCTCCACCGGGGGCCGCGGACGTGACCGCGGCCGCGCTGGCCCCGGCGGCGGGGGACGGGACTCCGGAGCCGGCCGGTCCGGTCGCGACGACCGGGCCGGTCGCCCTGACCGCGGTGACCGCCCTGACCGCGGTGACCGCGGTGCCCGCACGGACCGCCCTGCCGACGACGCTCCCAGCGACACGCCGGCACGCGCCGAGCGGGCCGCCAGCCCACGCCAGCGCCGTCGTACGCGCGGGGGTGGCGCGGCCGCTGCCACGCAGGACGCGCCGGCAGCAGGCGGTACGGCGGCGTCG
>JAVEDJ010000242.1 GCA_030841025.1 Actinomycetota bacterium
GCATAGAACTCATGGGTGCCGTGCGAGGCCTCCCCGAGCAGCACGAAGCGCGCGTCACCGACCAGGTCGAACAGCGCCGCATCGCCCGGCACGCCGTCTTCGACAGGGAGTACTTGCGCGCGGATGACCGCCGCCTCGCTGGGTGCCGGAGTGGCGCGGCCAGAAGGCCGTACCACGGTCGCGGCGGCACGCAGGAGGTCACGTACCTCTTCGTCCGTCGTCTGGGTGAAGTCCCAGTACGACTCGCCGACCGCGACGAACGGCAGCGGTGTGGTCGCGCACACGACGTCGTCGACGACGTCGGCCAGCTCCCGGCACGTGGGCTCGGGGGCGGCGGGCACCGCGACCACGATGCGCTTCGGTCGATGTCGTTTCAGCGCCTGGATCGCCGCGCGCATGCTCGCACCGGTCGCCAAGCCGTCGTCGACGAGGACCACGGTCTGGCCCGTCGGGTCCGCGGCTGGGCGGCCCTCCCGGTACGCCTCCTCGCGCCGCAGGAGCTCGTGGCCCTCCCGCACAGCCACCTGCTCCACCGTCTCGGGCGGGATCCGTAGGCCACGGATGATGTCGTCGTTGAGGACCATCACGCCGCCGCTGGCGATTGCTCCCATGGCGACTTCTTCGTTCCCGGGAACACCGAGCTTGCGGACGACGAACACGTCCAAGGGTGCGCCGAGCGCATTGGCGACCTCGTACGCGACCGGTACGCCGCCCCGCGGGAGCGCCAGCACGAGGACGTCGTCATGCTCGCGGTAGTGCTCGAGCAACCTCGCCAGCACGCGGCCGGCATCGCGCCGGTCCTGGAAGAGTCGCTGCCTGGTGCGTTCGGGCGCCTGGGTCACGGTGACACCTCCGGCTAGCGGCCGGCCCCCGGGGCTGCCGACGACACCGAATCTGCCCCGCGCGACCGCCGGGCACTTCCCCCGTTCCAGGTATTCGCCAGACTCGCGTCCAGAACCCCGACCAGCGACCTTCGGGGGGCGACACGCCGGCGTGTCGCCCCCCAAAGGTCGCTGGTCGCAAAGTCAGAGCTGGATGCCCCGGGTGAGTGCCCCGTCGACCACCAGGTTGGTGCCGCTGATCCGGCTGGCCCGCGGGCTGGCGAGGAAGACGACGGGGTCGGCGATCTCGTCCGGCGTACCCATGTGTCCGGTCGGGTTGAGCCCGACCGCGGTGTCGAACAGCTCCGGGTTGCCAGCCTCGATGCTCTCCCAGACTCCACCCTCGAAGTACGTGTTGCCCGGCGACACGGTGTTGGCCCGGATCGCCTTGTCGGCCAGCTGCATGGCAAGCCCGCTGATGTAGCCGACGATGGCGGTCTTCGCGGTGCCGTAGGGGCCGGAGGCAAAGTCCGACTCGCGCCCGGACACGCTGGAGATGGCGATGATGGATGCCGCATCGCTCTGCTCGAGGTACGGCATCGCCGCCCTGACCAGCCGCACGGTGTGCATGAGGTCCACGTTGAGGCTGGCGAGCCAGTTCTCCTCGCTGTCCGGGATCGCCAGCGCGCTGACGTTGGCCACGACGACGTCCAGTCCGCCGAACTCCTCGGCGGACCGCTCGACCCAGGCGGCCAGCGCAGCGCCGTCGCCGACGTCGGCCACGGTGCCGGTCACGGTGCCGCGCTCGCGCAGCGCCTCCTCGGTGGCTGCGACCTCCTCGGGCTTGCGCGCGCAGAAGCCGACCACGGCGCCTTCATCGAGGAAGCGGGCGACGATGGCGCGACCGATGCCGCGGGTTCCGCCGGTGACGAGGGCGCGCTTACCGGTGAGCTGAAGGTCCATGCGGGCCGCTGCCTTTCGTGCGAGGGGAGTGGAGTCGTACGACGGCGCCGCAGCCGGCATCGTCGTACGTGGAACGTCAGACCGAGCCAAGCGACCGCGCTCGTGCCCGAAGGTCGGCGTGGATGCCGCCGAAGGCGTCGGCTGCGGGCAGTAGTGACTTCGCCGCTTTCACCACAACGCTGTAGTTGGCGTCGACGACGTTGGCGATCGGCGCCTGCGCGATCTGTGAGACGAGCTGGTAAGCGTCCATCGGGTGCAGCCCGTAGAGCTCACCGACCCAGTGCACGAGCTCGGCGTTGGCGATGCGCCACGAGTCCTCGAGCGGACGGCTGGAGCCCACGGTCATCCAGTGCGTGTCGTCCTCGATCCTCGGCCACGCGGGGGCGCCGCCCTTGATGAGCTCCATGATGAGCGTGGTGGTCATGGCCCCCTCGACGGCGGTGCCGCAGGCCTCGCCCTCACCCTGGCGGTAGTGCCCGTCGCCGATGGAGAACATCGCACCCTCGACGTTGACGCCGAGGAACACCGTTGCTCCGGCACGCATCTGGGGCGTGTCCATGTTGCCGCCGAACCGGTCGGGCACGAGCGACGAGCGCACCTCGTTGCCCGCAGGTGCGACCCCGACGGTGCCGAGCATCGGCTCGACCGGCAGCTCGATGCGGTGGTCGCTGTGCCGAGCGGTGAACGCGACGGTGTTGCGATCGCGGTCGAGCTCGTAGATCCACGTCGTGTCCGGCAACGCCTCCTGCAGCGTCACGGTCCGGTCCGTGCTGGTCATGCCACCGAAGAACGGGATCGCGGCGGACGCAGCCCACTCGCGGGCGGGCTCCAACGCGACGAAGTGCAGCGCGAGGGTGTCGCCGGGCTGGGCGCCCTCGACGTAGAACGGGCCGGTCTGCGGGTTGACGAACCGCAGGTCGACCTTGGCGCTGGAGAGGTCGTCCACACTGCGCAGGACGCCACCGAACGCGTCGTCCGACCACAACCGCAGGGCGGCGCCAGGCTTGATCCGCCGTGCCGGCGCTGCGCCCCCGAAGGTGTAGACGTACTGCTCGCGAGTGGGCGTGTACTCCAGCACATCCATGACGGGAACCTAGCCCACGGCGGGGCGCACGAGCACGTGCTCGGGCCGCAGGTCGGCAACCCGGGGGACACCCAGCAGCGCCAGCGTGCCAGTGACCTCCTTCGCAAGGAGCTCGGCCGCCCGCTGCACGCCCGCCTCGCCACCGGCCATCAGGCCGTAGAGGTAGGCACGGCCCACCCATGCGGCGCGCGCCCCGAGCGCGACCGCTGCCACGACGTCGCCGCCCGAGAGGATGCCCCCGTCGACGTACACCTCCGCTCGGTCCCTGACGGCGTCCACCACTCGTGGCAGCTGCTCCAGCGGAGTGGGCGCCCGGTCGAGCTGACGACCTCCGTGGTTCGAGACCACCACGGCATCGGCGCCGGCGTCGACGACAACGCGCGCGTCCGCCGCCGTCGTGATGCCCTTGACGACGATCGGTCCGGTCCAGATCTCGCGCAGCCAGGCGAGATCGCGCACAGTGGCCGCCGGGTCGAACATGTGGCCGACGAGGTCGGCGACGGTGCCGGCGAACCGGTTCAGCGACGCGAACTCCAGCGGCTCGGTGGTCAGCAGGTCCCACCACCACCGGGGGTGCTTGGCGCCCTCGGCAAGAGTCCTGACCGTCAGGGTAGGTGGCAGCGTCAGGCCATTGCGTACGTCGCGCAGCCGCGCGCCGGGGACCGGCGTGTCGACGGTGAGCACCAGCGCGTCGTATCCCGCGGCCTGGGCCCGTGCGACGAAGTCGCGACTCGCCGCCCGGTCGCGCCAGAGATAGAGCTGGAACCACCGGCGGGCCTCGGGCGCCTCGGCCGCCAGTCGTTCGATCGACGTGGTGCCCATCGTGGAGAGCGCGTACGGGATGCCTGCCCGCGCGGCCGCCCGAGCGACGGCCGGCTCACCCTCGGTGTGCATCATCCGGGTGAACCCCGTGGGCCCGAAAACCAGCGGCAGTGCGGCGGGAGCGCCGAGGATGGTCGTGGTCGTGTCGATGCGCGACACGTCGTGCAGAACGCGCGGCTGGAACTCGATTCGCGCGAAGGCGTCGCGTGACCGGCGCAGGCTGATCTCGTCGCCGGCGCCGCCGTCGGTGTAGTCGAACACCGCACGCGGAGCGCGGCGCCGGGCCAGCAGCCGCAGATCGGGGATGGAGGCCGCGCGGGCGAGGCGCCGCGTCGTCGGGTCGCCCGACAGGGCGGCCGGCCGCAGCAGGGGCTGCAGCTCGGACCACGTGGGCCTGCGACGACCGGTCACCTGTCGAGTTCTACACCACCGGCCGTCCCTTGCTGCATGATCGACTGGGGGTTAGCCGGCCTTGCCGGTGACGGTCGCGCTGTGGCTCGCCGCCTGCGGGAGGTGCCGCGCGACCAGCAGGGCGAGGTCGTCGCGCAGCTCCGTGTCGACGAACGACCGGGCCGCTGTCTCCACCTCCTGCGCCAGGATCGCGGCGTCGGCGCCCGCGACCCGCCGCAGGGTCTGCTGCACCCCGTACTGGCCGAACATGCGCGTGCCGTCCCGGCGCTCCGTGATGCCGTCGGTGAAGAACACGAGGGCGTCGCCCGGTTGCAGGGTCACTGAGAACTCGGTGAGCTCGAGGTCATCAGAGATCACGCCGAGCAGGTCGCCCGGGATCCCGACGACCTCGGTGGTGCCGTCTGCTCGCAACAGGACCGGCTCTGGATGACCGGCGAGGCAGATGCTCGCCTGCAGCCCCGCGTCGACGTAGGAGAGGCGCGCGAGGGCAACGGTGCAGAACCGGGAGCTCCGCGCGTCGTCGATGAGCGCCCGGTTCAGCCGCTGCAAGGCTGCGGGCAGCTCGTGGCCGTCGCGCATGAGCATCCTGATCAGGTCGCGCGTCATGCCGGTCACCGACGCCGCCTCGGCGCCCTTGCCGCAGACGTCACCGATGGCGCAGACGACAGAGCCGTCGGGCAGCTCGAACGCGTCATAGAAGTCCCCGCCGACGAGCATTCCCGGCGCTGCCGAGTGGTAGCGGGCGGCAAGCTGGAGGCCTTCGACAACCGGCAGAGCCGGCGGCAGGAGTGCCGCCTGCAGCGCCGTCGCGGCATTCGTGTGCTCCTCGTGCAGCCGGGCGTTGTCGACGGCGAGCCCCGCGCGCCGACTCAGCTCGAGGAGCGACGCGAAGCCCCGCGCGTCCAAAGGCTGTGGGCGGCCCACCACCAGGACGCCGAGCGTGCGCCCCCGTAGGACGAGCGGGACGACCGCGACCGAGCTGCGCTGGCCGCTGACGGTCACCGTCGCGGACAGTCGCTGGGCCGGAGCCCCTGCAGCCGCCCGCTGTACGGCGGCGAGCAGCTCACGGTCCGCCTCGAGCAGCTCGGCCAGCGCATCAGCGCGCTCCTCACGGCTGTGATTGGCCGCGACGCGGTGCGCGCGACCCCGATCGTCGACGGAGTACGACGCGGCCCAGTCCCCGAGTCGCGGAACGACCAGCTGTGTCAGCAGCGTGAGACCGGCGCCGACGCTGATGGTGGTGGTCATGAGCTCGGTCGCCTCGGACAGGTAGTCCAGCTCCGCTTCTCGCTCGTCGCCGGCCCGCACGACGCCGTGTTCGTAGGCCAGCAACGACAACCGCTGCGCGGCTACCTGCAGGAAGGTCCGGTCCTCCTCGTCCAGGCCGTCGCCATAGACGCTCAAGGTGCCCAGTGGCCGACTCGCCAGCACCAGCTCGACGCCATGAGCGGGCAGGTCGACGGTCTGCCCGCAGGAGACCAGTGACCGGTCCGACCCTGCCCACCGGACCTGGCCGCCGGCCGCGCCGACTGCCTGGACGACCCGCGCCAGCAGCTCGCCGAGCTGCTGCTCGAACGTGAGCGCCTGTTGCATCGTCAACGGCAGCAACAACGTGCTGAGCCGACGCTCGGCAGTGCGCAGCGTCGGCTCGTCCGACAGAGTGGCTGGCACTGCCAGCGGCACCCCGTCCGCGCGCAGGTCACCGCCGGCCTCGGTCGGCAGCCGGAACCAGACGGTCTTGCGTCCGCCGTGGTGCTCGCTGCCCCACGCGTCCGCCAGCTGGTCGACGAGCAGGAGTCCCCGGCCGCCCTCCTGGAGGTTCGAGCCGCTCGGGTCGGTAGGCACCAACGGGCCGGTGTCGGCGTCCCGTACTCGCACGGTGATGTGAGCGTCGTCGCGGTCCCATTGGACCTCCACCGCCGACGCGGCGTGTACGACGGAATTGGTGACCAGCTCGCTGACGAGGAGCTGGGCTGTTGCCAGCGCGTCTCCGGCCAGCTGGCCGGCCAGCTCACGGGCGAGGAACGCGCGGGCCCGCTGCGACGCACGGGCCTCGGGAGGCAGCGTGAGCGTGTTACCCATCGGCTTGGCCACTTCGCCTGTTATGTGGCGATCTCGCCACGGGGCCCCGTCTGGCCGCGCCATACTTGCGGACGACACGGCCGGGCGAGCCGTGGACCTGCCGCTGTACGGAGGCCTGATGACCACGGCAACACGATCCAAGCGACCCGCGGCGCCATCTGGCGACACCCTTGTGGAGGTGCCCGCAGAGCACTTGACCGAGCTCTCCACCGCGCTCACGTCGTTCCGCAACGGTGACTTCACGGTGCGTCTGGGCCGACGTGACGGGCTCCTCGGCGATGTGGTGGACAGGTTCAACGAGCTCGCGGATCTGCAGGAGCGGCGTACCCGGGAGCTCGTGCGGGTGAGTCATGTTATCGGCCGCGAGGGTCGGATGACGGAACGGCTGAGCGAGTTCGCCGACAAAGGCGACTGGGCCTCGTCGGCCAACGCCGTCAACTCCATGATCGATGACCTGGTGCGTCCCACGACCGAGGTCGCCCGCGTCATCGAGGCCGTGGCCGAGGGCGACCTTTCCCAGCACATGGCCCTCGAGATCGCCGGCCAGCCGGTGAAGGGCGAGTTCGAGCGCATCGGCACGACGGTCAACCGGATGGTCGACCAGCTGTCGTCCTTCGCCGACGAAGTGACCCGCGTGGCACGTGAGGTCGGCACCGAGGGCAAGCTCGGCGGACAGGCCCAGGTGCGCGGCGTCTCCGGTGTCTGGCGCGACCTCACCGACAACGTCAACTCCATGGCTGCGAACCTCACCACCCAGGTCCGCAACATCGCCCAGGTCACCACCGCGGTGGCGCAGGGCGACCTCAGCCAGAAGATCACGGTCGACGCCAAGGGCGAGATCCTCGAGCTGAAGAGCACGGTCAACACGATGGTCGACCAGCTGTCGTCGTTCGCCGACGAGGTGACCCGCGTGGCCCGCGAGGTCGGCACCGACGGCAAGCTCGGCGGGCAGGCCGAGGTGCGCGGCGTCTCCGGCACCTGGCGTGACCTCACCGACTCGGTGAACTCCATGGCGGTCAACCTGACCGACCAGGTGCGCAACATCGCCCAGGTCGCCACCGCGGTCGCCCGCGGCGACCTCAGCCAGAAAATCACGGTCGAGGCCAAGGGCGAGGTCGCCGCTCTCGCCCAGACGATGAACGCGATGGTCGACCAGCTGTCGTCCTTCGCCGCGGAGGTGACCCGCGTCGCCCGTGAGGTGGGCACCGAAGGGCAGCTCGGTGGTCAGGCGGAGGTTGCCGGCGTCGCCGGCACCTGGATGGACCTCACCGACGCGGTGAACTCCATGGCGGGCAACCTGACCAGCCAGGTGCGCAACATCGCCCAGATCGTCACCGCGGTCGCGCGCGGCGACCTGTCGCAGAAGATCACCGTTGACGCCAAGGGTGAGGTCGCAGCCCTGGCCGACACCATCAACTTCCTCACCGACACCCTGAAGGTCTTCGCTGAGCAGGTGACCACCGTGGCCCGCGAGGTCGGCACCGAGGGTCAGCTGGGCGGCCAGGCCGACGTTCCCGGTGTGGCCGGGACGTGGAAGGACCTGACGGACTCGGTGAACTCGATGGCGTCCAACCTCACCGACCAGGTTCGTGACATCGCCCAGGTCACCACCGCTGTCGCCCGCGGCGACCTTTCGCAGAAGGTCTCGGTAGACGTCCGTGGTGAGACGCTCGAGCTGAAGTCCAC
>JAVEDJ010000249.1 GCA_030841025.1 Actinomycetota bacterium
GGATCACCTCGAGCGGGATCACCAGCCGGAGCGGCGGCACCAGCCCCGAACCGGCCAAGGCGTCGATCGCGGCGCGCTCGCCCTCGTCGAGCTCTGTCGGTGGACCGCCCAGCAGCGCCGTGACGACGCAGTCGCCACATGCGAGCCCGCGGACCACGCAGCTGTCGCAGTCGATGATCACTGGCCCCTCCTCTCTCGCCAACCAGGTCTTGCGACCTCGGGAACGCCGGCGGCGAGCCCGTCACGAGAGACGCTAGGGAGGGGGTGGGACAGAACGCTCAGCCACCCTCAGCCACCTCAGCCACGGTCCAGCCGACGCACGAGGGCCGCGGCCGACACGGTGCGCGCGCCGGCCCGTCGTACGGCGTCGGCCACCTCGCGGTCGGACGAGACGACCACCACCGGACGCCCCGCCGGCTCGGCGCGCACGAGCCGCCGGATCAGCTCGTCGGCGATCTCACCGGGCTTGCTGAAGAGCACGCGCACACCACGACCGGTCAGTGACGGCACCCGACCTGCCACAGTCGCTCCATCGAAGCAGCAGGTAACCTCGGCGCCGGACCGCGCCGCCAGCGCCTGCAGCCCGCCGATGAGGCGGTTGCGCTGCTGTTCCAGCGAGAGGTCGGGATAGCCGGTCTTCGTGACGTTGTAGCCGTCCACGACCAGGTGGGCCTGGGGCAGCGCCAGGAGCTGGTCGAGCAGTGCGGGGTCGTCGCTGAGCTGCGTGCGCTCCGAGGCTGCCGCTGACGATTCGGGCAGGGCGGCGTCGACCAGGTCCGCCGGCCGCTCGGTCACCGGTGGCAGCGCCAGCTCCCGTCGCAGGCCGGAGGCCGCATCGACCACCGTGTCGAGCAGCAGGCGCAACCGGACGTCCTCGAGGCCGCGGCTCTCGCGGGTTGCCCGGCGGGCTGCCTCCAGGGCGGTCTCGGCCTCCGCCAGACGGCTCTTCATCCGACGTACCTCGCCCTCCGCACCGGCGGTTGCTGCCGACGCCGCCTCCGCCGACGCTGCGGCAGTCGCGTCCGCCGCAGCAGCCGTCCGCTCGGCGCGCCGTCGTGCGCCCTTCTCCTCGCGCAGCTCGCGCGACACCGCTGCCGTCTCGGCCCGGGCGGCCTCAAGCTGCTCCCGCACGCGAGCGAGCTCCTCGCGGCCCTGCGCGCGGACCGCGGCCAACGACTCCTGCAGCCGGGCGAGCGCCTCCGCGGCCTGGGTGTTCTCGGCGGCGGCCGCCACCCGCGTGACGTGGTCCTCGGCCGCAGCCATCGCCCCGGTCCAGCCGGACGTGCGCAGCAGGTAGGCCGCGGCCGCGACTTCCACCGGGTCGGCCAGTTCCGGCACCGCACCAGCCTCCAGGGCCCCGACCAGGTCAGGCAACGCCTCGCGGACCCTGGCAGCGACGCGCTGCCGGAACACCACGTCGTGCTCGACAGCGGCGGCGAGGGCCGCGGCCGCGAGCTTGGTACGGCGGGCGGGTGCCCACCGCCGGAATGGTCGCAGCGAGGAGGGCACCTCGTCGTCGGACAGCGACCCCAAGGTGTCACTGGCGAGCGACACCAGGCGCAGCCGGACCGCGCCGGGCAGCGTGCCTTCCCACTCGTCCTCGATGGACTGGTGCTCCGTCACCGGCTCGGGATCGGGCACGCTCACGGCCGCTCGACAGAGCCATCCGGCCGAGGCACCAGCTCCACCGCGTCCACCGCGTCGCACCAGCGGCAGCGCACCGACTCGACCGTCTCCGCGATCACGTCGTGCTCCTCGACGGTGGGCTCCCCCGCGAGGTCGAGGTGCACGAACTCGCGGACCGTGCTCGAGCGCCGTACGTCGAACCGCGTCAGGTTGCCGCACCGCGTGCAGCGCCACCGGGTGGTGGGGGTGGGCAGCGGCACGGTCGACACGCCGCGAGCCTACGGCGCCGGACGCTCGTACGTGTTCCTAATCCGGAGCCACTCCAGTGAAGCCCGGCGGCCAATCCGCCACACCGACCAGGCCCGAACGTCAGCCGGACATCGCCCTCGTGACGTAGGTCACGCGCGATGACATGTCCCCTGAGAGGAAGGAAGAGGCCATGTCTCATCCGAGACCATCCGCCCGGGTGCGCGCAGCAGCGCTGCTCGGTGCGGGGGCCCTGCTCGTCGGAGCAGGGATCGCCGGGCTTGCACCCGGCACGGCAAGTGCATCCAGCCACCGGGAGGCGCCGGGCATCCTGGACGACCCGCAGTACGACAACACGGATCTGTACGCGTTCAACAGCCCCGACAGGCCGGGCTGGGTCACGATGATCGCCAACTGGCAGCCGTTCGAGGAGCCGGCAGGCGGGCCGAACTTCTACCCGTGGGCCACCGACGCGCACTACAACATCAACATCGACAGCGACGGTGACGCGAAGGCTGACTTCATCTACCAGTACACGTTCACGACCAGCGCGATCCCCGGCAAGAACGACTCGTTCAGCGGCAACGGCACGTTCCTCAAGAACAACGGTCAGGTCACCTCCCTGCGCGACGCCAACCTGCTCTACCGGCAGACCTACGACCTGACTCTCGTCGACGTCAAGCATCCCAGGAGGACCAAGACGCTGCTGAACAACAACTTCACGGCGCCGTCCTTCGTGGGTGACGTGTCGATGCCGAACTACAAGTTCCTGCGCGATCAGGCCATTCGCAACATCGGCACCGGCACCAACGGCGACCGCGGTTCGGCCGGCAAGTCGTTCGTCGGCCAGACCGAGGACCCGTTCTTCCTCGACCTGCGAGTGTTCGACCTGCTGTACGGCGACCAAGGCACCTGCAACAAGGAGATCGGCAACGACACCCTGGCCGGCTACAACGTCAACACGATCGCCCTGCAGGTGCCGCGCTCGGCCCTGATCAAGGGCAGCGACCCGACCTTCGGCGTCTGGAGCACGACCGACCGTCGCAACCGCAAGGGAAAGTACGTCCAGATCTCCCGGCTCGGGCAGCCCCTCGTCAACGAGGCGGTCATCCCGTACCAGGTGAAGAACACGTTCAACGCCATCCCGCCGAGCAAGGACGCCGCGGCGCTGCCGTTCGTCCAGAAGCCCGAGCTTGCGGCGCTGTTGAAGAACGTCTGCGGAGTCAACGCCCCGACGAGCAACCGTGACGACCTCGTGCAGGTCTTCCTGACCGGCATCCCAGGTCTCAACCAGCCCAAGAAGATCACGCCAAGTGAGCAGCTACGGCTGAACACGCAACCGGTGGCCGGTCAGACTACGAGCCGGCTCGGTGTCATCGGTGGCGACAAGAACGGCTTCCCGAACGGGCGACGGCTGTCGGACGACGTGGTCGACATCGCCCTGCAGGTCGTCGGTGGCGAGCTGAAGGGGAACCCGAACGACCTCGGCGATGCGGTCAACAGCAACGACGCGACGTTCGGCACCAGCTTCCCGTACGTCGCGATGCCGCTCTCGGGATCGGTGGAGCAGACCTCACCGGCCGCGAAGTCGGGAATGACCCTGCTGACGGGCGGGGCCGACGACGCCCCGACCGGTGGTGGGCTACCGCTCGGTGAGCTCGGCCTGATCGGTCTCGGCGTACTCGCGCTGGTGGCCGGTGTCGCCGCGGCCCGTCGTACCGGCGCGCACCAGCAACCCGTGCCGGCCAAGGCCTAGGCACACACGCGCCTGGGGAGCTGCCACCGATTCGCTGGCAGCTCCCCAGGCACCAGAACCGCCCTCGCCACCCCTGCCACCGAGGAGCCGTCCGTGTCTCCGTCACGATTCATCCGACCGATGCTGCTGACCGCGTGCGTGCTCGCGCTGGCCATCGGCCTCACCGTCGCGGCCGCAGTCCTGCGTGGCGGTCGGCCGGGGAGCGGATCGGCCACTGCACTACCCGCCAGCACCATGCCCGCCACCGCCGTGCCCTCGCTGCAGGCGCTGCAGGCGCTGCAGGCGCAGCTGCGGGCCCACCCACGTGACGCCCAGGGCTGGGCCGGCCTCGGTCTCGCCTATGTCGAGCAGGCCCGGATCAGCGCCGACCCGACCTACTACCCGAAGGCGGACAGGGCACTGGCCCGGGCGGAGCGGCTCGCGCCCACCGCCGCCCTGACCCTGGTGGGGCAGGCGACACTCGCCGCCGCACGACACGACTTCGCCGGCGCCCTGCGTCGCGCCGACCAGGCGATCGCGGTCGACCCCTTTTCGGCTCAGGCCTTCGCCGTGCGCGCCGACGCACTCACCGAGCTCGGCCGATACGGGCCGGCCCGCACTGCCGCAGCGGAGGCCGACGACCTGCGCCCCGGCAGCTCGACCTTCGCGCGCCTCTCCTACGCCGCGGAGCTGCGCGGCAACCTGACCCGGGCGAGCAGCCTGATGAAGGACGCACAGGACGCCGCCACCTCGCCGTCCTCGTTCGCCTTCGCGGCGTTCCACCTGGGCGAGCTGTCCCGGGCTGCCGGCCAGCCGCGCGCCGCAGCGGCGCACTACACCGCCGCCCTGGCCGCTGCTCCCGGCTACGCCCCGGCGCTGGCCGGCCGCGCCCGCCTCGCCGTCGCCCGCGGCGACCTCGCCGCCGCGGAACGCGACTACACCCAGGTCGTCCAGCGACTCCCCCTCACGGAGTACGTCGTGGAGCTCGGCGAGCTGTACGCCGCCACCGGACGCCCCCAGCTCGCCGAGCAGCAGTGGTCGGTGGCAAGAGCCTCCGCAGTCCTGGCAACGGCCAACGGCGTCGTGACCGACCTCGACACGGCACTGTTCGAGGCGGACCACGGTTCGCCGGTCAAGGCCGTCGCCGCCGCGCACGCCGAATGGGACCGGCGGCGCTCGATCCACGTCGCGGACGCGTTGGGCTGGGCCCTGCACGCGGCCGGCAAAGACCGCGCGGCGCTGCGCCATGCCAGGTTCGCGACCAGCCTCGGCACCCAGGACGCACGGCTGCTCTTCCACCGCGGAGTCATCGAGGCCGCCCTCGGCCACGACGCCGACGGGCGGAGGCACCTTCGCGCGGCCCTGCGTCTCGACGACGGCGTCAGCCCCTTCCGGGAACAACAGGCGCAGCGGCTGCTCGCGAGCCTGGGCGGTCCCCGGTGAAGCGGCGTATGGGGCGCGCACTCGCCGTCGTACTCGGCTGCGCTGCTCTGCTCCTCGTGAACCCAGGCCCCGCATCCGCCCACCCGCTGGGCAACTTCACCGTCAACAGGTACAGCGGCCTGGTGGTCGCAGCCGGTTCCGTGACGGTGGACCATGTCCTGGACCTGGCGGAGATCCCGACCGCGCAGCGCTCCCCGTCGATCGACACCAACCACGACGACGGGCTGTCGAGCACCGAGCTGGCGAGCTGGGCCACGACGCAGTGCGCTGGGGTGGTCGACACCTTGCGGCTCACGGTTGCCGGAGCACGACGAACGCTCGGCGTGACCCGCGCGATCGCGAGCAGCAGCCCCGGACAGGCGAACCTTCCGATCCTGCGCCTCGACTGCGTGCTGCGCGCCGACATCCCTGCAACGCGCGCGTCAACGACGTTGCAGTTCGTCGACACCGCCGCCGACGACCAGGTCGGCTGGCGCGAGGTCACCGCCCGCGGTGACGGCGTCACGTTGACGGAGTCCGACGTCCCGACGACCAGTCGCAGCAAGCGGCTGACCGCCTACCCGCAGGACCTGCTCGCGAGCCCGCTCGACGTGCGCTCCGCCCGCCTGGAGGCTCGGCCGGGAGGTGCGCGCCTGCGGGCCGCGGCCGGGAGCGAGGCGCCGGGGATGGCGAGCGTCGCGGGCGGCGTGACCGGTTCGTTCCAGGGCCTGGCGACGTCGTACGACGGAAGCCCGCTGGTGGCCCTGACCGCACTGCTGGCCGCACTGGCGCTCGGCGCCGGGCACGCGGTCGCGCCGGGTCACGGCAAGACGATCATGGCGTTCTACCTCTCGGGACGCCGGCAGGGTGCGCTGCGTGCCGCTGCCACGGTAGGCGCGACGGTCACGGCGACGCACACGGCCGGCGTGCTGGCGCTCGGTGTGCTGGTCAGTGCCGGTACGGCGTTCGTGCCGGCGCGGGTCTATCCGTGGCTGACCGTCACCTCCGGGCTGCTGGTCGTCGGGGTCGGGCTGCTGCTGCTGCGCGAGTCAGCACATGGACGCCTGCATGGGCACCGGCACGGACCCGGGGGTCACGACCATCCGCACGGTCACGACCATCCGCACGGTCACGACCACGGCCATCCGCACGACCACGACCGCTCCCACGAGCAGCCCGACAGCCCAGCGCCGACCCGTCGGGGCCTGCTCGCGGTGGGACTGGCGGGTGGCCTGCTGCCCAGCCCGTCGGCCGTGCTGGTCTTTCTCGGCGCGCTGGCCGTCGGGCATCCCTGGTTCGGCGTGTTGCTGGTCATCGCCTTCGGCATCGGCATGGCCACCACCTTGGCCGGCGTCGGCGTCCTGGTCATGCGGCTTCGGGAGCGCGTCGAACGGCGGCTGGAACACCGCTCCGCCACGCGTGTCGGCTGGTTGCTCCGGACGCTGCCGCTGGTCACAGCAGCGGCCGTGGTGTTCCTCGGGACCGCGTTGGCCGTGAAGGGCATCGGCTCCGTGGGCGCCTGACCGGCCGCAGCCGGCGAGGCTTCCCCGGTGCGCCTACCGGGATCTGTCCAGGGGCTTGCCTACCGTCTCGGCGTATGAGAGCGCTGGCCGATCCGATCGCCGTCCAGGCGAGCTTCGACGAGCTCGGCACTCCGCTGCACGAGATCACGTTCGTGGTGGTCGACCTCGAGACGACCGGCGGGTCGCCCGCAGCCGCCGAGATCACCGAGATAGGCGCCGTCAAGGTCCGCGGCGGCGAGATCCTCGGTGAGTTCCAGACCCTGGTCGACCCGGGCGTCCCCATCCCGCCGTTCATCTCCGTGCTGACGGGCATCAGCGACAGGACGGTGGCCGGCGCGCCTCGGCTCGCCTCCGCGCTGCCGGCGTTCCTCGAGTTCGTCGGCAGCACCGACGGCACGGTGCTGGTCGCCCACAACGCACCGTTCGACATGGCCTTCTTGAAGGCTGGGTGCGCGGCGACCAACCGCGAGTGGCCCGGCCACCAGGTGCTCGACACCGCGCGGCTCGCGCGCCAGGTCGTCACGCGAGACGAGGCCCCCAACTGCAAGCTGGCGAGCCTGGCGCGCCTGTTCCGAGCGAGCACCACCCCCGACCACCGGGCGCTGTCCGACGCGCGCGCCACGGTCGACGTACTGCACGGGTTGCTCGAGCGGCTCGGCAACCTCGGCGTCCGGTCGCTCGACGAGCTCGCGACGTTCTCGTCGCGGGTGTCACCCGGCCAGCGCCGCAAGCGCCATCTGGCTGAAGGCCTGCCGCACGCGCCCGGGGTCTACGTCTTCGCCGACGAGCGCGGCGAGGTGCTCTACGTCGGCAAGTCCAAGGACCTGCGCAGCCGCGTGCGCACCTACTTCACGGCGTCCGAGACCCGCGGCCGGATGGCCGAGATGGTGGGCCTCGCCGCGTCCGTGACCCCGATCGTGTGCGCGACAGCGCTCGAGGGCGAGGTCCGCGAGCTGCGTCTGATCGCCCAGCACAAGCCGCGCTACAACCGGCGGTCGCGGTTCCCGGAGCGGGCGCTGTGGCTCAAGCTCACCGTCGAGGCGTTCCCCCGGCTGTCCAAGGTGCGCGAGGTCAAGGACGACGGAGCGGCCTACCTCGGCCCCTTCTCGTCCGGGCGGCAGGTCGAGCTCGCGACGGCCGCGCTGCACGAGGCGTTCCAGCTGCGGCAGTGCATCGCGCGGCTCTCGCCGCGCCGGGCCTCTCCTGCCTGCGCGCTGGCCGAGATGGGCCGCTGCGGAGCCCCCTGCGACGGGCGCGAGACGGTCGAGCACTACGCCCTGCACACCGCGGCGGTCCGCCAGGCCATGCTCGGCGACGTGCGCCAGGTGGTCACCGCCGTGAGCCGACGCGTGCGGCTGCTCGGTGAGGCCGAGCGCTTCGAGGAAGCTGCCCTGCACCGTGACCGGCTGGCCGCGTTCGTCCGGGCGGCGGCCCGTGTGCAGCGGCTGCGCGCACTGACGGGGTGCGCCGAGATGGTGGCCGCCCGGCCGGCCGCCGACCTGGGTTGGGAGCTGGTGGTCGTGCGCCACGGCCGCCTCGCCGGCAGCGCCGTCGCCGCCCGGGGCGTGGACCCCCGGCCGATCGCCGACGCCCTGGTCGCCACCGCCGAGCGGGTCGTCCCGAGCCATGGGCCGGCCCCAGCGGCCTCGCCCGAGGAGACCGAGTGCGTGCTGCGCTGGCTCGAGGAACCGGGCACTCGCCTCGTTGACGCCACCCATCCGTGGGCCATGCCGGCATACGGCGCCGGCCGGCTGCGCAACTACTTGGCCGGTGCCCGCGACAGCGCCGATCCCTTTGCCGACCGGCGCCGCCTGCCGGTGGTGAGCCGGCCGGCCCGGCCTAAGCTGACGGCATGAGCCAGTCGGACGGCCCGCGCGCATGATCACCGCCGTCGTCATGATCGCGACCGAATCCGACCAGATCCAGGAAGTCGCCGAAGCGATCGCCGGCCTCGACGGCGTCAGCGAGGTGTACTCGGTGGCCGGCGTCGTCGACCTCATCGCGATAGTGCGCGTTCGCGAGTTCGAGGCCATCGCCGAGGTCATCGCCGGCCGGCTGTCGAAGATCGCCGGCGTCCTGCACACCGACACCCACATCGCGTTTCGCGCCTACTCCCGGCA
>JAVEDJ010000269.1 GCA_030841025.1 Actinomycetota bacterium
CGACCACCGAGCGGGCCGTCGCTCCCCCGCCGAGCACCGTCGCCGTACCGAACCGGTCGACGCCCTTCTCCTGCAGCGCCGCGACGATGCCGGGGACGTCCGTGTTCTCGCCGCGGCGGAGCCGGCCGTCCAGCAGCACGGTGTTGGCCCCTCCGACGGCGGTCACCAGCGGGCTGGTCACGTCGAGCAGCTCGAGGACGGCGGCCTTGAGGGGCATCGTGAGCGACAGGCCGGCCCACGAGGAGTCGAGGCCGTCCAGGAACGACTTCAGGGAGAGCTCCGCGACGTCGTACGCCTCGTAGGTCCAGCCGTCGAGGCCCAGCGCGGCGTAGGCGGCGCGGTGCAGCACCGGGGACAGCGAGTGCCCGATCGGCGAGCCGAGGACCGCCGCCCGCCGCGGACCGACGACGGCGTCGGTCACTGGTTGGACTTGAGCTCGTTCTTGAACTTCAGGAACTCCTGGTAGTCACCGGTGAACTTCGTCTCGCCCGTCTTGGGGTTCGTCGTGACGAAGTAGAGCCAGTCGCCTGCGGTCGGGTTGACGGCGGCGTCCATGGCGGCAGCGCCGGGAGAGCTGATCGGCCCGGGAGGCAACCCGGTGTTCTTGTAGGTGTTGTACGCCGAGTCCTGGCTCAGGTCCTCGTAGGTGACGATCTGCTTGTCGGCCTTGAGCGCGTAGTTGACCGTGGAGTCGAACTGCAGCGGCATGCCCTTCTCGAGCCGGTTGTAGACGACGCGGGCGACCTTTCCGAAGTCCTCGGCATGGCGCGCCTCGCCCTCCACGAGACTGGCGATGATGACGATCTCGTACGGCGTGCGCTTGGTCCGCAGGACGCCGGCCTTCTCCGCGTTGCTGTTGTAGGCGGCGAACAGCTCCTTGAGCACCGAGTCGACGGTGTCGTTCGGCGCCACCTCGTAGGTGGCGGGGTAGAGGAACCCTTCCGGGTTGCCCTTCGCGTAGTCGGGCAGGCCGAGGGCCTTGGCGCTCTTGAGCGCCTTCTCGTAGTCCTTGAGCGGCAGCCTCGAGTCCTTGGCCAGCTTCTTGAGCGTCTCGTCCAGGCGCAGGCCCTCGGGCAGGGTCACCTTGGCCTGGACCCGGGCGGCCGGGTCGAGCAGCGCCGCAAGGGCGTCGGCGGCCTGCATCTTGTGCTGCATGCTGTAGAAGCCGGGCTGCACCGACGAGGACTTGGGCTCGCCGTTGGCGACCTCGAGGAAGGCGTCGACGCTCTTGATGACGTCCTGGCTCTTCATGCTGCGGCCGATGTCGGCGACGCTCTGCCCGGACTTGACCTCGAGCAGCACGTCGCCGGTGCCGGGACCGGGGTAGTCGGCGGCCGCGGTGGTGCTGAAGGCGTCCTTGAGCTTGGCGCCCGCGCCGAACACCAGCGCGACACCGCCGCCGAGGATGGCGAGGATCAAGACCAGTGCCAGGGCGACGGCGAAACCGCTGCGGTCCTTCTTGCGTCGCCGATTACGCCGCCGCACCGGGCGGTCCTCATCGGTCCAGACCGACAGATCTGTCATTCCTCCACCTTCGTGTCAGCGCCGGCGCCCCCGGCGCCGTCACCATCTGCACGCTGGTCGAGCAGATGTCCTGGTGCGTTCCCCGTCGCCCGTTCGGCGTCGAGGGCCCCCTGCAGGATGATGACAGCAGCAACCTGGTCAATAACCTTACGACCTCGCCGCGTGTCTACCCCACTGGCGTGCAGATCACGCTGCGCAGCCACCGTGCTGAGCCGCTCGTCGACCAGCCGGACCGGCGTACCGGGCAGCCGGGCAGCCACCCTCCCGGCGTAGCCGACCGCGGCTGCCGCTGCGGCCCCTTCCTTCCCCGCCAGGGTACGCGGCAGCCCGACCACGATCTCGACGGCGTCGTACTCGGCGGCCAGCTCGAGGAGAGCCGCGACGTCGCCCTTGCCGCGACGCAGCGTGACCAGCGGGGTCGCGATCAAGCCGGCGGCGTCACAGCGTGCAACACCGACGCGGACCGATCCCACGTCGACACCGAGCCGTACCCCCGGCCTCATCCGCCCGCCCCAGCAACCTCAGGTACGGCGCCCTGACCATCACCGTCGGCGTTGATCATGCAGCAGGGGACACGCCCGCCCATCGCTGCAGGTGAGAGCCGCCCCAGCCCCGCGTCGATCATGCAGGAAGGGTCAGGGGCCCCCGTGGCCCAGAACTCAGACACTGCCCGTGACGCGCTGGCCGACGACGTGCTCGACCTGCCGCAGCGCCTCGTCGATGCGCGTCCGGTCGCTGCCCCCGCCCTGGGCGACGTCGTCCTTGCCGCCACCGCCACCACCGAGCACCTGGGCGGCCGCCCGGACGAGCTCGCCGGCCTTGACACCCCATTCGCGGCCCTTGTCGTTGACCGCCACCACGATCGCCGGGCGATCGCCGGACACGGCGACTGCGGCCACGACCGCTGGCCGGTCGGCCGGGATGCGCCCGCGTACGTCGAGCACCAGCCGGCGCAGATCGTCGGCACCGGTGCCGTCGGGCAGCCGGTGCGTGACGACCCCGACGCCGAACACGTCCGTCGGGTTCGCCGCGAGGTCGCCCGCCGCCTGCAGCACCTGCGCCGAGCGGACCCGCTCGAGGTCCTTCTCGACGTCGCGCAGTCGGGTCGTCAGAGCAGCCACGCGGTCGGGCAGCTCGTCGGACCGGGTCACCTTGAGCATGTCCGACAGCTGCGAGACGAGCGCGTGCTCGCGGGCCAGGAACTGGTAGGCGTCCGTGCCGACCAGGGCCTCGACGCGACGCACCCCCGCGCCGATCGATGCCTCGCCCAGGATCTTGACCAACCCGAGCTGGCCGGAGCGCTGGGCGTGGGTTCCGCCGCAGAGCTCGCGCGCCCAGTCGCCGACCGACACGACCCGCACCTGGTCGCCGTACTTCTCGCCGAACAGCGCCATCGCGCCTGCCGCACGTGCCTGTTCCTGGGTCATGACCTCGGCCTGCACGGCCAGGTCGGCCGCGAGGACCTCGTTGACCTCCTGCTCGACGTCGGTGAGGACAGAGGCGGGTACGGCGGTGGGAGAGGCGAAGTCGAAGCGGAACCGTCCCGGGGCGTTCTCCGAACCCGCCTGTGTGGCGGTCTCCCCCAGGGTCTGGCGGAATGCTTTGTGCACCAGGTGGGTGGCCGTGTGGGCCCGGCTGATCGCCCGTCGCCGCGCGACGTCAACCTCGCCCACCGCGGTGTCGCCCCGCGCCACCTCACCGCTGACGACCCGACCGCGATGCACGATCACGCCGGTCAGCGGGGACTGGACGTCGCGCACCTGCACCTCGGCACCGTTGCCGAGCCGGATGCGGCCCTGGTCGGCGAGCTGGCCGCCGCCCTCGGCGTAGAACGGTGTCCGGTCGAGAACCAGCTCGACCTCGTCGCCCTGCCGGGCCGCCGGCGCGGCGACTCCGTCGACGAGCAGCCCCAGCACCCGCGCCTCGGTCACGACCTCGTCGTAGCCGGTGAAGGTGGTCGACCCACCGCCCAGCATGTCGCGATAGGCGGACAGGTCGGCATGACCGGTCTTGCGGGTCCGGGCGTCGGCCTGCGCCCTCTCCCGCTGCTCGCTCATCAGGCTGCGGAAGCCGGCCTCGTCGACGGAAAGCCCCTGCTCGGCGGCCATCTCGAGGGTCAGGTCGATCGGGAAGCCGTAGGTGTCGTGCAGCTGGAAGGCTCGCTCGCCCGAGAGCGACGTACCTCCCTGTGCCTTCGTGTCCCGGACGGCGGTGTCGAGGATCGTCGTACCCGACCGCAGGGTCTGCCGGAACGCCTCTTCCTCGGCGTAGGCCACCGCCGCGATGCGCTCGAAGCCGGTTGCGACCTCCGGGTAGGACGGCGCCATCGCGTCACGGCTGACCGGCAGCAGCTCGGGCAGCACCGGCTCGTCGACGCCGAGCAGTCGCATCGAGCGGACCGTACGACGGAGCAGGCGGCGCAGGACGTAGCCGCGGGCCTCGTTGCTCGGCGTGACGCCGTCGTTGATGAGCATCAGGGCGCTGCGCACGTGGTCGGCCACGACCCGGAGCCGGATGTCGTCGACGGCGTTCCTGCTGTCTCCGGCGCCGTAGCGCTTTCCCGCCAGGTCGGCGGCGCGGTCGAGGACGGGGAACACCTCGTCGATCTCGTACAGGTTGTCGACGCCCTGCAGCAGGAAGGCGACCCGCTCGAGACCCATGCCCGTGTCGATGCTCTTGTTCGGCAGCTCGCCCAGGATCGGGAAGTCGGCCTTGCCGGTGCCCTCGCCACGCTCGTACTGCATGAAGACGAGGTTCCAGAACTCGAGGTAGCGGTCACCCGCCCCCTCGATGTCACCCTCGGGCCCGTACTCCGGCCCACGGTCGATCAGGATCTCGCTGCACGGACCGCACGGCCCGGGCACACCCATCGACCAGAAGTTCTCCTTCTTGCCGAGCCGCACGATGCGGTCCTCGGGCAGGCCGCTGATCTTGCGCCACAGCCGGAAGGCCTCGTCGTCCTCCTCGTAGACACTGGCCAGCAGCTTGGACTCGGGGAAGCCGAAGCCGCCCTGGTTCTGCGGCCGGGTCACCAGCTCCCAGGCCAGCTCGATGGCGCCTTCCTTGAAGTAGTCGCCGAACGAGAAGTTGCCGTTCATCTGGAAGAAGGTGCCGTGCCTGGTGGTGCGGCCGACCTCCTCGATGTCGAGGGTCCGCACGCACTTCTGCACGCTGGTCGCGCGCTTCCACGGCGGAGTCTCCTGGCCCAGGAAGTAGGGCTTGAAGGGCACCATGCCGGCGTTGACGAACAGCAGGTTGGGGTCGTCCAGCAGGAGGGAGGCCGAGGGCACGACGGCGTGGTCCCGCTTGCCGAAGTACTCCAACCACCGACGCTTGATCTCGGCGGTCTCCATCAGCCTGCGCTCCTCCGATGCCGGGTCGGGTGCTCGATCAGCTGGGCAGCCTCGCCCGGCGGCAGGTCACGAGCGCCATCGCCCAGACCCAGGGCGTCGCGCAGCTCCAGCTCGCGGGCGGTCATGCCGGCGCGCACCTCGTCGGCGAAGTAGCGGATGCTGGCCCCCAACCCCTCAGCCCGCTCGGCGAGCCCGGAGGGAGAGTAGGAGTGCAGGATCTTCTGCACCTTGCGTACGGCGTAGACCCCCGCCGCCGCCCCGACGCCCATCCAGAACAGCCGTCTCATGACGCGGCACCCCGGCGACGGCGACCGGCGGCCCGGGCAGCGGCCTGCTCGGCCCTGATCTGGTCGCGGACCTGCCGCTCCGAGCGCTGCTGGGGCCTGCCGGAGAGCGCGCTGCGGACGCCGTAGCTGAACGCCGCGACCTTGACGACCGGGCTGCCGAGGGTGGCAGCGAGCAGCGCCGTGAGCGCGGAGACGTTGGTGGTGGCCTGCTGGACGTTGGACGTGATCGCGTCGACCCGCACCAGCTGGGCGTTGGTGGTGCTGACCGTTGTCGTGACCTCGCTCAGCAGCGGGACCGTCTCGTCGGACACGCCCTTGATCATCGAACGCGTCTCGTCGAGCACCCCGCCGAGCTTGAGCAGCGGCACCGCGAGGACACCCACGAGCAGGACGAACGCCACGGCGGCGATGAGGCCCGCGATCTCTCCAGCCGACATGCATTCGACCCTACCGTGATGGTCCAAGCCTGCTGACATCACTTCCGC
>JAVEDJ010000350.1 GCA_030841025.1 Actinomycetota bacterium
GACGGGTGCGCGGAGTGCGACAGTCGCGCGAGCTGCCACCGTCTTTGGTCGGACCTCTGGATGTCTGGACAGTAGCGGCCGGTAACGAGCTGGTCAAGAGTCCTTCCCGCCCATCGGAACGACGCTCTCGTGGAGCGCTGCCGGGTCATCAGGTGGTCTGACCAGAGACTCGCAGCAGGCCTCTCCGCTGTCAATGGCCACGACAGCGGCCGTTACTTGTTCGTTACATTCGGGAGCAGCCGCCTGGCCAGAAGCGCAGTCGGCGTGCCATTCTCCAGTGGTCCGCTCACCTGTTGTGCGAACATGGCCGACCTCCGGCGGGCCGACGCCCCTCCCCGACGTTCCCCAGGAGCACCGTGCTCACCTCAACGATGCCGCGGACGCGTCAGCGCGTGCACCACGCGGACCCAGCGTGAGGGTCGAGATCTGGTCGGACGTCGTGTGCCCGTGGTGCTACATCGGCAAGCGCCGGTTCGCGACCGCTCTCGCACGGTTCGCTCACCGCGACCGCGTCACCGTCGAATGGCGCAGCTTCGAGCTGCACCCGGACGCCGAATCCGCAAGGCTCGGCGACATCGTCGAGCCGGGTGACTACGGTCGCCGTCTCGCCGCCAAGAACGGTTCGGAGCTTGCGGCGGTGCAGCAGCACCTTGGCCTGCTCACCGACGCGGCCCGCGCCGAGGGCCTCGACGTTCACTTCGAACGCGTCCAGCCAGCGAACAGCTTCGCCGCGCATCGAGTGCTCCAGCTCGCCCTCGCGCAAGGGGTTCATGAGGCGGCTATGGAGCGCTTGTTCAGCGGGTTCTTCACCTCCGGCGAGGCTATCGGCGACGCGGTGGTCCTCGAGCGGCTTGCGGGGGACGTCGGCCTCGCCGGCGACGACGTACGACGTGCCCTGTCTGACGAGCTGTACGCCGACGCCGTGCGCGCCGACCAAGCACTCGCCCGTGAGCTGGGCATCGATGCAGTCCCCTGCTTCGTCATAGAACGCCGGGACGGGCTGCGAGGAGCACAGCATCCCGAGCAGCTACTCGAGCTCCTGGAGCTCAACTGGCGCGCCGGCCACGGCTGAGCCGGCCGTTCAGGTGGGAGGCGGCGCGCCGGGTACGGCATCGGTCGGCGACGGCTCGAGCTCATCGGCCGCGCCGCGGTAGTCCCGGACCCGCCCGCCGCGCAGGAGCATGGCCGATGCGTAGGCGATCGGTACGAGCGCTCCGACGGTCAGCGCACCAACCGGCCCCAGCACGCCGGCCAACAGCCCCACGTTGACGTCGCCCAACGCGGGCCCGCCGCGCGAGGCCATCTGGTAGATGGAGGAGACCCGGCCGCGCAGCTGGTCGGGGGTCTCGAGCTGGACGGCGGCGTGGCGGATGCTCGTCGCCATGGCATCGAATCCCCCGAGCAGCGCGCCCGCGGCAAGCGCGACGGCGAACAGCGGCGCCTGCGCCAGGACCAGCGCGGCGACGCCGTACCCGACCGTGGACAACAGCAGGACCTGGCCGAGCCGCCGGCTTCGGCCCACCACACGCAGGACGACGTACGTCGCAAGAACCGCCCCCGCGCTCGGCGCGGAGGACAGCAGGCCGTAACCAGTCGGTCCGACGTGCAGGACGTCCAGCGCGAGTGCGGGCAGTACGACGGTGTAGGCGCCGAACAGAGTGGCCGAGAGGTCGAGGCTGATCAGCTGCACGATCAGCGCGCGTGACCGGACGAAGGCGGCGCCCTCACGAATGTTCGCCCAGAGGGAGGCGCCGCGGGCGTCCGCGGGCAACGGCGGGGTGCGCAGGAAGAACAGGATCACGATCAGCACGGCGTACGTCGCTGCGTCGAGGATGTAGACCAGTGACGGTCCGCTCACCGCGATGAGGACCCCCGCGATGGAGGGCCCGATGAGGTAGGCCAGCTCACGGGACGGGTTCAGCAGCGCGAAGGCCTGGGCCAGCTGAGCCCTCGGGACGAGCGAAGGGATCAGGGCCTGGCGCGCGGGCGCATCGAAGGTGGAGGCGGCCGTGATGAGCAGTACGCACACCAACAGGTGCCAGACCTGCACGTGTCCGGAAGCGCTGAGGATCGCCAGCGCGAGCGCCACCGTGAGTGAGACGCCCTGCGCGCACTGCAGCAGCCGGCGCCGGTCGACGCGGTCCGCGAACGCCCCACCGAGCGGACTCAGGACCAGCAGGGCAACACCCTCGGCCAACCCGACCAGGCCCGTGATGGGGAGCGAACGAGTGAGCGCGTAGACCTGATAGAGATAGGCGGCGCTCGTGGCACGAGTCCCGATCTGGGAGCTGACGACGCCGAACCAGTACAGGCCGAAGGTTCGGTTGCGTAGGACAGCCGGAACCACGTGGCCCCTCCGTTTGTTGATAGCCGCCGGTGGCCTCGGCGCCGCGACCGGCGTCAGGGCGCAGCCTCCCATCAATGGGCACCGTGTCGCCAGGCACCCGTATTAATATTCGTGTATCTAATCAATCTGGACAACGGGGGTCAACGAGTGAGTACACCGGCTATGGTTTCGGCCATGCCTGATGAGGGGCCGGCACGGGCGGTGGCGGCATCGCTGCTCGAGGTCGCGCCACAGCTCATCCGGCTGCTGAGCAGCACACTGGATTCGCGCCCCGGCCTGACGCTCCGGCAGTTCCGGATCCTGCAGCAGCTCTACGACGGGGTGTTTCGCGCCAGGGACCTGGCCACCAGCACCGGCGTGACAGCCCCCACCATGTCGGCCGCCCTGGCTGATCTCGAGGGCAGAGGCCTGATCGCGCGCACCTCCGACCCCGTCGACGGCCGGGCGAACTTGGTGGTCATCACCGACAGCGGCCGTGCCGCGGTCCGCGAGACCAGAGAGCTGCTCCTCGCTGTTCTTGAGGGAGTCGCGACGGGCGTCGACGACGCCGACGCCGAATCAACCGAACGGCTCTCGCGCATCCTTCTCCGGGGTCTGTCCCGTGCCCAACCCGGCGTCGCAGCGAAGCCCTGAATCGCGCGACCGATGCCGGTATTACTTCGGCTCCCTAAGCGGATGATCGTCACTGCCGAGTGCTCAGCCCTCAGCGATAGTGGGGCTGGCCCGCACGCGGGTCGGCTCGGACCACGTCGAGGAGTGGGTGGGCCGCGAGCTGTTCGATGGCCCCGCTGTGGGCCCCGACCCCGATCCAGTGCGGGTCGACGTCGTTGGCGATGCACCAGGCGTGGTCGGCCGGCCAGATGAACGCAGGGGGCGTGTCCGCCCGGGGTTGATCAGGCCACTTCCCGGCTGCACCCCAATCCCCCAGCTCTGAGGTCTTCCCGTGGAAGAGGAAGTAGGCGCGGTTGGGTACGACGACCGTCGGTCGCTGCGGAACCGAGGGCGGAGAGGCCGGTGCCAGCCCCGGTCGGGCGTTGTCCGTGTGCGGGTCGACCATCTGCACGTCGACCTTCCGCACGCCGTCGCCGCCCTTGATGCCCGGACCCCAGCCGTCCCACAGGCAGAAGTAGCAGTCGTCGGGCGTGCGGGTGTGGCGGCTCAGCACCTGCAGGGCGGCACCGAGCTGCGCGCTCTCGGATGCGCGACCCTCGTCGACCTCGGCGTCGTTCTCCGCTTGTCCCGCGTATGCGGGATCGGGCAGCATCCGCAGCCTCGCGTAGGCCGGGAAGCCCCATGGTCCGAACGTGACCAGCTGATCCCACGGCAGGTCGCTGGCCGTGATCCAGCCAGCGGTAGACAGATCGGAACAAGGCCTCAGCGTCACACCCTGTTGTACCCCGAAGCCAGTTAGAGCTGCGTCGACTTCGCCTGGGGTGACCAGTTCGGATCGCGTTGTTGGGCGAGGAAGTCGGCCACCAGCTCGCGGGCCATCGGGCGGGCGAAGAGAAAACCCTGCCCGGTCGCGCACCCGTCTTCGCGCAGCAGGTCGGCCTGGTCCACTCTCTCGATGCCTTCCGCGACGGTCTCGAGCGACAGCGAGCGCCCCAGGTCCACGAGGCTGCGCACCAGCGCGGCGGCGGCACTGTCGCTGCTGATGCCATCCACGAACGCGCGGTCGATCTTGAGGATGTCGATGGGGAACCGACGCAGGTAGGCAAGCGACGAGTAGCCCGTGCCGAAGTCGTCGATAGCGATCCGCACGCCGAGCGACTTGATCCGGTTCAGGGACTCGGCAACAGCCGACGGGTTCGTTACCAGCGTGCTCTCGGTGATCTCGAGAACCAGCAGGTCCGGCTCGAGACCGCTGGCTTGCAGGGCGTGCCGCACGTCGTCGATCAGGTCGGCTGTGTCGAGCTGGCGCACGGAGACGTTCACGGCCACGGAGAGGCGCCTGCCCTCCCGCTGCCAGCTCACGGCCTCCATGCACGCTTCCCGCAGCACCCAACGGCCGATCGGCACAATGAGCCGGGTCTCCTCGGCCAGCGGGATGAAGTCGTCCGGCGACACGAGTCCGCTGGGGTGTCTCCAGCGCAGCAGCGCCTCGAAGCCGGTGACCCCGCCGTCCTGCAGGGCGATGGTGGGCTGGAAGTCCAGGGTGAACTCATCCCGCTCCAGCGCAAGTCGCATGTCCGCCTCCATCTCGAGGCGCTCCACCACGCGCTCGTGCATGGCCGCGACGAAGACCTGCAGCCCTCCCTTGCCCGCCGCCTTGGCCGCGTACATCGCGGAGTCCGCGTCACGGAGCAGCTGGTCTGCGCTCGATCCGTTGCCGGCCAGCGCGATCCCGATGCTGGCGCCGACATGTACGGCGGTGCCGGCGACCGAGATGGGTGCGCGCAGCACCGCAAGCAGCCGCTCAGCGATGCCGGACGCCATCTGCGGGTCGAGCAGGGACTCGGCGACGACGGCGAACTCGTCGCCTCCCATCCGCGCGATCGTGTCCTCGGGCCGCAGCACCGAACGAAAGCGCTCGGCCAGGTTTCGCAACAGCTCGTCCCCCACCGCATGCCCGAGGCCGTCGTTCACCTTCTTGAAGTTGTCGAGGTCGATGAACAAGGCGGCCAGTCCCTGCCCGGTCCGGTTGGATCGGGCGATCGCCGTCTCCAGGCGGTCCCGCAGCAGCGCGCGGTTGGGCAGGCCGGTCAGGGAGTCGTGGAACGCGCTGTGGGTCAGCTCCCGCTCGAGCGCCTTGCGCGCGGTGACGTCCTGCAGCACCATCAGCGTGCCGGCGACGCTCGGCACCGACTCAAGGTCGACGAGCCGCGCGGCGAACCACTGCTCGTGGGCGTCACCCGCGGCGCGCAGCTCGAGCTCGACGAGCTCGCCCGGCTGGCTGCGGCAGTCCTCGACTGCGGCGACGAGCAGCTGGTGGTCCTCGGGGTGAAAGCCAGCCGTGTACGACGTCCGGTCCGCGGCCGCGTCCGTCCCGAGCACCAGCGACAGCGCTGGGGACTCATAGCTGATGTCGCCCGAGCTATGGAAGATCCGCCTCAGGTCGCTGGTCTTCTCCGTGATCGTCCGGAAGTACTCCTCCTGGCGCTCCAACAGCAGCCGTCGCCGCTCCTGCTGGACCAGCAGCCACATCCGGGCAAGCACGAGGCCGGTGACGACCACGCCGACCACCGCGAGCACGACCAGGTCCGGCTCCAGCCCGAGCAGCGGCTGCACCGCGGCGAGCAGCGGCCCCAACGCGAGTGCGGCGCCGACGCAGGCCATCCGCACCACACCGAACGTGCGATGCGGTTCAGCCGGGTCGGCAATAGCGGGCAGCGTCGGGTGCAAGGCGGCGAAGCCGTAGAAGAAGGTGGCCAGCAAGTAGCCGAAGAACATCCAGGGCAGCCAGTCCGGGTCGGTGGCCCCGACGGTGGCGGCGCCGAGGTCGACGAGGAAGACACTCATCCCGCCGGTGAGCAGCAGGCTCAGCGCCCGGGGGCGGCGACCCGCGAGCAGCATCTGCGCAGCCAGCGCGAGCACGATCAGGTCCAGCACGGGGTAGGTCGAGTACATGGCTTTGGTCACCGTGGACAGGCCAGGAGTCGTCCACATCGGCTGCACCACGAGCTCGTACATCACGGCGCCGATAGCCACCACGAAGATGGCTACGTCCAGCAGCGCCTCCCGGTCCACCCTCGACCGGCGTGCCCTCAACAGGTCCAGGTAGCCGGCCAGCAGCAGGAAGTAGCCAGCGATGTTCGCCACGTCGTAGGCCGAGAAGGCCGGCAAGGGGTGCTGGAGTACGAGGGCGTAGTAGTCGGCAATGACAGCGGCCACGAACCACGACGCCAGCGCGGCGAGGACCAGCGCCCAGCTCCGGCGCGCCCGCCGCGGCACCCGGCGGAAGGCGAGGGTCACGACGGTGAGAGTGGCCAGGCACACGAGCTCATAACCCAGGCGGCCGAGGTCCCCAGGAAACATCAGGTAGGCGACCATGCCGGTCAGGCACACGGCGCCATAGGCCCACGTTCCCTGTGGCTGCATGACCGGGACATCGGCACCACATACGACTTTCTTGATCAAAACGGGCGGTGAGTCGCCTCACATGCGGGCGGGCAGCCCCGTCAGGTAGCCCAGCGCCTCGTCCTGGCCGACCACGTCGCCGTACTTGGCATCGATGTCGAACAGGTTGGCGAAGTGCGGCAGCTCCGCACGGTCGCCGACCGCCTCCTGGACGACGATGGTGTGCAGGCCGACCGAGCAGGAGTCCACCGCCGTCGCGCGGACGCAGCCGCTCGTCGTACAGCCCGTGACGATGAGCGTGTCGACGCCGCGGCTGACCAGCCGGGCGGTGAGGTCGGTGCCGAAGAAGCACGAGGCGTACTTCTTCACCAGCAGGGTCTCGTTCGGCCGCCGTCCCAGCCGCTCGTCGATCTCCACCCACGGTGAGCCTTCGACGAGGTACTTGTTCGCCGGGATCTTCTGGATCCAGATCCCGGCCTCCTGCAGCTCGACGTCGTAGGACACCGTGCTGAAGATGATCGGGATTCCAGCCGAGCGCCCAGCCTCCAAGAGCCCGTTGATCGACTCCACCTGGCTGTCCAGGTCACTCGCCAGCGGGCACTCAAGGTCGGTAAAGCCCTTGATCATGTCGATCACGAGCAGCGCCGGCCGCCGCCCGAAGCCGACCCGGGCGGCGAAGCCCTTCTTCACGTAGAAGTCGAACGTGTCCTTGTAGCGGTCAGGCAGATCCATCGTGCGCTACCTCCCCAGGGAGGCAGTTCTGCAGGTAGTAGTCGGCGATCTCGTCGCTCGTCGTGCACCACACGCCCTCGTGCCCAGCAATGTATTCCAGAGCCTTGTCGACGTACTTGTGACGGAACGGCTGGTTGATGATGAACGGGTGCAGCGGCAGGGCCATCACCCGGCCGGCGCTCTCACCGTCGGCACACAGCTGGTCCAGCTGGTCGACGACGATCTGGTAGAAGTCCGGTCCGGTCAGGCTCTTGCCGACGAAGAGCGTCACGTCGTTGAAGTCGATGGCGTAGGGCACGTTGATGAACTGCTTGCCTGGCACGTTGAGGGGGAACGGCTGGTCGTCGGCACACCAGTCCAGCGTGTAGCTCAGCCCCAGCTCCGCGAGCAGTCGTGGGGTGTTGAACGTCTCGGTCAGAGCCGGTCCGAGCCAGCCCTTGGGACGGCGCCCGGTCGCCGACTCGATGGTCGACACAACGTCCTCGAGGTAGGCCCGCTCCTCGTCCTCGGACATGCCGGCCTGGAAGGTGGAGTTGTTCTTGCCGTGTGCAAGCCAGGCCCAGTCGCGCTGGCGGCCGGCCTCGATGATCTGCGGGTAGCGGCTGGTGACGTCGGAGTTCAGCAGCACACTGGCGCGTAGCCCGTGCCGGTCGAGCGACTCGATCATCCGCCAGATACCCACGCGCAGGCCGTAGTCGCGCCAGCCGTAGTTCAACGGGTCGGGCGCCAGTCCCGCGGTGCCCGGGAAGATGCTCGTGGACGGGGCGTCAACCAGGTAATGCTCGATGTTGAGGCCGATGTAGAAGGCAACGCGGGCACCATCCGGCCACGCCAGAGGTGGCCGATCGACGATCGGCGAGTATGAGTACAGCTCGTTGTCCACTGGATCTCCTCCGTGCCGGGGGCCCGCCGCGCTGAAGTTAGCCGCTGGCGATCTTCGTGTCCATGGTGGGCCGCCGCACTGCCGCTCGACCCGGTCGCAGGCCGCGCGTCACACGCCTGAAACACCGGCCGTGCCAGGATCCCAGGCATGCGTCTGACTCCGCATGAGCAGGAACGGCTGTTGCTCTCGTACGCCGCGGACCTGGCCCTTCGGCGCAAGTCGAGGGGCCTACGGCTCAACCACCCGGAGGCGGTCGCCGTGATCTCCTCGTTCCTCCTGGAGGGGGCGCGCGATGGCCGCACGGTCGTCGACCTGGTCGAGTCGGGCCGCACGGTCCTTACCCGCGACGACGTGATGGAAGGTGTGCCGGAGATGATCGGACAGGTGCACGTCGAGGCAACCTTCCCGGACGGCACCAAGCTGGTCACCGTCCACGACCCGATCCCATGATCCCCGGCGAGGTGGTCAGCGGGCAGGGCGCAGTCCCGCTGAATCGCGGCAGGTCCCGCATCGTGCTCGAGGTGGTCAACGCCGGAGATCGTCCGGTTCAGGTGGGTTCGCACTACCACTTCGCCGAGGCCAACCCGGCGCTGCGCTTCGACCGCGACAAGGCATGGGGTTCGCGGCTCGATGTGCCGGCGGGTACGGCGGTGCGCTTCGAACCGGGGGTGCACCGCGAGGTGGCCCTGGTGCCGATCGGCGGGGCGCGCGTCGTACCGGGTCTTCGTGGGGACTCGGCCGGACCGTTGGACCGCCCCGCGGACGCGGGTGTGCCGTGAGCGACATCGCGCGCGATCGGTACGCCGTCCTCTACGGCCCCACCGCCGGGGACCGGGTCCGGCTTGCCGACACGGATCTGTTCATCGAGGTGACCGAGGACCGTTGCCGCCCCGAGGGATCGGCCGGCGACGAGGCGGTGTTCGGCGGCGGCAAGGTGATCCGCGAGTCGATGGGGCAGTCGCGAGCCACCTGGGCCGAGGGCGCGCCCGACCTCGTCATCACCGGCGCGGTGATCCTCGACCACTGGGGTGTCATCAAGGCCGACGTGGGCGTGCGCGACGGACGGATCGTCGGTATCGGCAAGGCCGGCAACCCCGACACCATGGACGGAGTCGATCCCGCCCTGGTGATCGGGCCCTCGACGGAGATCCTCGCCGGCAACGGGCACATCCTCACCGCCGGCGCCGTGGACTGCCACGTGCACCTGATCAGCCCCACTCAGCTGCCGGAGGCCATCGGCTCCGGCGTGACCACCTGGATCGGTGGCGGAACCGGTCCGGCAGAGGGCACCAAGGCGACGACGGTCACCAGTAGCGGGTGGTACGTCGCGCGCATGCTCGAGGCCCTCGACGACTGGCCCATCAACGTTGCGCTGCTCGGCAAGGGCAACACCGTCTCCCCCGAGTCGCTGCGCGAGCAGCTGGCGTCCGGCGTCTCGGGCTTCAAGCTGCACGAGGACTGGGGCAGCACACCAGCGGCAATCGATGCCTGCCTGCGGATCGCTGACGAGACCGGTGTGCAGGTCGCCATCCACACCGACACCCTGAACGAGGCCGGCTTCGTCGAGGACACGGTTGCCGCGATCGCCGGCCGCGGCATTCACGCCTATCACACCGAGGGAGCCGGCGGCGGGCACGCGCCCGACATCATCACCGTCGCCAGGCACCCGAATGTGTTGCCCTCGTCGACCAACCCGACGCGGCCGCACACCATCAACACCCTCGCCGAGCACCTCGACATGCTGATGGTCTGCCACCATCTCAACCCGGCCGTCGCGGAGGACCTGGCGTTTGCCGAGAGCCGGATCCGTCCATCGACGATGGCCGCCGAGGACGTGCTGCACGACCTCGGTGCGATCTCGATGATCGGATCCGACAGCCAGGCGATGGGCCGGGTCGGCGAGGTGGTCATGCGCACCTGGCAGACCGCGCACGCCATGAAGCAGCGCCGCGGATTCCTTCCCGGTGACGGGGGTGCGGACAACGGAGCCGACAACCTGCGCGCGCGACGCTACGTCGCCAAGTACACGATCTGCCCGGCCGTCGCGCATGGCCTCGAGGGCGAGGTCGGCTCGGTGGAGGTCGGCAAGCTCGCCGACCTGGTGCTGTGGCCACCGGCGTTCTTCGGCGTACGGCCGCACGTCGTGGTGAAGGGCGGCATGATCGCGTGGGCGGCGATGGGCGACGCCAACGCGTCGATCCCCACCCCGCAGCCGGTGCTCCCACGCCCGATGTGGGGAGCCGCGCCGGCCGTGGCCAGTGCGACATCGGTGCACTTCGTCGCCCCGACCGCCGTCGATGCCGGGCTGGCTGACCGGCTCGCCGTACGACGCCCGCTGGTGCCGGTGCGCGACGTACGACGGCGCGGCAAGGCCGACCTGCCCATGAACGACGCGCTGCCCGACATCCGGGTCGACCCGGACACCTTCACTGTCCGCATCGACGGTGACGTGGTCGAGGCGGCACCCGCGGCCGAGCTGCCGATGGCGCAGCGCTACTTCCTGTTCTGAGGTGCTCATGACAGATCCGGACCACGCGACGACCACGGCCGCCCTTCTGCTGCTCGCCGACTCACGGCTGCCGGCCGGGGGGCACGCGCACTCCGGCGGTGTCGAGCAGGCCGTCACAACCGGTCGCGTCCACGACGTGACCAGTCTGGATGCCTTCCTGCGCGGTCGGCTGTCGGCCGCCGGTGCCCAGGCCGCGGCCGTCGCTGCCTACGCGTGCCGGCTCGCCGGCCACGACAGTGCCGACGGGGGTGACTGGCGCCGCCTCGACGACGAGGTCTCCGCGCGGCTGCCTTCACCGGCACAGCGCGAGGTGTCCCGTGCCCAGGGCCGCGCCCTGCTGCGGGTCGTCGGTCGCTGCTGGCCGGCTCCGGTCCTGAGCTGGCTCGGCGAGCGGCCGCACCACGCCGTCGTCCAGGGTGTTGCCGTGGCATTGACCGGCGGCGGAACGCACGACGCAGCGCTGCTCGTTGCCAGCGCCTCCGTCACCGGACCGGCCTCTGCGGCCCTGCGGCTGCTGGGGCTCGACCCGGTCGACGTCACGCGGCTGGTAGCCAACCTGGCCCCGGACATCGACCACTGCGCGGCGTACGGCGCCGAGGCGAGCGCCGTCGACGACGCGGCCCTGCTGCCTGCCCCGGCACTCCCGATGCTCGACGTTCTCGCCGAGAACCACGCTCGTTCGGAGGTGAAGCTCTTTGCATCGTGAGGATCCCCAGCCCGACGGCATCACCCGGTTCGCGGCACCTGCCGGCGGAGAGGCCGCATCGACGCACCGCCGCTCGCTCCGGGTGGGCATCGGCGGCCCGGTCGGCAGCGGCAAGACCGCGCTGGTTGCGGCGCTGTGCCGCGTCTTCGGCCCCGACATGGGCGTCGTCGTGGTCACCAACGACATCTACACGACGGAGGACGCCGACTTCCTGCGGTCGGCCGGTGTGCTCTCGACAGACCGCATCTCAGCAGTGCAGACCGGCTGCTGTCCGCACACCGCGGTGCGCGACGACATTGCCGCCAACCTCGATGCGGTCGAGGCGCTGGAGCAGGCCCACGACCCGGAGCTCGTGCTGGTCGAGAGCGGCGGCGACAACCTGACCATGACCTTCAGCCGCGGGCTCATCGACGTCCAGATGTTCGTCCTCGACGTGTCCGGCGGCGACAAGGTGCCACGCAAGGGTGGCCCCGGCGTGACCGCCTCGGACCTGCTCGTGGTCAACAAGACCGACCTCGCGCCACACGTCGGGGCCGATCTCGCCGTCATGGCCCGCGACGCGGCTGCGGTGCGCGCGGACCGTCCAGTGGTGTTCACCGACCTGCGCGGTGACCCGCGGGCAGGACCGGTCACCGACTGGCTGCGACTCCAGCTCGCCGCCCGCCGCGGGGCTCGCACGACGTGACCCACACGTGAGAGCCCGCGCCCACATCGTCGCCGGCCCGGCAGCAGAGGGCGGCACACGGCTGTCGACCCTGCGGTCGGAGGCTCCCCTCGTCCTCCGGCGAACCGGTCACGGCGTGACGATGGTCGCGGGCGCAGGCGGCCCGCTCGGCGGTGACGAGCTGCACCTGGACATCGACGTGGCCGCCGGGGCACAGCTGCGGATCGGCTCGGCCGCGGCGATGGTCGTGCAGCCGGGTCAGCCGGGTGCTGGCGATCCGGCAGACGTTGCACGGTTCACCGTGCGCGCCGAGCTGGGTGCCGGTGCATCGCTCTACTGGGAGCCGGAGCCCACGGTGGTGACGGCCGGTGCCGCACTCGAGAGCAGCGCTCACATCCGGTGCGCCGGCGACGTCAACCTCGTCTGGCGGGAGATCCTGGTCCGTGGCCGGCTCGATCAGCTCGGCGGCACGATTTCCAGCGCGCTGATCTGCGACGTGGACGAGCGGCCCGTGCTCCGGCAGACCACGCGCGTCGGCCCAGGCAGTGCCCCGGGGTGGGACGGTCCGGCCGGCCTTGCCGGTCAGCGGGTCCTGGGCACGGTCCTGCTGCTGGGCGCGGCCGCGGGCGGCATCGACCCGATCGCGGCGGACGGCGCGGCGCCCTACGCCGTGATGCGCCTCGAGGGGGGCGGTGTGCTGGTCACCGCACTCGGCGCGACGACCCTCGACGTGCGACGGGCTCTCGGCACTGCGCTTGTCATGCAGTGCGGATGATGACCGACGGCGGCAGCTCAGGGCCGGGCAGCAGCTCGGTCAGCAGCCGGCGGACCCGGCCGTCGATGTCGGTGACGATGCGACGGACGGTCGCCTCGTCCTGACCCTTGGGGTCGTCCAGCTCCCAGTCCTCGTAGCGCGCACCGGCATACAGGGGGCACGCCTCTCCGCATCCCATGGTGACCACCGCCGTGTAACGACCGTCCGGGTCGAAGCCCTTGGGCGTCTCGCGGCCGGTGTCGAGTCCGAGCGAGGCGAGCACCGCGGCCACCTCGGGGTGCACGCCGTCTCCGGGCTCGGAGCCGGCGGAGAACACCGCGGCACGGTCGCCGGCGTAGTGCTCCGCGAGCAGCTTCGCGGTGACGCTGCGCCCCGCGTTGGCCTTGCACGCGAACAGGATGCTGGGCTTGTCGGTCATTGCGATCCCCCTGCGGCCGGCCCTTCGGGACCGGCAACGAAGTGGTGCGGTACGACGACGTCCTCGACGGCGTCAGCGACAGTCGGGTACAGCGCCCGGACGAGGCCTAGACCGAGCGCGCCACCGATCACCTGCGCGACGACGAACCCGGGCGCCGACGCCGGGTCGATTCCGGCGAAGGTGTCGGAGAACATCCGGCCCACGGTGATGCTCGGGTTGGCAAAGCTCGTGCTCGACGTGAACCAGTAGGCAGCACCGATGTACGCGCCGACGGCAGGCGCCGCCCATGCGCCGCCGCGCGTGCGAGCCAACATGAAGATGAGTGCGACCAGTCCCGCCGTGGCCACGATCTCACCCAGCCACAGGCGCCAGTCCGAGCGGTCCTTCGTGGAGAACGTCGTCGGTGCGCCGAACATCGTGTTGGCCAGGACTGCGCCGGCAACGGCGCCGATTGTCTGCACCACCGTGTAGGCCCCGAGGTCACGGCCGCGCAGGCCGGTGGTTCCGCGTCGGGAGAGCAGCCAGTCGGCCCCAGACACCACCGGGTTGAAGTGCGCCCCGGACACCGGCCCGAACATCAGAATGAGGATCGCGAGCCCGAAGGCCGTGGCCGTGCTGTTGTAGAGCAGCTGCAGCCCGGCGTCGTCCGGGGACAGTCGTTGCGCGCTGATCCCGGACCCGACCACGATTGTCACCAGCAGTGCCGTCCCGACGAGCTCGGCGAGCAGACGTCGACCCAGCGGCAGCATCCGGTGCCCTCCATCAGCTCGCGCAGCAGGCCGACGTCGCGGGGTCGGCCGTCTCGGTCTGGGTCGCTCCGCAACATCCGGCGCCGGTCGAGACAGGCGAGACTAGGGCCATGTCGACCTCGGCAGTCGTCTTGCCCTCGAGCTCGGCGCCGGCATCCGCCAGCACCGTGTACACCTCCCACCGCTCCCCGCCCGGGCCGGTGACCCAGACCTTGTCCTGCAGCGCGTAGCAGCAGGTGGTGCCCTCCTCGACGTCGGTCGGGAGGCCCGCGCCGGCGAACCGGCGGGTGGCGGCGACGACCTCGTCCGTCGAGGCGACCTCGACGCCGAGGTGGTTCAGGGAACCGCCGCGGCCGGGGTTCTCGATAAGGACCAGCTTCAGCGCGGGCTCGTCGAGCGCGAAGTTTGCATAGCCGGGACGGCGCTTGGCCGGCTCGGCGGCGAACAGGTGCGAGTAGAACGCGACGGCCTCTTCGATGTCATCGACGTTGAGCGCGAGCTGGACACGAGACACGGTGGTTCCTCCGGTCGATGGGTTCCGCGACGTCTCATGGGCGTCACGGGTCGGTCGAGATCGACGTACATCGATACTGTGGAAGAGAAATAGACAGCTGTCAATGATTGACGCCCATCGATTTCATGGGATCATGGCGGTATGCCCAAGCCGCTGCCCCTGCTGGACCCCGTGCCGTACGCCGCCGACTGTTGTGCGCCGCTTTCCCAGGCACCCCTGTCCGCCGACGAGGCGCGTCAGCTCGCGACCCGGTTGAAGGCGCTCGCCGATCCCACCCGGCTGCGGCTGGTGTCGATGCTGCTCGCGAGCGACGGCGACGAAGCGTGCACCTGCGAGCTGACCGAACCCCTGGGGCTGTCCCAGCCGACTGTGAGCCATCACCTCAAGAAGCTTTCCGAGGCCGGACTGGTCACCGGAGAGCGGCGCGGGGTGTGGACCTACTACCGGGTCGTGCCGGGTGCGCTCCGCTCGCTTGCGCAGGTCCTGCTCACGCCGCAGGCCGCTTGATTGTCTGCGCCATTGCCCGACCGGACCGCCATCGTCTCCCGGCTGCGCGCGGCGGGCTGCGTGTTCGCCGAGGACGAGGCCGACCTGCTCATGTCGTCAGCCGGTAGGCCCGACGACCTGGAGGCGACGGTGGCCCGGAGGATCGAGGGGCTTCCCCTGGAACACGTCCTGGGCTGGGCCGACTTCTTCGGAGTGCGCATCACCCTCGACCCGGGCGTTTTCGTGCCGCGACCGCGAACCGAGCTGCTCGTGCGTTGGGCCGTGGCCCTGGCGGGCCGGCCGGAGGCGACCGTCGTCGACCTGTGCTGTGGCTCAGGCGCTGTCGGTGCCGCCATCGCCGCATCGACAGAACACATCCGGCTGTTCGCCGCCGACATCGACCCGGTCTCGGTGGCCTGCGCACGTCGCAACCTGGAACCGTTCGGCGGCCAGGTGTTCCAGGGCGACCTGTTCGCGCCCTTGCCAGCCGACCTGCGTGGCCGCGTCGACGTACTCGTGGCGAACGTGCCCTACGTACCCACTGACGCGATCGGCTTGTTGCCGGCGGAGGCCCGGCTGCACGAGCCGCGGTTGGCGCTCGATGGCGGCTCCGACGGACTGGACGTGCTGCGCCGGGTGGCCGCCGAGACACCGGGCTGGCTGGCCCCGCACGGCCACTTCCTCGTGGAGACGAGCGAGCGGCAGGCGGCCACCGCCACTGCCATCCTGGAGCGGGCCGGGCTCACGCCACGCGTGGTGCGTGATGAGGAGCTCGATGCCACGGCAGTCATCGGGGATCTTTAGTGCCGGGCCACCTCGCCGTTGTCCCTCCTGGGAGTGTCAGCTAGCTCGCCGCACCGGCGGCTCCGGCCGCCGCCACACCGCCGGCAGCCGCGGCCGCGTCGCTCTTGCGAACCATCCGCCAGATCTGCACGAGCGCGACGAGCTCCGGCAGCTGGAGCACGGGCCGCGGCTGAACGACCGCGTAGTCGTGCTGCCGGAAGGAGACCGCGGACGTCCGCGGAACAGCGGTCACGATCGGCACTCCGCTGACATCGGCAACCAGGAAGTCGCGCTTCCAGGCACTGCCCCGGATGACGAAGTCGCCGCCGCGCTCCAGGTGGACATCGGCACTGGTGCGCATGAACCGCGTGGTCACGGAAAGCATCGCCCGGCCGTCGGGCCCGGTGGCGTGCCAGGTGCCGGAGAGCCCCCACCAGCCGGTTGTTGCCTCGCAGAGGGCACTGCCGTTTGCGTCCTCCGCTGCGAACGCGGTTCCCGTCCATCTCGGCGAGATGTGCGCAACGACGGCGCCGGTGGCATCGGTCACGGGGAACCCGCCGCTCTGCCTGCGATCGGGGAAGGCCAGGGACATCGGCGTGACCTCGACCATGGGAAGGTCCTTCCGCTCGCGGCTCTGCAGCTCATGCAGTGGCTTACCTATCCCGATGAGCATCTCGCCGCGGCGTCGCGGCGGACAGTGCCAAGCGTCACTTCCTTGCAGTGCCACCGATCACCCAAGGCGGCCCGGGCGGTTGGCGGCCGGGTCAACGCCCGCGACGGCACTGGCGGTCTCGCGCGCGCGCTCGGCGGACAGCGGCTCATGGCTCTCCGCCGCCGACGATTCATCCGGCTGCGGATGCGTCACCTCGGCCGTGCCGGCCTCCTCGACCAGCTGCTGCGCGGCGGTCCGGGTGGACAACGGCACCTCCTTGAGGAAGATCACGGCGACCAGGGCGATGAGCGCGATCGGCGCAGCGACAAGGAAAGCCTCGGCGATCCCGTCGGCGTACGAGCTCTCCACCACGATTCGTATGGTGCGTGGCAGGAGCCGGGTCTCGGGCAGCTGCCCGGTGCCGCCTCCGAGGGCCGACAGCGGTTCGCCGGCCTCGGCGAGCCGTTCGGGCAGCAGGGTGGCGATGCGGTTGCCGAGCAGCGCCCCCAGGGCGCTGACGCCGATGGCGCCGCCCATGGTGCGGAAGAACGCGACGTTCGAGCTGGCCGCGCCGAGCTCCCGAGCCGGGACCACGTTCTGGACGGCGAGGACCAGGTTCTGCATCAGCATCCCCACCCCGGCACCGAGGATGAACATGTAGCCGCTGATGAGCAGCAAGGACGTGTCGTAGTGGATGGTCCCCATCAGGGCAAGACCGATGGGCAGCAGGACGGCGCCGATGAGCATGTAGCGCTTGAAGTACCCGGTCTTGGTGATGATGCGGCCCACCAAGGTGGACGTGCCGATCAAGCCGACCATCATCGGGAAGGTCAGCAGGCCCGACACGGTGGCGCTCTTGCCGCGTCCGATCTGCATGTACTGGGTGAGGAACACGGTGGTGCCGAACAGGGCGACGCCGACGGCCACGCTGGCGACAATGGCGAGCACCACGGTCCGGTTGCGGAAGAGCCCGAGCGGGATGATCGGCTCCGCCGCTCGGGACTCGACGAGCGCGGCCAGCGCGAGCAGGACCAGCCCGCCGACCACCATGGCCGCGGTCTGCCACGAACCCCAGGCGAAGTTCTGGCCGGCCAGCGACACCCAGATCAGCAGGCACGACACGCCAGCGCTGATCAGTGCTGCGCCGAGGTAGTCGATGGTCACGACGCGCTTGGGACG
>JAVEDJ010000396.1 GCA_030841025.1 Actinomycetota bacterium
GCCGGGCTCGGCGCCCGCTTGCTCCGCCGCGGCGACCGCATCCTCGTAGTCGCCGTCGACGACCACGACCTCGGCGCCCTCGGCCCCGATCGCCTCGCGGCGACGGCCGCTACGCCGTCGTCGCCTCCCAGGGTGGCGCCCCGAAGCACCCGACCTGGTACCACAACCTCGTCGCGGACCCCCAGGTCCAGCTGCAGGACGGCCCGGTCCGCCAGGACATGGTCGCGCGCGAGGTGACCGGTGACGAGAAGGCCGAATGGTGGGACCGTGCGGTCGAGGCGTTCCCCGACTACGCCGACTACCAGAAGAAGACCGACCGCGAGATCCCGGTCTTCGTCCTGGAGCCGCAGGGGGCCTGACCGCCTGACTGCCGGCGCCTGAGTGCTGTGCGCCTGACCGACGACGTCAGTCGGAGGCGAGCAGGCGCTGGCGTTGCGCCTCGACGTCGAAGTCGGGTCGCGGCCATTCGAGGTGCAACGCCTCGAGCTGCTCGATCAGGATGTTCATGATCGCCCAGTTGCGGTACCACTTGCGGTCGGCCGGCACGACGTACCAGGGCGCGGTCGCGGTGTTGCAGCGCTCCAACGCGTCGGCGTAGGCCTCCATCAGCGGTTCCCACTCGGCTCGCGAGTCGATGTCCCCGGGGTTGAACTTCCAGAGCTTGTCCGGACTGGCCAACCGACTCAGCAGGCGGCTGCGCTGCTCGTGCTTGGAGATGTGCAGGAAGCACTTCACGACCGTGGTGCCCTTCTCGACCAGCGACTCCTCGAAGCGGTTGATCGTGGCGTAGCGGCGACGCCAGGTGCGCGGTTCGACGAGGTTGCGCACCCGTACGACGACGACGTCCTCGTACTGCGAGCGGTCGAACACGCCGATCATCCCCGGAGCGGGCAGCGCCCTCCGGATCCGCCAGAGAAAGTCGTGCCGTCGCTCTTCGGGCGTCGGAGCCTTGAACGAGCGGATCGTGACTCCCTGGGGGTCCACCTCCCCGACGACGTGCCGGATGGTGCCGCCCTTTCCGGAGGTGTCCATCCCCTGCAGCAGCAGCAGAATGCTCCGGCTGCCGCCCGTCCGGCCCTCGGCGAACAGCCGCTCCTGAAGGTCGGCCAGCCGCGGACCGAGCAGCTGGAGCGCCTTGGCCGCGTCCTTCTTCGAGCCCTGGAAGCCAGGAGTGGCCCGCGTGTCGACCTTCTGGAGCCTGACCGGGCCAGGTGCCAGGCGTAACCGGTCGGAAACCCGTGTCACACCGGTCTCGTCCTCGCTGCTGTCCTTCGCGGCCGGCTTGGGCATGGTGAAGATCGTCGCAGAGCGGGCTGCGTTCGGACAGTCCTGTGCGGGGTAGGTTCGCCGACCGTGACTGAACTGCGCGTGTGGGCCCCTTTCGTCGGGTCGGTAATCGCCGAGGCCGGCACCCGGCACCCGATGCGTCGTGACGACGGCGGGTGGTGGCGCGTCGACGTACCCGGTCTCGGTCACGGAGACGACTACGCCTTCGTCCTCGATGACGGAAACCCCCTGCCGGACCCGCGCTCACGGTGGCAGCCGTACGGCGTCCACGGTGCCAGCCGTTTCTATGAGCACGACGACGTCACCTGGACCGACCACGACTGGCGGGGCAGGGCGCTGCCGGGGTCGGTCTTCTACGAGTTGCACCTGGGCACCTTCACCCGCGAGGGAACGCTCGACGCCGCCATCGGTCGACTCGACCACCTGGTCGCGCTCGGCGTCGATGTCGTCGAGCTCATGCCGGTCGCTGCCTTCCCCGGAGAGCACGGGTGGGGCTACGACGGCGTGCATCCGTTCGCCGTGCACGAGCCCTACGGCGGGCCTGACGCGTTGAAGCGTTTCGTCGACGCCGCCCACGGCCGGGGCCTGGCCGTGGCGCTCGACGTGGTCTACAACCATCTCGGACCGAGCGGCAACTACCTGCCGAGCTTCGGGCCGTACTTCACCGAGAAGCACCACACACCGTGGGGCGCGGCGGTCAATCTCGACGATGACGGCAGCAACGAGGTGCGCCGGTGGGTCATCGACAACGCACTGATGTGGCTGCGCGACTTTCACGTCGACATGCTGCGCCTCGACGCGGTGCACGCACTCGTCGACGACAGTCCGGAGCATCTCCTCAGCGAGCTCGCGCGGGACGTCGACGTGCTCGCCACCCAGCTGAACCGGCCACTCTCGCTGATCGCGGAGTCCGACCTCAACCAGCCGGCGACCATCATGCCGCGCGAGTGCGGCGGCCTGGGCATGACGGCCCAGTGGAGCGACGACTTCCACCATGCGCTGCACGCGTTGCTGACCGGTGAGGGGCAGGGTTACTACGGCGACTTCGCCGCCGATCCCTTCGGCGCGCTGCGCGCGACGCTGACGGGTGGCTTCTTCCATGCCGGCACATGGTCGTCCTTCCGCGAGGCCGAACACGGGGCGCCGATCGACCCGAGCCGGATGCCGGGCTACCGCCTGCTCGGCTACGCCCAGGATCACGACCAGGTCGGCAACCGCGCCACCGGTGACCGCAACCACGCAACGATCGGTCCCGACCTGGCTCGGGTGGCCGCCGCCCTCGTGCTCACGTCGCCGTTCACCCCGATGCTGTTCATGGGAGAGGAGTGGGCCGCGTCGACGCCATGGCAGTACTTCACCGACCATCAGGAGCCGGAGCTCGCTGAGGCGGTACGCAGCGGGCGGCGGCGCGAGTTCGCCGAGCACGGCTGGAGCGAGTCCGACGTACCCGACCCGCAGGACGTCGCCACCCTCGAGGCGTCACGTCTCGACTGGTCCGAGCTCACCCGTGAGCCGCACACAAGCATCCTGGACTGGCACCGGCGGCTCATCGCACTGCGCCGCAGCGAGCCCGAGCTGAGCGATCCGCGGCTGGATCACGTCGTGGTCGACGCGGACGAGACAGATCGCTGGGTCGTCGTACGACGCGGTGGCCTTCGCGTGGTCTGCAACCTTGCGAAGGAAGCGCGCACCGTTCCGCTCGATGCGGCGGTCGTCAGTGTCCTGCTCGGCTCGTCCGAGGACGTGGCGGTCGACGGGGCGACGGTCGCGCTCCCGGGGCAGAGCGTGGCGATCGTACGCGTGGCAGGCTGAGCACATGACGTCCAGCGGCTTCTTCAGTGCCATCCTGGTCGGCCTGGTCATCGGCGCACTGGGCCGCCTCGTGGTGCCCGGGCGCCAAGCCATCGGCTGCCTTTTCACGTTGCTGCTCGGCATCGTCGGCGCTATCGCCGGCGCCGCGATCGCCGAGGCCGCGGGAGTCCGCGCCTGGCCGCTGGTGCTCGCCTGCCAGGTGGCCGTCGCGGCCGTCGGCGTGGTCATCGTGGCGGGCGCCATGCGTGGTCCCCGGTTCCGGCGGCGCCCGCCCCAAAAGTTCTGATGCGCCGCCTCCTGCCGTCACCCGCCGAGGACGTCGAGCTCGCCGAGGCGTACGCGTACCCCGATGACGGCCGCACGTGGGTCCGCGCCAACATGGTCAGCTCGGTCGACGGCGCGGCCGTGGTCGATGGCCGCTCCGAGGGACTGTCGACGCCCGGTGACAAACGGGTCTTCGCCGCGTTGCGCGGCCTCGCTGACGCGGTGCTCGTCGGCGCCGGAACAGCGCGCACAGAGGGCTACCGCTCTCTCCGTGCGAAGCCGGAGCACGGTTCCCGGCGCCGCGCCCTGGGTCAGCGGCCGGCACCGGTACTGGTGCTGGTGTCCGGGCGGCTCGACCTCGACCCGGACTCGCCCCTGTTCCATGGCGGTGCCGAGCGCACGCTGGTCGTGACGTCGGCGGCCTCTGGCGGCCGGCCCGAACGGCTCGCCAGCGTGGCCGACGTCATCGTCGCCGGTGCGACGCACGTCGACATCGGCGCCGCGCTCGCCGCGCTCGCCGACCGTGGCCTGACCCGCATCCTGTGCGAGGGCGGGCCACACCTGCTCGCCGAGGTGGCCGCCGCCGGACGCCTGGACGAGCTGTGCCTGACCGTAGCGCCACAGCTGGTGGGTGGCGACGGCTCACGCATCCTGGCCGGGCCGCACCTGGACAAGTCCGTTGCGCTGGCGCAGCTGCTCGAGGACGACGGGGCGCTGTTCGCCCGCTACGTCCGGCAGTAGATGCGGCGCTGTGCCTGGGCGTCTACCAGTCGTCCCCTGATCTCCCCTGGCAGGAGATGGGTCCCGTGAGATCGATGTCGTCGCTCGGTGCGACGCGCAGCACCATGATGCCGTCGTCCTCGTCGGCCGTGCGCACGAGCCGACTGCCATCGTCGACGAACGTCGGTCCCTGCCAGCGCTCCCAGCCGAGCCGCTCGTAGAAGCCATGAACGGCGGTGGCCAGGATGCCCAGCTCGAACTCCCGATGCAGCAGGCCGGAGACCTCGACCATCACCCGCGAGCCCAGTCCCTCGCCCTGTCTGTCCCGCTTGGTGGCAACGCCTTCCACGTAGCCAGCCCGAAACGACGTGTCCCCCACCTGGATTCGCCGTGGCACGACCGCGGCGTGTGAGACAGGCGCACTGCTGTCGTCGTCGAGCGCGATGACCCGCCAACCACCGTGCG
>JAVEDJ010000407.1 GCA_030841025.1 Actinomycetota bacterium
CCGGCTGGTCGCCGCTGGGCAGCAGCCGCCGGTACCGAGCCGGCAGCAGCACGGCGCCGGCCAGGTTCGCGGACCGGGCGGCCGCGTCGAGACCGGCCTGGTCGCGCACGGATCGGGCGAGACGCAAGACGGGCAGCACCGAGACCCGACGGCCGTCCCGGCGCAGCTTCGCGGCGGCCTGCCGGGTCATCGCCAGGGTGGGGTCGTGACCACGAGCGCGTACGGCGGCGGCCCGCGACGGCATGGGGACCAGGACCGCCGCCCGGCTCGGCGGGATGCCCCCGAGGGCGGCCGCGACCGACGACGCGAGCGCCGCCCCCAACGGCTCGGCCAGGGCCCGTCGCCCGTGCTCCTTGTGCGCGATCACGATGTCGCGCACGGCGCCGGCGTAGGGCGCCACCGCCCACGGCGGCGGCAGCCCGTCCGGGACGGGGTCGGGCCAGGCGGGGCGCGCCCGACGGGTCAGGAGCCCGCGACATGTCGCGCACAGCACGGGGGCCGGGCCGTCGCAGCCGGCGCACGTCGCCGGCAGGGCGAGACCGAGCACATCGCCGAGCAAGTCCCGGGCGGCCCCGGCGACGGCGCTGACCCGCCCCAACCCGCACCTCCCGTCGTCCCCCTCGCCCGCCGGCTCACACGAGCCACCGTGGCCACTCTCGACGACCAGCATCACCCGCGCGCCGCCCGCCACCCGCGCGGGTGGGCCATCTGTGGACGAGGGGGCGGCGCAGCCGGCGTGGACGAAGGCACCCGGGCCGGCCCGGTCCGGCCCGGGCCGGTCCGGGCCGCTCGGGGGGCTCAGCCGGGGTAGGCCGGGTCGCGGCCGAGCCCGAGTGGCAGCCAGCCGAGGCTGGCGTCCCACTGGTGCAGCTGACCCGCTGCCGTGGCCGCGACCAAGGGTCGCTTCGTGCCGGCCGGCGCGGCCGCCACGGACACCAGGTCCTTGAGCGGCTGGATGTCGGCGTCCACCTCGAGGCCGTCCGTGTCGGTCTGCAGGGGGCGGGCCACGTCGCCGCGCCGGACGCCCACCGCGACCAGCGTGTCGGCGTCGAGCCAGGACACGTCGCTGATGCCGCGCAGGTCGGGCAACACCTCGCGGAGCGCATCGATCTCCTGCACACCGCCCGAGGGGCTGTGCAGGACAGCGCCGAGGTACAGCCGGCTGGTCGGGCCCCGACCGGCGACGAGCGCGATGCGCGTCCCGTCCCGCGCCACCCGGGCGGCGGAGAGCAGGCCGCCCTCCAGCCGGGGCACCGGGACGGGCACGACTCCCTTGCCGTCGCGCGGGTAGAGCAGCAGCCGCCCACTGGTGCGATCCACCAACCACAGGTCCGAGTTCTCGTCCCAGCTCGCGGGTGACAGGGACACGTCGGTCCCGGGGACCGGGACCGGGTCGAGCGAGGTGACCTGGCTGAGCCGGCCGACGAACAGTGCGCCGCGGTTGGCGTCGGTCACCGCGATGCGCTGGGCGTCGGGCGAGACGGCCGGCTGACGGTAGCCGCGTCCCGGCAGACCGACCGGCCCCAGCAGGGGCTCGAAGCGCCTGTTGACCAGCTGCCCGACCCGCGAGTCGCGCACGACGTACAGCGACGCGCTCTGACCGAGGATGTCCGGGTTGTAGGAGCCCCAGGTGCTCACCGGCTGCTCGCGCGGAACGCCCGAGGTCACCAGGTCGTTGCCGGCGGCCCGGATGCGGACGCGTCGCACCTCCGGCAGCTGACGCAGGGTGTACGCGATCTGCGCCGACATGCGGTTGCGGGTGCTCGGGTCGGCCTGCAGGGCAGCATCGTTGAGATCGACGGTCGCGAGACCGCCGCGGACCGGCACCGAGGCCACCTCGAGCTTGGTGCCCTGCGGGAACGCGGTCTCGACCGCGCCCTGCAGCGCGCTGGTCGGCCCTTGCAGCAGGCGGGTGACCAGCTTGGTCGCGAGTCCCGGCAGCGCGGCGGGCAGCAGCACCGGGTCGGGCACGACCGTGGTCTTCGAGGGCGCCAGGAAGTACATGTTGAACTGCCGGTAGCTCACGTCGCGGTCGGTCGTCGAGAGCAGCAGCCCGTCATCGGTCCGGGCGATGCGCCACTGACCACTCACCTTCGTGAGGGAGAAGGTCCGCTTCAGCACCGTCTCGGGCGGCACGCGCTCGTAGCGCCCGTCCTCGTCGATGTGGGCGACCTCGGTGGCCGTCATCACGATCGAGCCGTCGGCCTGTCGCTCGTAGAAGACGTCGGCGCCCTTGTCATAGATCGTGGTCCGGGTGCCGGGATCCCACTCGCCGCGGGCCGCACCCGTGAGGTACTCCCGCGCGAACGCATGCTCGTCGCGGAAGTCGGCGCCGGACTGCACGAAGCCGCTGACTATGGCCTCCGGGCTGGCGCCGTCGGCCGGTGACTGCGCGACGATCTTCGGGCCGCCCTCGGGTGGCCCCTGGTCGAGGACCCGGCCCTGCCGCACCGGGCCGGCTGTGGGGATGGTGGCGCAGGCAGCGGTCAGCGCGAGCAGCAGTACGACGGACAGGACGCGCCAGCACCGCACGGCAACGGACCGCCGGAGGTCAGCCCGCACGACTGCCGCCTCGTGTCGGCGCGAGCGTCACGTGCTGGTAGGGGTCGCCGACCCGCACGGGTCGACGACGGCGCGCCGAGTCCATCGGCTCCAGCGGGATCGGCGAGCGCTCGAGCTCGCTGCCGACCTCGCGAGGCAGGGTGAGCCGGAACTGGGTCCCGTCGCCGACCTCGCCCCAGACCTGCAGCCACCCACCGTGCAGGTGGGCGTCCTCCAGCGAGATCGACAGGCCCAGGCCGGTACCGCCCGTCGTCCGCGCCCGCGCCGGGTCGGCCCGCCAGAACCGGTTGAAGACCATCGCGGCCTCTCCCGGCGCCAGCCCGATGCCGTGGTCGCGCACCGCGATCGCGACCGCGTTCTCGTCCGAGGCGACGTAGACCTCGATGGGTCGCCCCTCGCCGTGCTCGATGGCGTTGGCCAGCAGGTTGCGCAGGATGCGCTGGATCCGACGGCTGTCGACGTCCGCGATGGCGGGCGGCTCCGCGGCCCGCACCGTCAGGGTGCTGCCCCGGCGCTCGGCCAGCTGCTCCATCCCTTCCACGACCGACTCCACGACCAGGCGCAGGTCGCTGGGCTCGGTCTCGAGCAGCGCCGCTCCCGCGTCGTACCGGCTGATCTCGAGCAGGTCGGCGAGCAGCGCCTCGAACCGGTCGAGCTGGGCCTGCAGGATCTCCGCGCTGCGCTCGACGACCGGGTCGAACTGGCCGCGCGCCTCGTGCAGCACGTCGGCAGCCATCCGCACGGTCGTCAGGGGTGTCCGCAGCTCGTGGGAGACGTCGGAGACGAACCGGCGCTGCACCCGCGAGAGGTCCTCGAGCTGACGGATCTGTCTCTGCAGGCTGATCGCCATCCGGTTGAACGACGCGGCAAGCCGGGCCAGGTCGTCCTCGCCGCGGACCCGCATCCGCTCCTCGAGCCGTCCGGCGGAGAGCCGCTCCGCGATCCGGGCCGCCATGCGGACCGGCGTCACGACCTGCCGGGTGACGAGCCAGGCGATGCCGCCGACCAGCAGCGCCAGGCCCAGCGCGGCGTACAGCAGCGCCCTCCGCACCAGGCCCAGCGTCGCGTTCTCCTTGTCCAGCGGGAAGACGAAGTAGAGCTCGTAGTTGCCGAACGTGGGGATGGTCACCGGTGACCCGATGGCGATGGCAGGCTGCGTCTCGCCGCTCGTGCTGCGGAACAGGCAGTAGGTCCACTGCTGCTCACCGCTCCGCTCCACCTCTCGCCGCAGGTCGGCCGGGATCGTCGACGTGTCGTCCATGTCGCGGGAGGTGACACCGAACGGCGCGCCGACCGACCTGATCCGGGGACCCGGGAGCAGGGCGACGTCGTTGGCGCCCGCCGGCCCACCGGCCGACGACAGCCGAGCGACGAGGTCGTGGGCGAGAGTGTCGTAGTCGGCCGACGAGCGGTCCGCGTCCGTGAACGCCTGCGCCGCGGTCGTCGTACCGCTCGCTGCCTCACTGAGCGCGGCCTGGCGCTTGTCCTCGAGCAGCCCGTCGCGGACGCGCGCGAGCAGGACGTTGCCGAGGACGGCGATGACCAGGATGGTCAGCACGGTGGTGG
>JAVEDJ010000281.1 GCA_030841025.1 Actinomycetota bacterium
GTGCCGTTCTACCTGCGCACGGGAAAACGGCTTCCCCGACGCGTCACGGAGATCGCCGTCATCTTCAAGAAGGCGCCGCACCTGCCCTTCGACCGGACCGACACCGAGGAGCTGGGCCACAACCAGCTGGTCATCCGTGTGCAGCCCGACGAGGGCATCACGCTGCGGTTCGGCTCGAAGGTGCCCGGGTCGGCGATGGAGGTGCGGGACGTGTCGATGGACTTCCTCTACGGCGAGGCGTTCACCGAGTCCTCGCCGGAGGCCTACGAGCGGTTACTGCTGGACGTGCTGCTCGGCGACGCCACGCTGTTCCCCCGCAACGAGGAGGTCGAGCTGTCCTGGATGGTCATCGACCCGCTCGAGGAGTTCTGGGTCGGCAAGAAGCCGGAGAAGTACCGAGCCGGCGAGTGGGGACCGCGCGCCGCCGACGAGATGTTGGCGCGCGACGGCCGCGTGTGGAGGCGTCCATGAGGACTCCACGACATGACTTAGGTCGGCCGCTGTTGCCCGGGGACCCGGCATGACCATCACCTTGTGGGACACCAACGGCGCCGAGATCGTCAAGGCGCTCGGTGCGGAGCGTCGGGCCGCGGGCGCACTGGCCTCCGGACTGGCCCTGACCCTCGTTGTCGTCACCGACGAGACGAACGTCGCCGAGGCTGAGGCCGCGGCGACGACCGCCGCCGCGTCGCACCCCTGTCGAGTGCTCGTCGTCGTACGGCGCCGGCTCCAGGCCGAGGACCGACTGGACGCGGAGGTGCAGGTCGGCGGTCGGCTCGGCGCCAACGAGGCCGTCGTCATGCGGATGTACGGCCGGTTGACCCTGCACGCCGAGTCGGTCGTGCTGCCGCTGCTCGCGCCGGACGCGCCCGTCGTCACCTGGTGGCACGAGATCCCGCCGGACAAGCTGGCGTTCGACCCGCTGGGCGTGCTCGCCCAACGCCGGGTCACCGACGCCGCCGCGTCCGAGGAACCGCTGAAGGCGCTGCGCCGACGAGCGCGCGACTACTCCCCCGGCGACACCGATCTGGCCTGGACGCGTGCGACGCCATGGCGCGCCCTGCTCGCGTCGGCATTCGACGGGGGCACCCCGCCGCCGACCTCGGGCGAGGTGCAGGCGGTGAAGGGCAACCCGAGTGCCGCGCTCGTCGCCGGCTGGCTGCAGGCGCGACTCGGGGTGCGCATCCGGGCGACGGAGTCGGACGGCCCCGGCATCACCGCGGTCGAGGTGCGGTTCGAAGGTGGCGAGCGGCTGCGCATCGACCGGCCCGACGGGCGCATGGCGACCCTGTCCCGCACCGGTCGACCCGACCGCCAGCTGCCGCTCCGGCGACGCGACCTCGGCGACCTCATCGCTGAGGAACTGCGCCGGCTCGACGCCGACCAGCCCTACGCCGATGCACTGTCGGCCGTGACCGGGGAAAAAGGGCTCAACGAACGCGACCCGATGCGCGCGCACGTCTGGAAGGAGCCGGCCGGCGGGATCACGGCGCGCTCGTCGGCGCGCAAGGCATCGGCGTCCGGTCCCGCCGCGAAGAAGGCTGCAAGCAAGAAGGCCGCAAGCAAGAAGTCGACCGAGAAGTCGACTGCGGCAAAGAAGACGACTGCGGCAAAGAAGTCGGCAACGCAGAAGACCACAGCAAAGAAGTCCGCCGCGACGAAGACCGCGGCAAAGAAGACGGCGCGCGCAGGACGGTCGTCGTGAGCCCGCCGAGCGTGATCATCCATCGCGATCCGGACGAGCTCGCCGCGGCGGTGGCGGCACGCATGATCACCCGGCTCACCGACGTCCAGGCGGCGCACGGCTCGGCGCATCTCGTGCTCACCGGCGGCGGCATCGCCAGCCGCACCTACCGGTCGGTGGCCGGATCGTCCGCTCGTGGGGCCGTCGACTGGCGGGCCCTGGACGTGTGGTGGGGCGACGAGCGGTTCCTGCCGGCCGGGGACTCGGAGCGGAACGAGACGCAGGCCTGGGAGACGTTGCTCAGCCATGTGCCGGTCGACCCCTCACGGGTCCACCCGATGCCGCCGTCGGACGGCCCGGACGGCGCCGACCCGGAGGCAGCAGCGCAGCGCTACGCCGACTCACTCGCCGCGGCGGCCCGCCCGGAAGACCACGCCGCGGTCCCGTCCTTCGACCTGCTCCTGCTCGGGGTCGGGCCGGACGGGCACATCGCGTCGCTGTTCCCCGGCAAGCCGGCGCTCTACGAGCAGGAGCGGACGGTCGTGGCCGTTCGCGGGGCACCCAAGCCGCCGCCGAACCGGCTGACGTTGACCTTGCCCGCGCTCCAGCGGGCGCAGGACACCTGGCTGGTGGTGAGCGGCGAGGACAAGGCGAAGGTCGTCGCGATGGCGCTGTCCGGTGCCGCCGGACCCACGCAGATCCCCGCCGCGGCTGCGCGCGGTCGGCAGCGGACGCTGTGGCTGCTCGACCGGGCCGCGGCCTCGGCGCTCCCGCCCGATCTGGCTCGCCCGGCATCTCCTTAGGTCGGCGGGTCACTGCCCGAGACCAGCGCGTCATGATGACCAGAGGGGCGTGCGGCTACACCCGGTCGACGTCTGCGAAGGCGTGACCACCGGAGAGGCGTGCGTAACCGGGTCCTCGGTCGAAGAACGGCTCGTCGCCGGTGCGTCGGGCACGCAGCTGTGCGCGAAGGTCGGTCGTGGCGTCGACGTCGAGGGCAACCTGGGAGCCGTCGTACGTCAGGACGACGCCGTAGTCCTCACGCGCGCCCGCCACCGAGACCTTGTGCCATCGCACGTCGCGCACGACGTCCTCGACCGCGCGCGCCAGTGGGTCACCCCAACCGCCACCACCGGTGGTGCGGATCCGGATCACCTCACCCGCCCGCACCGGCTCGGCGTCGGCGAGCGCGTCCACGATGCGCTCCCCCGGTCCAACCGGGTCGACCGTGACCGAGAACGGCTGGCCGGCCTTGCCGCCCTTCACGCCCCAGCACGCCAGGATGGAGCGGTCGGCAATCGACATGAAGTGCGCGTCGCGCAGCATCCGGACGTGCTTCTCGTAGCCCAGGCCGCCACGGAACTGCCCCGGGCCGCCGGAGTCCTGCGCCAGGCCCAGCCGCTCGACGATGAACGGGAACCGTGACTCGGTGAACTCCGTCGGCAGGTTCCGCGAGTCAGGCACCACGTGGATGGTGTCCTCGCCGTCGGCGTAGTAACGACCGCCGGAGCCACCACCGAGCACCTCGCGCATCAGGTAGGGCTGACCGTCGAGGTCGTCGCCGTAGACACCCGTGTAGCGGATCGTCTCCTGGTCGGCCGGCATCCGGCCGTCGACCGCCTTGGCAACGACCCCAGCGAGCACGCCGAGCAGGCGCAGGATCACGAAGGTCCGGGCGTTCGTCGGTGCCGGGAACACCGGTGTCAGCAACGTGCCCGGCGGCGGGAAGCGCATCTCGATCAGCGGCACGATGCCCTCGTTGACATCGAGCTCGGCCATCCGTTCCGGGGTGTCGGCGAGGTTGCGCAGGATCGGTGCCAGCCACTTCTTGAGGAAGTTGCCCTCGGCGTAGTCGCCGCAGTGGTTGATCGGGCCCTTCGCCTGGGGCGAGGTGCCGGTGAAGTCCAGCACCAGCGGCACCTCCCGCGACGAGTCCATCGTCAGCGTGATGCGCTGCGCGTGCAGCCGGGGCTCGTCGACGCCGTCGTGCTCGGCGTAGTCCTCCCAGACATAGCTGCCGTCCGGGATCTTCGAGAGGATCTCGGTGCGGTAGACCTCGGTGGTCTTGTCGATGAGGGCGTCGAAGCACGCCTCGACCGTCTCGCGGCCGTAACGGGTGAACAGCTCGCTGAGCCGCCGCGAGCCCATCAGGCAGGCGGAGCACTCGGCGTCCAGGTCGGCTGCGAGCGAGTCGGGCATCCGAGAGTTGCGGGTCATGATGCGCAGGGCCGCGTCGTTGCGGACGCCCTGGTCCCACAGCTTGATGGGCGGCACCATCAGGCCTTCCTCGAACACGGAGGTCGCCTGCGACGGCATCGAGCCGGGGACCGATCCCCCGATGTCGTCATGGTGGCCGAACGCCTGCACGAACGCGACGACCTCCCGGCCGGCGTCGCCGTCGACGAAGACCGGCACGGTGACGCAGAGGTCGGGCAGGTGCCCGATGCCGCCCTCGGAGAGGTAGACGTCGTTGTGGAAGAACACGTCACCGGGCCGCATCGTCTCGAGCGGGAAGTCGCGCGCCACCGGGTGCACCAGCGCCGAGTAGGACCGGCCGGTGAGCTTGCGCAGCTTGCGGTCGTGGATGCCGGCGCGGAAGTCGTGCGCGTCCCGGATCATGGGCGACCGCGCGGTGCGTCCGATCGCCGTCTCGACCTCCTTCTCGATGGCCGCGAGCGAACCCTCGACGATCTCCAGCACGACCGGGTCGACCCGGCCCGCGGCTGCGGCAGTCACGCCGACCCCTCCCGTCGTACGACGATGTTGCCGAGCTCGTCGACCCGCGCGTCGAAACCCGGGTGCAGCGGCACCGTCGAGCCGAACTCCTCGATGACGGCCGGGCCGTGCAGCAGGTCACCGGGTGCCAGGTCCGGCCGCCAGTAGACGGGCGTGTCGACCCAGCCTTGCTCGCGGTCGAAGGACACCGGGCGTACGCCGGTGCGCGCTCGCGCCGGATCACCGTCGCCCGCGGGCCGGCGGCGCAGGGTGGGCCGTGCGATGGGCCCGACTCCGGACACCCGGAGGTTGACCCACTCGACCGGCTGGCGGGGGTCGTCGCGGAAGGAGTAGCCGTAGAGCTGCTCGTGCGCGTCGTGGAACGCATCGGCAACGGTCGCGGCGAAGTCGTCGCCGATGTCGCCGTCGGGAGCCGGCACGCGCACCTCGAACGCCTGGCCGACGTAGCGCAGGTCGGCGGTGCGCTGGTAGCGGTGCTCGGCCCTGGGGAACCCTTCGCGGTCGAGGGCCGCACCCGCCTGGTCGGTCAGGTCGTCGAAGACCTTCGTCACGGCGGCGAGGTCGAGGTCGTCGTGCCGGGACACCGCGGTCTGCACGTAGTCGTTGCGCACGTCGACCGTGAGCAGTCCGAACGCCGATACGTTGCCGGGGTTCTCGGGCACCAGGACACCGGGCAGGCCGAGGATGTCGATGAGCCGGCACAGCAGCAGCGAGCCCGAGCCGCCGAAGGTGGTCATGGTGAAGTCGCGCACGTCCAGCCCTCGCTGCACGGTCACCTGCCGCAGCGCGTTGGCCTGGTTCCACGCTGAGATCTCGAGGATGCCGGTCGCGCA
>JAVEDJ010000019.1 GCA_030841025.1 Actinomycetota bacterium
GCACGTGACAGGCCGCCGGGCGCCCGGTAGACGGCTCCCGTGGCGAGCGAGAGCACGGCGCCGGGGGGCACGGTCTAGCCCGCACTGACCCGCCTGCCGATCAGTCGGCGAGCTGAGCCTCCCCCTGCGGACACGCTCACCAGGGGGAACAGCGGCTAGGCCTGCTCTTCCACCTCGTCGGCGTCGTCTACGACGGGGAGCAGGCAGGCATCGCCCTCGCAGGCCGCCGCATCGGGCTCGCCGAGCAGCTGGAGGGCCGGGTTGTCGCTCACGCGGCCTTCTCCGCGGCGACCTGGGTGAGCGCTTGGGCGAAGATCGCGGCATCCTGGGCGCCGGAGACGCCGTACCGGCCGTCGATCACGTAGAACGGAACGCCGGTGATGCCGTAGGCGGTCGCCTGGGCCATGTCGGCCTTGACGTCGGCGAGGAAGCGGTGGTCGGCGAGCGCCGCTGCCGCCTGGTCGCGGTCCAGCCCGACTTCGGCGGCCAGGTCAGCCAGCTCGTCGGCGCGACCCACGTGACGACCCTCGATGAAGTACGCGCGGAGCAGCCGCTCCTTGAGCTCCAGCTGACGGCCGTTGGCCTTCGCGAAGTGCAGCAGCTCGTGGACCAGCACGGTGTTGGTCTGGTGGATGTGGTCGTAGTCGTACGCGAGGCCGACCTCGGCGGCGACACCCACAACGCGGTCGACCATCGCCTGGGCCTCCTCACGGGAGGTGCGGTACCTGGCGCTGAGGTAGTCGACGGGGGTGCCGACGAAGTCGACGGGAGTGTCGGGCGCCAGCTCGAAGGAGTGGTACTCGACCTCCACCTCGACGCCGGACTGCTCGACGCCCTGCTCGAACTTGCGCTTGCCGATGTAGCACCAGGGGCACTGCACGTCGGACCAGATATCTACCTTGATGGCTGTCGTCACGCCCCCTTCAGCGCAGCCGACGCCGTCATTTGTTCCGTCGTGCCGGGGTGGCGTCACCTTCGCCTTGGCTCAGCGCTGAGCCGCGAACGACGCGCGTGTGGCGGACGCCCCGTCAGCCGGGGCGGCCTGGACGCTGTCGACGATGGCGGCGGCGAGGTCGCGGACTCTGCGGTTGTCCCGCATAGACGCCAGGCGGAGCATCTGGAACGCGGCCTCCGCCGAGCAACCGTGCCGCGCCATCAGGATGCCCTTTGCCTGGTCGATGATCGGGCGCGAGTCGAGTGCTGCGCGAAGATCTTGGATCTCCGCCTGGCACTCACCCACGTCCGTGTGCTCGGGCCTCTTGCCGAGGTCGAAAGTAGTCACAACCATCACCTCCGGGGTCTGGGGAGGAATAGTCGGCCTACGGGCCACCGATCGGATTCCGCGTCGAGCAACCGTGCAAACCTGAGGCTTGAGGAACGGACCTGCCGAGGGACTTCACGCGCCTCAGAGCTGGCCCCTTCGCCCCCGGGTCCGTCACCCGGTGGCGGTCGTCGCGCTCGTGGGCTTCCATCCGGGCGGAGGGTCCTCGCCGACGAGCCCGTCCACGGCCTCGCGGAGGAGATCGGCGTGTCCGGTGTGGCGGCCGTACTCCTCGATCAGGTCACACACGAGACGGCGCAGACTGGCGTGGACCCCGTCGTCGTCCGCGATCTCGGCAGGCAGGTCGAGCCCGCCCTCGGCGAGCGCGCCCTCGAGCCGGGCCCGGTTCCGTGCCACGGCGTCGTCCCAGAACGCGTAGAGCTGCTCCGGGGTGTCGCCTGCAGCAGAGGTGATGTCCCAGCCGGGGCCGCCCTCCCAGATGGCCTCCCAAGGAGCGCCGATCGACTCTCCCCGCAGCTTGACGGTGAAGGTGTAGTCCTCGACGGCGGCGAGATGCTTGAGCAGCGCGCCGATACTGAGCGAGGAGGCGCCGATGCGCGCGCGCAAGCCATCCGCGTCGAGACCGTCGGCCTTCCACCGAAAAGTCGTGCGCAGCCGGTCGAGGGCACCCACAAGGTGCTCGACCTCCGTACCGGCGAGGGGCGGTTCCCACGGGGTGTCGGTATCGGTCATCGGGCGAGCGTAGACCGCGGTGCGGACACCGGTCAGCGCATCGCGGGCATCCAGTTCCCTAGGTCACAGACGACGAAGGGCGGCGCCGCGTGCGGCGCCGCCCTTCATCACGACGTCGTTCAGCCGGCCTTCAGGTGCCCCTTGTTGTCGTGCTCGTCGGGGTCGTCGCGGTCGTCGCGGTCGTCGCCGCCGTGGCCCTTGCCGCCGCTGGTCACGCCGTTCACCGCGGAGGTGTCGCGGGCGAGCGAGGCGATGGCATCTGCGATGGCGTCCGAGTTGATGTCGAGCGCTTCCTCGTTGACGTTGCCGATCGTGTCGCACGCCTGGTGGTAGCAGACGTCGAAGGCTGTTCCCGCCGTACCGCCGTACTTGGCGGCCTGCTCGGCGGTCTTGATCTCTTCGGCGCCGGTGAACAGCCCGCCGGCCGGAATGTCGTTCTCGATGAAGGCGGCGTAGTCCGAGCGACCGGAGAACTCGGTGCCCTCCGAGGGCAGGCCCTTGTCCGCGAAGTACTTCTCGAAGATCGCCTCCAGCGCCCCTGAGCCGGCGGGGCCTGGGGTCCCGAACGCGTCACCGTCACCGTCGTAGATGCCGAGGAAGTAGTTCGGCGACGCGATCATGTCGAAGTTGAGGTAGGCAGCGATCTTCTCGCGCTCCGCCACGGGCAGGCTCTCGACGTAGTGCGCGGAACCCAGCAGGCCGGACTCCTCGGCTCCCCACCACGCGAAGCGCACGGCGTTGTTCGTCTTGATGCTCTCCTTGGCGAGCTGCCGAGCGATCTCGAGGATGGCGGCCGATCCGGACCCGTTGTCGTTGATGCCCGGGCCCGCGAGGACGGAGTCCAGGTGGGCGCCGGCCATGACGACGTTGTCGGTGCGGCCTCTCTTGGTCTGCGCGATGACGTTGTAGGTCTGGCGCGTCTCGGAGAACGTGGACGTGGTGACGCGGACGGTCGCTCCTCCCGCCGCCTGTGAGCGGTTGTAGAGGTCCTCGCCCACGGCGAACGTGGTGCCGATCGCGGGGATGCCGACGACCTGACCCAGCGTGCCCTCGAGCAGGCCGTCGCGGCCGGGCTGACCCTCGTTGAAGATCACGACGGCTGATGCGCCGGCCGCCTGTGCGTTGGCGGCCTTCTGACCGAAGGTGCAGGTGCCGCGCTGCACCAGCGCCACCGCGCCGGTGGGAAAGCCCGTGAAGTCGGCTGGCTCACACCCCGACGTGTTGCCGGACGGCGTCGGGCCCGGCGGGATCCTGACATCCACGGGCACGACGCTCGCGGTGGGGCTGCCGGATCCGGAGAACTCCATCGTGGCGAAGTCGGTGCCGTTGACGTAGTCCGTCGCCGGGGAGGTGAGCGCGAAGGTTGATGGCGCCGTCTCCTCGAAGAACGGGAAGTCGAACTCCTGGACGGCAGGCCGGTAGCCCGCCCTGCGCAGCTGACCGACGACGTAGTCCACGGATGCCTTGAAGCCCGGCGTGCCGGATGCCCGGGTGCCCTTGTTGTCGTCCGCAATGGACTGCAGTGCCGTCAGGTGGCGCTCGACGCCCTTGAGAGTGACTGCCTTCTGGAGCTTTCGCGAGTCGCTGCCGGAGCCATGGTCACGCGCAAGAGCGGGTGCAGCTCCGGCCGTCGTCAACGCCAGCGTGGCCGCGGCAAGGGCGGCGACGGTCCGGCGGTGGCCTCGCCACAGAAGGGTCTTTCTCACGGCAACTCCTGATCGCTCGACAGCCCGCACCGGGACCCGGGCGGGGTGATGATCACCAGAAGTTAGGACATTCGCCCCGCCATGGGAAGGGCCAGCGGTCAGCTGCCTGGAAAGAAGGTCAGCCGTCGCCCAGCCGCGCCCGCAGACCGTCGAGCTCGGTCCAGAGCATCGTGGGGACCTTGTCGGAGCCGATCTTGTCGAACCACTCCTCGATCTGCGGCAGCTCCTCACGCCACTCGGCCGGGTCGACCGCGAGCACCTTCTCGAGCTGTTCCGCGGTGATGGCGAGCCCTTCGACGTCGAGGGACTCGGGGGTCGGGACGCGTCCGATCGGGGTCTCGACGGCGGACGCCTGACCCTCGAGGCGCTCGATGACCCACTTGAGCACCCGGCCGTTCTCGCCGTAGCCGGGCCACAGGAAGCCACCGTCCTCGTCGCGGCGGAACCAGTTGACGTAGAAGATCTTCGGCAGCTTCGACGCGTCGGCCTCCTTGCCCACGGACACCCAGTGGTTGAGGTAGTCCCCGGCGTTGTACCCGATGAAGGGCAGCATCGCCATGGGGTCCCGTCGTACGACGCCGACCGCGCCGGTCGCCGCGGCGGTGGTCTCCGAGGAGAGCGTGGCCCCCATGAACACGCCGTGGACCCAGTCGCGGGCCTCGGTGACGAGCGGGACCGTGGTCTTGCGGCGTCCACCGAACAGGATCGCCGAGATGGGCACACCCTTGGGGTCGTCGTACTCCGGGGCGATGATCGGGCACTGCGTGATCGGTGTGCAGAACCGGGAGTTGGGATGTGCGGAAGGCTCGCCTGCGTCTCCGATGTCCGGCGTCCAGTCGCGGCCCTTCCAGTCGGTCAGGTGCGCCGGCGGCTCGTCGGTCATGCCCTCCCACCAGATGTCGCCGTCGTCGGTGAGCGCCACGTTGGTGAACAGCGAGTTGCCCTTGGCAATGGTGCGCATGGCGTTGGGGTTGGTGTCCCAGCCGGTGCCGGGCGCGACGCCGAACAGCCCGTACTCCGGGTTGAGGGCGTAGAGCCGGCCGTCCTCCCCGAAACGCATCCAGGCGATGTCGTCGCCGAGCGTCTCGACCTTCCATCCCTCGATGGTCGGCTCCAGCATCGCGAGGTTGGTCTTGCCGCAGGCGCTCGGGAACGCAGCAGCGACGTAGTGGACCTGCTGGTCGGGCGAGGTGAGCTTGAGGATGAGCATGTGCTCGGCGAGCCAGCCCTCGTCGCGGGCCATCACCGAGGCGATGCGCAGCGAGTAGCACTTCTTGCCCAGCAGCGAGTTGCCGCCGTACCCCGACCCGTAGGACCAGATCGTCCGTTCCTCGGGGAACTGGGTGATGTACTTCTCGTCGTTGCAGGGCCACGGCACGTCCTGCTGCCCGGGCTCGAGAGGCGCACCGACCGAGTGCAGGCAGGGCACGAAGTCGGCGCCCTCGGTGCCGCCTCCCATGCCCTCGAGGACCTTGGAGCCCATCCGGGCCATGATGCGCATCGAGCACACGACGTAGGGGGAGTCGGTGAGCTCGACCCCGAACATCGGCTGCTCCGCCTCGAGGGGGCCCATGCAGAACGGGATGACGTACATCGTCCGACCCCGCATCGAGCCGCGGTAGCGGTCGGTCATGACCGCCTTCATCTCGTCGGGGTCCATCCAGTTGTTGGTCGCCCCAGCGTCGGCCTGGTCGCGTGAACAGATGAAGGTGCGGTCCTCCACCCGCGCGACATCGCTCGGGTCGGTGCGCGCCCAGAACGAGTTGGGCTTCTTCGCGTCATCGAGCCGGGTGAGCGCACCGGTCTCGACGAGCTGGGAGGTGAGGCGGTCCCACTCCTCGTCGGACCCGTCGCACCAAACGATGTCGTCGGGCTGGGTCAGCTCGGCGACCTCGGCAACCCAGTCGAGCAGGCGGCGGTGAGTGGTGGGGGCATCGATCATTTCGGCGGTCATCTGAGATGCGATCCCTTCACGTGGCCCCCGGTGAACCTCGGTCGGGGTAGGTGGCGGAGTGCCCACACGGTAACGCCTGGCTGCGGTGCCGAGGCAGGGGGTAGTGAGACAACCTCACTGAGTGGCTTGCGCGCAGCTCCGGTCGGGAGCACACTGCGCGGCCCCCGTCGGGGGCACCGAGACCCGACGGGCCGCGGCCCGGTTCGGCCGGCGAATGCCGGGGTATCTGCCCCGTGCACTCCTGCGCCCGTGCACCCGCAACCTCGAGGAGACCCCGAT
>JAVEDJ010000285.1 GCA_030841025.1 Actinomycetota bacterium
GTGCAGGTTGATGACGCCGGGCTGTACGACGGCCCGCTCGCTCGCCACGTCGACCTCGAGGATGTCGCGCATCTGCGAGGTCTCCACCAGCACGCCCGAGGCGTGGGGCAGCGCGCCGCCGGACAGCCCGGTGCCCGAGCCGAGGGCGACGTACGGCACGCCGTTGCCGATGCACGCCCGTACGACGTCGGCCACCTGCGCCGTAGTACGCGGCAGTACCACCAGCGCGGGGATGGCCTTGTAGTGCGCGAGCCCGTCGCACTCGTAGGTGCGCAGCCGAGTCCGGTCGGAGATGACCGCCTCCGCGCCGAGCGCTGCCCGCAGGGTCGCCGCCAGCGCGGCGATGTCGTGCGCCGCGGATGCGGCGATGTCGCTGGTGCTCTGCGTGACCACGTCGTCTACGGCATGCGCTCGTAGGCGGGGATGGTGAGGAAGTCCGCGAGCTCGTCGGCCAGGGCCAGGTCGGTGAACAGCGCCCGGGCGTCGTCCCACCTGCCCTGCTCGAACGCGTCGTTCCCCACCCGGTCCCGGATGGCGGCGAGCTCCTCGCCGATGACCCGCTCGACGAGGTCGCGAGTGACCCGCGGGCCGTCGGCCAGCTCGACGTCGTTGTGCAGCCACTGCCACACCTGCGACCGCGAGATCTCGGCGGTCGCTGCGTCCTCCATCATGTTGTTGATGCCGACGGCGCCCTGTCCGCGCAGCCAGGTCTCGATGTACTGCAGGCCGACGCTGACGTTTCCGCGCAGGCCCCCTTCCGTGACGTCGCCGGGAGTGGAGCGCACGTCGAGCAGGTCCTCGGCACTCACGTTCACGTCGTCACGAGTGCGGTCGCGTTGGTTCGGCTTGTCGCCGAGCACCTTGTCGTAGGCCTCGCGGCAGGTCTCGACCATGCCCGGGTGTGCGACCCACGAGCCGTCGAAGCCGTCGTTCGCCTCGCGCGTCTTGTCGTCGAGGACCTTGGCGTATGCCTGCTCGTTGACCTTCTCGTCCTTGCTGGGGATGAACGCCGACATGCCACCGATCGCGTGCGCGCCGCGCTTGTGACACGTGCGCACGAGAAGCTCGGTGTAGGCGCGCATGAACGGCACCGTCATCGTCACGGAGTTGCGGTCGGGCAGCATGAAGTCGCGGCCACGGCTGTGGAAGGACTTGATGATGCTGAACATGTAGTCCCACCGGCCCGCGTTGAGCCCCGCCGAGTGGTCACGCAGCTCGTAGAGGATCTCCTCCATCTCGAACGCCGCCGGATAGGTCTCGATCAGCACGGTCGCCCGGATGGTGCCCTGCGGCATGCCGACGTGGTCCTGAGCCGCGACGAACACGTCGTTCCAGAGGCGCGCCTCCAGGTGGCTTTCCATCTTGGGCAGGTAGAAGTAGGGGCCCAGGCCGCGCTCGACCTGCAGCGGACCGGAGTGGAAGAAGTACATCGCGAAGTCGAAGAGCGATCCGGACACCGGCTCACCGTCGACGGTCACGTGCTTCTCGCTCAGGTGCCAGCCCCGGGGCCGTACGACGATGGTGGCGACCTCGTCCTTGAGGGCGTAGGTCTTGCCCTCCGGGGAGGTGAAGTCGATCTTGCCTTGGATGGCGTCCCGCAGGTTGAGCTGGCCGCCGACCATGTTCTCCCAGAGAGGGGTGTTGGCGTCCTCGTGGTCGGCGAGCCAGACCCGCGCCCCGGAGTTCAGCGCGTTGATCGTCATCTTGCGGTCGGTGGGGCCCGTGATCTCCACGCGGCGGTCCTCGAGGCCCGAAGCCGGCTCGGCCACACGCCAGGACTCGTCCTCGCGGATGTCCTTGGTCTCGGGCAGGAAGTCCAGGGTGCCCCCGGAGGCCAGATCAGCGGCGCGGGCCTGCCGGGCTTCCAGCAGCTCTTGCCGCCGGCCGTCGAACGACCGGTGCAGCTCGGCCAGCAAGGTAAGCGCCTCGGGCGTGAGCACCTCGTCGTACCGCTCATGCATGGGGCCGTGGATCTCGACCCCTTCGGGCGTTCCAGAGTTGCTTGCCATCGGTGGGGCCTTTCTCGGGTCAAGTGGTCCGGACGTTAACCCCGCCCGGACATTTAGGTCAACGCTGTCGTAATGCCGGTGCCGCCCGCCCCGGACTCGTGGGACGCTGGGCGCCTGACCACTGGATTATCCGGCCGTCCGAGGGCGTTGAGTACTGGCATATGACGAACGCACACGACAACCATTCAGCAGCCCATACCCCTGACTTCTCCCGCGAACCGGGCGCTCCTGACGGCGAGCCCGGTGACCGCTATGACGGCGAGCAGTTCGACCTCGAGGCACGCCAAGGCCTCCGTCGCGTGGCCGGTCTCTCGACCGAGCTGCAGGATGTCACCGAGGTCGAGTATCGCCAGTTGCGCCTCGAGCGCGTCGTCCTGATCGGCGTGTGGACCGAGGGCAGCGTCACGGACGCCGAGAACTCCCTCGCCGAGCTCGCCGCACTGGCCGAGACGGCGGGGTCACAGGTGCTCGAAGGGCTGATCCAGCGACGCGACCGGCCCGACTCCGCGACCTTCGTGGGCTCGGGCAAGGCCCGCGAGCTGCGCGACATCGTGGTGGCCGAAGGGGCCGACACCGTCGTCTGCGACGGCGAGCTCACACCCGGCCAGCTGCGCCAGCTCGAAGAGGTCGTCAAGGTCAAGGTCATCGACCGCACCGCGTTGATCCTCGACATCTTCGCCCAGCACGCGAAGAGCCGTGAGGGCAAGGCACAGGTGTCGCTGGCCCAGATGCAGTACATGTTGCCGCGCCTGCGCGGCTGGGGTGAGTCGATGTCGCGCCAGGCGGGCGGCGCCGGTGGCTCCGGCTCCGGTGGCGTCGGCACGCGTGGTCCCGGTGAGACCAAGATCGAGACCGACCGTCGGCGTATCCGCACCAAGATGGCCAGGCTGCGCCGCGAGATCGCCGCGATGAAGACCTCGCGCGACACCAAGCGCCAGGAACGCCGCCGCAACGAGGTGCCGTCGGTCGCCATCGCGGGCTACACCAACGCCGGCAAGTCCTCGCTGCTCAACCGGCTCACCGGCGCCGGTGTGCTGGTCGAGAACGCTCTGTTCGCGACCCTCGACCCGACCGTGCGCCGGGCAGAGACCGAGGACGGCCGCGACTACACGCTGGCCGACACGGTCGGCTTCGTCCGTCACCTGCCCCACCAGCTGGTCGAGGCGTTCCGCTCGACGCTCGAGGAGGTGGCCGACGCCGACCTGATCCTGCACGTGGTCGACGGGTCCGACGCTGACCCGGAGGCGCAGCTGGCCGCGGTGCGTCAGGTCTTCGCAGACGTCGATGCGCAGCAGGTCAAGGAGCTGGTCGTCATCAACAAGGCCGATGCTGCCGACCCGCTGGTCCTCGACCGGCTCCGGCGGCGCGAGCCGCACTCGGTGGTCGTCTCCGCTCGGACGGGAGAGGGCATCGACGAGCTGCGGACCATCATCGCCCGCGAGCTGCCGCGTCCCTCCGTGGCCGTCGAGGTGCTGCTGCCCTACGACCGCGGCGACCTGGTGTCGCGCATCCATGACGTCGGCGAGCTGCTCGAGGAGGAGCACACGGCGCACGGCACCCGGGTACG
>JAVEDJ010000100.1 GCA_030841025.1 Actinomycetota bacterium
GGCCGGTGCCGCCGGCTGCCTCGTCGCGCGCACAGCGGGCTCGCTCGCCGTCGTACCCATGATCGACAGGCGCCGCTCGATGCGGTCCAGCCGGGCACCCGCCCCGCGCTCGGAGTCGTCGGCGCCCGGCAACAGCACCCGCGCGCACATCAGCTCGAGCTGCAGGCGTGGGGCGGTCGCGCCGCGCATCTCGGTAAGCCCGGTGTTGATGATGTCGGCGGCACGGGACAGCTCGCTCGCCCCGAAGTGGGCCGACTGCTGACGCATCCGCTCGAGCTCGTCGGCCGGGTGCTCGGCCAGGATGCTGGCGGCGTTGTCGGGGACGGCCTCGACGATGATCAGGTCGCGCAGCCGCTCGAGCAGGTCCTCGGCGAAGCGCCTCGGGTCGTGGCCGGCCTCGACGACGCGGTCGACGATGCCGAAGACCGCCGCGGCGTCGGCCGCCGCGAACGCGTCCACCGTGTCGTCGAGCAGGCTCGCGTCGGTGTAACCGAGCAAGGAGATGGCCAGCGGGTAGGTGACACCGGCCTCCCCGGCACCGGCGATCAGCTGGTCGAGCACGCTGAGCGAGTCACGCACCGACCCGCGCCCGGCCCGGACCACGAGGGCCAGCACGCCCTTGTCGACCGACACGCCCTCCTGCTCGCAGATGCGGCCGAGGTAGGCCTGCAGCTCGCCCGGCGGCACGAGCCGGAACGGGTAGTGGTGCACGCGCGAGCGGATCGTGCCGATGACCTTCTCTGGCTCGGTCGTGGCGAACACAAACTTGACGTGCGGGGGCGGCTCCTCGACGACCTTGAGCAGCGCGTTGGAGGCACCCGGGCCCAGCATGTGGGCCTCGTCGATGATGTAGACCTTGTAGCGCGACGACGCAGGCGAGTAGAAGGCTCTCTCGCGCAGGTCACGCGCGTCGTCGACCAGGCCGTGGGTCGCCGCGTCGATCTCGATGACGTCGAGGCTGCCGGCACCGCCCCGGGCCAGGTCCTGGCAGGACTGGCAGACGCCGCAGGGTGTCGGGGTCGGGCCCTGCTCGCAGTTGAGGCTGCGCGCCAGGATGCGGGCGCTCGTCGTCTTGCCGCAGCCGCGCGGTCCGCTGAACAGGTAGGCGTGGTTGGTGCGGTCGTTGCGCAGCGCCTGCTGCAGGGGCTCGGTCACGTGAGCCTGACCGATGACGTCCGCGAACGTCTCGGGGCGGTAGCGGCGGTAGAGGGCTTGCGACACGCAGCGACCCTAGCCCGCTCCGGCGACACGCGGGCGGGGCCATCCACCGGTGCCCAAGCCGGGACAGCAAAGGACCCCTCGCACACCCGACAGAGCCTGCTTACCCTTGCTGCCTTCCGGCCCTGGGGGGGTTCAGCGGGTTGACGCCGCACGAGGGGTCGGCTGGCAAGTCTACCCGGTACGCCGGGCACCGTCGGCCGTCCCGCCGCCCGTACGTGCATGCCGCACGCTCCGGTATCCTCGCCCGCGGAGGACTCGCCTAGTGGCCTAGGGCGCACGCTTGGAAAGCGTGTTGGGGGCAACCCCTCGCGGGTTCGAATCCCGCGTCCTCCGCCAGCCAGCCCGCCAGGCACGCAGTGCGCCGCGGCCGCCGGCGGCGGATCAGCGCCGGCGGCGGGCGGTGCCGAAGATGCTGCGCGCGATCTCGCGTCCGACCACGGCGGCCGCCGATCGAGCCATCTGCCGGAACTCCGGTGACCCCAGGACCTGCTCGGCGGTCGACCGTTCCGGCTTCGGAGCGCGCGGCGTCGTCGTACGGCGCCTGGGCTTGCGCGGGGCGGGGGCCTCGGGGGTCGGGTCCAGCTGGTCCGCCGGCGCCGCGGGGGCTGGTGCCTGTCGCAGCTTGGCCGCCAGCCGCTCGTACGCCGAGTCCCGGTCGACCTGCTCGCCGTACTTGCTGAGCAACGGCGAGCCCTGCACCGCAGCAGTGAGCACGGCCGGGTCCGCCGGCGCCATCCTGGACTGCGGGGCGCGCAGCCGCGTCCAGGCCACCGGTGAGGGCGCGCCGCGCTCGGACAGCACGGTGACGACGGCCTCCCCGATGCCGAGCTGGGTGAGCAGCTCCTCGAGGTCGTACGACGAGTGCGGGAACGTCGACGCCGTCGCCTTCAGCGCCTTGGCGTCCTCGGGCGTGAAAGCGCGCAGCGCGTGCTGCACGCGGTTGCCCAGCTGCGAGAGGACCTCGGCCGGCACGTCCTTCGGTGTCTGCGTGACGAAGAAGACGCCGACGCCCTTCGATCGGATCAGTCGTACGGTCTGCGCGATGGCTTCGAGGAACGCGTCAGACGCGTCGTCGAAGAGCAGGTGCGCCTCGTCGAAGAAGAACACCAGCTTGGGCTTGTCGACGTCGCCGACCTCGGGCAGGTCGTGGAAGAGGTCGGCGAGCAACCACATGAGGAACGTCGAGAACAGCCGGGGTCGATCGGCCAGGCGGGGCAGCTCGAGCAACGACACGATGCCGCGCCCGTCGGGGGCGACCCGCAACAGGTCCGCCGTGTCGAACTCCGGCTCGCCGAAGAACTTGCCCGCGCCCTGGTCGTCGAAGGCGATGAGCTCGCGCAGGATCACGCCGGCCGTCGCCTTCGAGAGCGCACCGAGCCCCTCGAGCTCGGCCTTGCCCTCGTCGCTGGTGAGGTACTGGATGACCGCGCGCAGGTCCTTGAGGTCGAGCATCGGCAACCCGGCCTTGTCGGCGAAATGGAAGACCAGGCCGAGAGAGGACTCCTGCACCTCGCTGAGGTCGAGGACCTTCGCGAGCAACGTCGGACCGAACGACGTCATCGTGGCCCGCAGCGGGATGCCTTCGCCCTCGCCGCCCAACGCGAGCAGCTCCACGGGCACACCCGCCGCAGTCCACTGCTGACCGACCTCCGCGGCGCGCGACAGCGTCTTTTCCGCGGGCTCGCCGGGCTGCGCGATGCCGGACAGGTCGCCCTTGATGTCGGCCGCCAGCACCGGGACGCCGGCCGCCGAGAGCTGCTCGGCCATCAGCTGCAGCGTCTTGGTCTTGCCGGTGCCGGTGGCGCCGGCGACGAGCCCGTGACGGTTCACCATCGACAGTGGGATGCGTACGGCGGCCTCCGGCCGCGCGGTGCCGTCGACGACCAGCGCCCCGAGCTCGAGAGCGGCACCGGAGAAGGCATAACCCGATGTCACCTCGGCGACGATGTCGGACGGCTCGTCCTTGACCATGCAACTCTCCTGGACACGCGCGGGACCGGGCCGCCCGGGCAGGGCCGGGCCGGCGCTCACCTTATGCTGGTGAGGGTGATCTTCAAGGCCGTCGGCGACACGAAGCCTTACCCGGACCATGGTTACAGCCAGCGCCAGTGGGGCGAGGTGGCGCCGACGCAGGTCCGCCTCGACCAGCTCATCACGACCAAGCGTGAGCTCGACCTCGACCACCTGCTCGCCGAGGACTCCACCTACTTCGGTGACCTGTTCGCCCACGTCGTCGAGTGGCAGGGCGAGCTCTACCTCGAGGACGGCCTGCACCGCGCGCTGCGGGCCGCGCTGCAGCAGCGCCACGTGCTGCATGCCCGGATCCTGCAGCTGGGCTGATCGGCGGTCCGCGTCGTGTCGTGCCGGCCGAGCCCCCGGTGCACCGCACTACGCTCGCGCCCATGAGCATGCTCACGCCGCGCGGGGTGGGTGGACATGCACCGGTGCGACGGGGCAGGCGCCGCCGCCGTCTCCTGAAGACCCTCCTCGTGCTCCTCGTGATCGGCGCCCTCGCCGCGGGTGGTTGGTACTACCTGCTGCGCGACGCCACCACCACCGCGAAGACAGCCACAGCCGCGCCCACGGCCAACTGTCCGGCGCCGAGTCCGACGCCGACGCCCGTGTCGGCGCGGCTGGTGAAGCTCAACGTGTTCAACGCGACCGAACGACGCGGCCTGGCCGCGACCGTCGCAACCGAGCTGCGCCGGCGTGGCTTCCGGGTCGCCAAGGTCGGCAACGACCCGGCCGGGCGGACCGTCGCCGGGGTGGCGGAGGTCCGGTCGAGCCCCGCCGGAACAGCCGCCGCCCGAACGGTGGCCTCGCAGGTGGACGCTTTCGTGGCCGTCCCGGACCGGCGCCCGGACGGCTCCGTGGACCTCGTGCTCGGCAGGTCGTTCAAGGCGTTGCGGACTCCGGCCCGAGCCGCCACCGCGTCGCGGCCCAGCCCGAGCGCCGTGCCGTCCGGCTGCTGACCGGCCCAGCCGGTGACTGGCTGCTGACCGGCTGGCTCCTGACTGACTGCGGGCGCTCCGGACGGGGAAGGTTGTCCCGCATGCGCCTGTCTCTCCCGTCCCTGCCCGGACCGGCCGATGTCCTGGGTGGCGCCGCCGCCGTACGCGACGGCGTGGTCACCGCCGTCGACCTGGTCCCCCGCGCCGCCGCGGCGATGACCCGCCTCGAGGGTCTCCTCGATCGCACCGACGCCCTGGTCGCCCGGGCCGAGGGGCTGGCCACCCGCGCCGACGCGGCAGTCACCCTGGTCGAGACGGTGGCCAGCTCGGCGGACGTCGCCGTGGCCCGGAGCGCGCACAGCCTCGAGGTTGCGGAGATCACCGTGCGCGACGCGGGCCGCGCCGCGGAGGCCGTGAGCGGCCTGCTCAGCCGCCTGGACACGATCATGTCGACGTGGGAGAAACCGCTGCGCAAGCTCGCGCCGGCGGCCGAGAAGCTCGCCGACTCGCTCGACCCCGCCGAGGTCCAGGCGGTGATCTCCATCATCGACCGGATGCCGGTCGTGCTCGACCACCTCGAGAACGACGTGCTGCCGATGATGCGCCAGCTCGACCGGGTGGGACCGGACGTCCACGAGCTGCTCGAGGTCGTCGAGGACCTGCGCCGCGTGATCACCGGCCTACCGGGCGTCGGGCTGCTGCGCCGGCGCGGTGAGACCGAGCCGCCCGAGATCGAGGGCAGCGTCCACGACGAGGGCGAGCCGGCGAACGGAGCCCCGCGCAGGCGCTAGCCGGCGTACAACACGGCGACTGAGGGCACCCTCATCTCTTCGGCTGATTGCGCCGCCCCTTCGGACGGCGGCCCTCGCCCTTCGGCCAGCGGACCCGGCACGCTCGGCCGATAGGCGCAGCCACCGGCTTCGGACAGCATTGGGTGCAGCACACGAGGACCCGGAGGGGAGTCCTTGAGTGCGGAAGGTTCACACAGGGGCCG
>JAVEDJ010000114.1 GCA_030841025.1 Actinomycetota bacterium
CCAGCGGGGGCAGATCGCGGCGGTGGATCAGCGCGGTGCCCTTCCCTTGCAGGCCGATGCCGATGCCCGAACCCGCGAGCCGCGCCGCGGTCAGCCCGACCATGCCGAGGTCGAGGCTCCCGTTGACGCGCACCACGCGCGCGCGGCATCCCTCCTCCTCGAGCCCGGCCAGCAGCTCGCGCAGCACATCGATGACGGGAAGCCCCGAGAGTGTCCGCCAGACCGTGCGTCCGACGCCCGGGGACAGGCCGATCACCACCTCACGAGGGTCGCTGCCCTGCTCCGCCGGGCCCACGGCGCGCAGTGCATCCGAGGACCAGGCCGCCTGGTCGGCCCGCAGGTCCTCGACACCGCGCGCCTGCCGGATGCCGTCGATCTCGGCCTGCCGGGCGGCGTCGGGCTCGTAGCCGGTGCCTGGACCGGCGTAGTCGTTCGGGTCCGTCACCAGGCTGAGCACGTTCATCGACTCGTCAAAGATCGCGGCCGTCTGCAGGTGGTCGCCGTGCACGCGGGCGGCCAGCATCTCCAGCACGCGTCCGGCCTCGACGTCGTACCCGCACTCCTGCAGCGCCCGCGCCACCTGCAGCGAGCCCAGTCCCGAGCTGCGGATGGCCTGGGCGGCGCCGAGTACCACCATCGGGTCGGTGTCTCCCAGGTCCTTGGACCCCACGGCGTCGATGGCCAGCTCGACGTGCTCGTCGGTGAAGTCGGCGAGCCCGAGCCAGCGGTAGACGTCGCGGGTTGCCTCGGCCGCGCGGCGGCGCAGCCGTCCGACCTCGTCCGGGTCCGCGGTACGCAGGCCGCCGTCCACGCCCCAGTCGCGCTGTATGGCGAGCCAGTCGTCAAAGTCTTCGGCGTTCCACTGCGAGGGCCCGAACATGTTGTCGTAGCGCTGTATCGAGCCGAAGCCGCTGCAGACGTAGTCGCTGCCGGCGAGCAGGATGGGCAACGTTCGCGAGGTGCGTCGCACGTCCGACTCCGACATCAGCGCGTCGTTCCCCGAGCACGACTCGAGGTTGCGGGCCATCACCATGACGTTCTCGGCCATCAGCTCGCGTACGCCCTTGGGCACCGAGCCCGCGACGCTGGCGCCGTCGATGCCGCCGTTCTGCACCCCTTGGACGCCCATCGCACGGGCCAGCGAGACGCAGCGCGACTCGAGGTAGAGCATCGAACGCTGCTCGGCCCCGCCCATCAGCACCTCGGAGCCGGCACCCGAGGACACCCGCATCTTCACCCCGCGACTCGCGTACGCCGCCGCGAGAAGTGCCTTGCTGTACGGCGTGTCGTCGCCGTCCACGAAGACCGACTCGGTGCCGTAGAGGCTCACGGTCTCGGCATAGGACACGAGCCCGCGCATGCCCATCTCGAGCTCCATCGCCTCCTCGACCGAGCACTGCACGAGTACGCCGGGGGAGGCGACCGCCGCTCCCACCGTCACGGCGACCGCGTTGGAGGGGGCGTCGCCCAGCACGGGCACGGTCGTCTCCAGCTCGCGAAAACCGTAGGCGGCGGCCGTCGCTGCATCGGCGGCGAGCAGCAGGGGGTCGTCCAACCGGTTGGTGACGTGGGCCTGGTTGCTGGGGGTACGACGCACCCGCAGCTTCGTCATCGCGATCGTCAGCTCCGCCGGACGCAGCATGGCCACGACCTGGGCGAGCTTCGCCGGCGTCAGGCCGGCAACCAGTCGGGCCACCTCGGCGCGGGGGACTGATGTGTCGACGAACAGCCGCGCCAGCACCACGTCCTCGAGCGCCATCGCCTCGGCTGCGACCGACAGGTCGAGGCCGTGCGTCGCGATCATCGCGTCGAGCGCGTCGAAGTCGGCCGCGGCCCGGCTGTCCATCTCGATCACCACGCCGTCCTGCACGACCAGCGACGGCTCGGGGTCGTGCGGGCTGTGCAGCGCGACCAGTCCCAGGCCGACGTCCTCATGTGCGAAGCCGTCCAGGTTGACCCGCTGCTGGTCCATGAATCGGATGCGTCCGACGTGATGATCAGCCACGAGCGAACCCTAGTCAGCGACGGGTGCGTTGGAGGACGACTCCCACAGAGCCATGGCGGCGCGCGCGCAGCGGACGTCCTGCTCGACGCTGCCGCCGCTGACCCCGATACCCGCGACCACCCGGTCGCCGTACCAGCACGGCAGGCCCCCGCCGAACACGACATACCGCCCACCACCGTTGGCCGACAGGCCCGCGAGCTCACCGCCCGGGACTGCGAGGGAGGTCAGCTTGCCGGTCTCGACACGGTGCGCCACTGCCGTGAAGGCCTTGTCAACGGCGAGGGTCGGACCGGCGATCTCGGCACCGTCCATCCGCTGGAAGTGCATGAGGTGGCCACCCGCGTCGACGACCGCCGCGGACACCAGCGCACCGACCTCTGCTGCCTGCTCGATGGCGGCCGCAGTCATCCGTGCGGCGAGGGCCAGGGTGATCACGGGCACACTCTGGCAGTAACCGGCACCGTGAGACCGGGAAGAAGCTCCCATGTCTCGAACTTCTCGACGTGGACCGGAGTCCGGATCACGTCGTGGGGTGAGCCCTTGAACATGGCGCCGACCGGTAGCGAGGCATAATCCGGTGTGCCGGGCTTCGGAAGAGTTCGGCACCGACCTGGATTCGTCCCGGATGTGGGGGACCTCGTCTTGACCAGCAAGAGCCCACGGGGCTCGCGTGCGGAGCACGAGCGTCACGACGACCCTGTGCTGACGTCGGTGCGCGGCAACAATCTCGACAGTGTGCGCCGGCACAATCTTTCGATAGTGCTGGAGATGGTTCATCATTCCGGCTCCGTCTCGCGCGCACTCTTGACGCGACGAACAGGACTGAACCGTTCCACCATCGCGGACCTGGTGGCCGAGCTCATCGACCTTCGCCTGATCAGGGAAGCGGGACCGGAAAGCACCCGCCGAGTTGGTCGTCCGAGCTCGTTGGTCTGCCCGAACGAGAGCACGGTAGCCATTGCGGTCAACCCTGAGGCCGACGCGATCACGATCGGTGTCGTGGGCCTGGGCGGTGTCGTCCACAAACGCATCAGATACGCGACAGAGGGACCGCCGACGGCCAAGGAAGCGGTGAACGTCTCTGCGGCGATCATCCACGGCGTGCAGAGCGGGGTAGGTGACCCGGGCCGCATAGTCGGCGTGGGCGTTGCGGTGCCAGGGTTGGTGCACCACGACAACGGAGTTGTCCGATGGGCGCCGCGCCTGCAGTGGCGGGAGGAGCCGATCGCAGAGCTCTTGGCGTCCGCGACCGGGCTTCCGGTCGCGGTAGGCAACGACGCGAGCGTCGGTGCGGTCGGTGAGAGCCTCTTCGGCTCCGGCCGGGGTGTTCGCCACTTGATATACGTCAACGGTGGCGCGAGCGGCATCGGCGGAGGCGTCATCTCCGAGAACATGCTGCTGCGCGGCCTTGACGGCTATGCCGGGGAGTTCGGGCACACCCGTGTCGCCGGCGCCGGAGGCGTGGACACCGCAGGTCTCGGCGGGACGCTGGAGGCCTCGGTGACGCGCGCGGCGCTGCTCAAGGCGCTCCGGTTGCGCACCGCGGATGCGGAAGAGTTCGAACGCGCGCTCCTGGCCTCGACGTCGCCAGCCGTCAAGGCCGAAGTCGAGCGCCAGCTGGACGTGCTCGGCATAGCACTGAGCTCAGCGATCAACGTCTTCAACCCGGAGCTCATCATTCTCGGCGGCTTTTTGGGGCCGCTCTATGACGTTGATCCCGAGCGACTGCAGAGCGTGGTCGCGCGCGAGACGCTCCCCGCACTGTGGCAAGGCGTCCGCATCACGCGCCCCCAGCTTGGATCGAACATCCTCATGGTGGGCGCGGCGGAGCTCGCCTTCGAGGAAGTCCTGCGGAATCCGGCAAGCATGGCACCGGCAACGGCGAACTAGGCGCGAGGTGCGAGGCCCCGTGAGCTAGCGGTGAGCGGTCAGCTCACGGACCTCGGCGTAACGTTCGCGGACGGCCGGCGCCGGGTCGGCCTCGAACAGCTCGGTGCCGGCGGCCTGCCAGTCGGGCGGTGCGGTGGACCCGGCGAGCAGCCAGGCGGCCTGCCGGGCCGCACCGTCGGCGACGTACTCACCTGGTTGGGGGACGACGACCGGGCAGCCCAGGACGGCGGGGGCGATCCGGCGGACCGCCTCGGACCGCGCCCCACCGCCCACGAGCAGCACCCGGCGTACCGTCGCGCCCTGAGCGACGAGGGCGTCCAAGCCGTCCGCGAGGCCACAGAGCAGTCCTTCGATGGCGGCCCGGGCCAGGTGCGCGGGCGTGGACGTGGCGAGGGTGAGTCCGTGCAGCGCCCCCGTGGCGTCGGGCCGGTCCGGGGTGCGCTCGCCCTCGAGGTAGGGCACCAGCACGAGACCGTCGGCTCCGCTCGGCGCCGCCAGCGCGAGCGACGAGAGCCCGTCGTGGTCGGTGCCGAGCATCCGGGCGGTGGCGTCCAGCACCCGCGATGCGTTGAGTGTGCAGACGAGCGGTAGGTACCCGCCGGTGGCGTCGGCGAAGCCGGCCACCGTGCCGGACGGATCGCGGGCCGGTGTGTCGGCGACGGCGCTGACCACCCCGGAAGTGCCGATCGAGACGACGACGTCACCGACTGCGGCCCCGACGCCGAGCGCGGCCGCCGCGTTGTCACCGGCACCCGGGCCGAGCAACGACCCATCGTGGGACCCGGCGACCTCGCTCGGGCCGAGCACGTCGGGCACGTGCAGCGGTCGGCCGAAGGCCCGTTCGAGCAGATCCGGCCGGTAGGACTCGTGCATGGCCGACCAGTAGCCGGTGCCGCTGGCGTCGCTGCGGTCCGTGCGGAGCGCGCCGAGATCGGGTACGCCGCCAAGCTTCCAGCTGAGGTAGTCGTGCGGCAGGCACACCGCTGTTGCACGCGTGGCGAGCTCCGCCTCGTGCTCGGCAAACCAGCGCAGCTTGCTGACGGTGATGGCGGCGACCGGAACGACCCCGACGGCGTCGGCCCAGGCGGCACCACCGCCGAGCTCGGCGACCAGGTCAGCGGCGGCTGCTGCTGAGCGAGTGTCGTTCCACAACAGTGCGGGCCGCACCACTTCACCAGCGTCGTCGAGGCACACCATGCCGTGCTGCTGGCCGCCGACGGCCAACGCCGCCACGTCCGCCAGGCCACCAGCCTGCGCCAGCGCGTCCTGCACCGCCGACCACCACGCAGCCGGATCGACCTCGGTACCCTCCGGGTGCGCCGCCCGGCCCTCGCGGACAAGCGCGCCCGTCCCGGCATGGCGCACCACGACCTTGCACGCCTGCGTCGAGGAGTCGATCCCGGCGACGAGCGTTGGTGCCGCCGTCATGATCAGCGGGCGCCGAGCAGGTGCTCGATCGCGAGCTGGTCGAGGCGGCCGAACCCGTAG
>JAVEDJ010000120.1 GCA_030841025.1 Actinomycetota bacterium
CGTGTAGGACAGCTTGGCACCCAGCCGAGCCCGTCCCGACTCGGCGAGGGAGCCGTGGTCGAACGCAGTCGAGGGCAGGTCGTCGACCGGGTGCCAGGCCGTGTCCTGGGGCAGCGAGGGCTCGGCGTCGCTCGGCACCAGGCCGAGATAGGCAGTGGCAAGGACCCGGCCACGGGGGTCCCGACGTGGGTCGCTGCGAGTCTCCAGCTGCTCGAGGTGGGCGATCTCCCGGACGTCCACCTTGGTCGCAAGCTGTCGGGCGATCGCGGTGCCCAGCCGCTCCTTTGCGCCAAGTGCCCCACCGGGCAGGGCCCATCTCCCTGCGTACGGTTTCTCGGCTCGCCGCCACAGGAGCACCTCGAGCCGCTCGTCGCGAACGCGTAGGACCACGGCGAGCACCTCGTGCGGGTACTTGGGTGGTGGCACGTCGCGCATGCTAGCCTCGGCACGGTTTTCGACCATTGGGCGAAAACCTTGCTGGGAGGAGGCCACCGTGTTCGCTGTCCCGCTCACCGCAGTCCGGGAGGTCGGCCCCGCGCGGGCGGATGTGGGCTGGGCCGAGGAGGTCCGCCGACTCGCCGCCGAGCAGGACGCCGTGATCCTTGCGCACAACTATCAGGCGCCCGATATCCAGGACGTGGCCGACCATGTGGGCGATTCGCTCGCGCTATCGCGGCTGGCAGCGGTCAGCCGCGCCTCCACGATCGTCTTCGCCGGTGTGCACTTCATGGCCGAGACGGCCAAGATCCTCGCACCGGACCGACGCGTGCTGGTCCCTGACAACCGAGCCGGCTGCTCGTTGGCCGACAGCATCACCGCCGATCAGCTGCGGGAATGGAAGGCCGAGCACCCCGGCGCGATCGTGGTCGCGTACGTCAACACAACGGCCGAGGTGAAGGCCGAGTCTGACATCTGTTGCACCTCCGCCAACGCAGCCGAAATCGTGTCGGCTCTGCCCCCCGGGCAAGAGGTCCTGTTCCTGCCCGACCAGTTCCTCGGGGCCCACGTGCAGCGGGTCACCGGTCGACCGGGCATCCACGTCTGGATGGGCGAGTGCCATGTGCACGCCGGCATAACCGGCGCGGACCTGCGGGAGCGGGTCTCAGCCGCACCGGATGCCGAGGTCCTGGTCCACCCGGAGTGCGGGTGCGCAACCTCGGCGCTCTGGCTCGCCGGCACGGGGGACCTGCCGCCCGAACGCACGCACGTGCTCTCCACCAGCGGCATGCTGGCGCATGCCCGCACGACGACCGCGCGGCATGTCCTGGTGGCCACCGAGACCGGCATGCTGCACCAGCTGCGGCAAGCGAACCCGCGCGCAGTCTTCGAGCCGGTGAACCCGCTAGCCGTGTGTCCCTACATGAAGATGACCACCCGCGACACGTTGCTGCGCTGCCTGCGTGAAGGGGTCGACGAGGTGCACGTCGACCCCCAGGTCGCTGCCCGGGCCCGCCGCGCGGTCGAGGCGATGATTGCGGTCGGCACACCTTCGACCGCCGGCGAGTGAGCACCGCGATGGTGCGCCGTCTGCCGCAGGCGTCGCTCGAATGGGAGCGTCAGGGTGACGTGGTCGTCATCGGTGCCGGTGCTGCGGGGCTGTCGACCGCGCTGGCCGCGGCGGCCAGCGGACGCAGCGTGCTCCTGCTCTGCAAGGGTTCGCTGAGCAGTGGGGCGACGACGATGGCGCAGGGTGGGCTGGCCGCCGTCCTCTACGCCGACGACTCCCTGGATCTGCACGTCCGGGACACGGTGATGGCCGGGGCCGGCCTCTGTGATGCCGAAGCGGTCCGCCGGCTGGTGGGTGCGGCACCCGCCGAGGTCGCCCGGCTTCGCGCCCTCGGCGCGGCCTTCGACGTCGACCCCGAGCGGGGCAGTGGGCTGGCTGTCACTCGGGAGGGCGGCCACAGTCGCGACCGGGTGGTCCACGCAGGCGGCGACGCGACCGGCGCGGAGATCGACCGAACGCTCGTCGCAGCGGTACGAAGTGAGCAGCGCGTCCAGGTCCTCGAGCACGTCATCGCGCTAGATGCGCTGCTCGACCTGTCCGGAGCCGCCGTCGGCGTCACGGCGGCTCGGGTCGGCGCCGGAGGTCGGCTTGCCTGCGGCGTCGTTCTCGCCCGCGCGGTGGTCCTGGCCACGGGCGGCATCGGCCAGGCGTGGAGCACCACCACGAACCCAGCGGGAGCCACCGGCGACGGCCTCGGGCTGGCGCTGCGCGCCGGCGCGCAGCTGCGCGACATGGAGTTCGTGCAGTTCCATCCCACCGTGCTCTGGCGCCCGGACATGCTCGGTCGTCAACCGCTGGTGTCCGAGGCCCTGCGCGGCGAGGGTGCCGTGCTCGTCGACGCCACCGGCCGTCGCGTGATGCTGGGGGCACATCCACTGGCCGACCTCGCGCCGCGCGACATCGTCGCCGCGACGATGCACGAGCGGATGGCCGAGGCGCCCGGTGGCGTGTCAACGCACCTGCACCTCGACGCGACGATGCTGGGGCGCGACCTGCTCGAGCACCGGTTCCCGACAGTGCTCGCCACCTGCCGAGCTGCCGGGATCGATCCTGTCCGTGAGCCGATCCCGGTCGCCCCTGGCGCGCACTACTCCTGCGGCGGCGTGACCGCCGATCTGCAGGGCCGCACGTCGGTCACAGGTTTGTTCGCGGTCGGCGAGGTTGCCTCGACCGGCGTTCACGGCGCCAACCGGCTCGCCTCCAACTCGGTGACCGAGGCGCTGTTCGCCGGTCGGGAGGCCGGCGAGCTGCTCGGCGCCCGACTGCCCAGCGGCGGCGAGCCGGCTGCGACGGCCGGGGGTGGCGCGGTGCTGCCCAGCAGCAGGTCCGCGACCGCGCTCGCCACCTCGCGCGAAGCCGGCCTGGTCCGCTCCGGCGACGGGCTGGGCCGGCTGACCGCGTACCTGGAGGGCGTGCCCGACGCCGGCACGGACGAGCTGACGCTGCAGGTCGTGGAGGCCACCGCGCTGCACACGGTCTCGACCCTTGTCGCGGTGGCGGCGCTGACCCGTCGGGAGAGCCGAGGCTGTCACCGTCGCCAGGACGCCCCGGGTCGGCAACCGCAGTGGCTGCAGCACGTGACCATGCACCTCGACGTTGACCGGATCCACATCGACACGCACCCACAGGAGTCCGCCGCATGACGC
>JAVEDJ010000157.1 GCA_030841025.1 Actinomycetota bacterium
GTCTCCTCGGCAGATCCCCCGTCGATGTCGTCGACCAGGATTACCTGAACTTTCTGCGCCATGAATTACTCCTGCCTCGGCAAACGTGGGTGATTCCACGAAAGCATAGAGCAGGGTCATTGGTGGGCCGAAATTGCCGTGCGCTATTCGACGGAGAACAATTCCGGCACCCCGGCCGGCCGTCTGCAGAATGCGCCATTCACGACGCCCGTTTCCGCCGGATTGTCCGGGTGTGCGATCTGGCGTCAGTCGCGATCGTCCCTACGGTCCTGGGACTCCTCACGGTCGTTGAACCGCTTGACCGCAATGGCAATGGCGATAAAGGCGGCCGCCACGACAACGGGTGGCACGAGTGCGGCAAGGGCTTCCATCAGCGCGCCTCCGGCTTGAGCACAGGGAATGCGATCGTGTCGCGCAGCGAGGGCACCCCGGTGAGGAGCCGGATCAGCCGGTCGATACCCATGCCCATTCCGCCCTGCGGCGGCATACCGAACTCCATGGCGCGCAGGAAATCCTCATCCAGCTGCATCGCATCAGGGTCGCCACCGGCTGCCTTCAGCGACTGTTCCACCAGGCGGCGGCGCTGCTCGACCGGGTCGTTGAGCTCCGAGTAGGCCGGGGCCAGCTCGACGCCACCGATGATCAGGTCCCAGGCCTCGACCAGACCCGGCTTGGACCGGTGCGGCTTCGCGAGCGGCTTGACGGCGGCCGGGTAGTCGGTGACGAACGTCGGCTGCAGCAGCGTGGGCTCGACGAGCTGCTCGTAGAGCTCGACGACGATCGCGGGCGCGTCCCAGCTCGGCTGCAGCGCGACGTCGTGCCGATCGGCGAGCTTGCGCAGGGCGTCGGCGGGTGTGTCGACGTCGATCTGCTCGCCCACGGCCTCCGACACGGCCTCGAGGATCGGCAAGTGCTGCCACTGGGCCTCGAGATCGATCTCGCCACCCTGGCCGTCGGGGATCACGGTGCTGCCCAGGGCACGTGCCGCGTCGAGGACGATCTCGCGGGTCAGGTCGGCCATCGAGTTGTAGTCGCCGTAGGCCTCGTAGACCTCGAGCATCGTGAACTCGGGGCTGTGCGTCGCGTCGACGCCCTCGTTGCGGAAGTTGCGCCCGATCTCGTAGACCCGGTCCAGCCCACCGACCACGAGGCGCTTGAGATAGAGCTCGATCGCGATGCGCAGGTACATCGGCTGGTCGAACGCGTTGAGGTGGGTCTCGAACGGCCGGGCCGCCGCACCGCCATGCAGCGGGGTGAGCAGTGGTGTCTCGACCTCGAGGAAGTCGTGCCGGTCGAGGGTTGCGCGCACCGACCGCAGCACGGTCGCGCGGTTGCGGATCATCTGGCGCGAGTCGGCGTTGACCGCGAGGTCGACGTAACGCATGCGCACCCGGGCCTCGGGATCGGTCAGCCCCTTGTGCTTGTCGGGCAGCGGCCGCAACGCCTTGGCGACCATGGTCCAGCTGTCGCCGAGCACCGAGAGCTCACCCCGCCGCGACGAGATGACCTCGCCCTCGACGCCGATGTGGTCACCCAGGTCGACGTCGCTCTTCCAGGCCGCGAGCGACTCCTCGCCTAACCGGTCGAGCGAGAGCATCACCTGCACCTCGCCGGTGCCGTCGCGCAGGGTCGCGAAGCAGAGCTTGCCGCCGGTGCGCGAGAGCATGACGCGGCCGGCGATGCCGACCCGGTCACCCGTCTGCTGGTCGGTCTCGAGGTCGGCGTACGACGACCTGAGCTCGCCGATGGTCGTCGTACGCGGGAACGTGACGGGGTAGGGGTTGATGCCCTGGGACCACAAACGCTCCAGCTTGTCCCGACGCACCCGCATCTGCTCGGGCTGGTCGTCGCCGTCGCCAGCGCGGACCACCGGGTCGGGACTGTTGTCGCTCACCACGCAAGGTTACCGGCGTCGGTCAGGTGGTGTTGCGCTCGTAGACGAGGCGGAGCCCGATGAGGGTCAGGTCCGGTTCGTGCTGCTGGATGGTCTCCGACTCGTCGAGGATCAGGGGTGCGAGGCCACCGGTCGCGATCACGGTCGCCGTGCCGCCGAGCTCGGCCGTGATGCGGCGCACCATGCCGTCCACCTGGCCGACGAAGCCGTAGAGCAGGCCGGACTGCAGCGCCTCGGACGTCGACTTGCCGATCACCGAGCGCGGCCGGGCGAGCTCGACCTTGAACAGCCGAGCGCCCCTCGCCGCCAACGCGTCGATCGAGATCTCGACGCCGGGTGCGAGAGCGCCGCCGAGGAACTCGCCTCGCTCCGAGACGACGTCGAAGTTTGTCGATGTGCCGAAGTCGACCACCACGGCGGGTCCGCCGTAGAGGTGGTAGGCGGCCAGCGTGTTGACGATGCGGTCGGCGCCCACCTCACGCGGGTTGTCGTAGAGCAGCGACACCCCCGTCTTCACGCCCGGCTCGACGATGACCGACTCCACGTCGTCGTAGTAACGAAGCAGCAACCCCCGGATCTCGTGCAGCACCGCCGGCACGGTCGAGCAGACCGCGATGCCATCGATGTCGATGCCGTCCAACAACCCACGCCACTGCAGCGCCATCTCGTCGGCGGTCGTGCGCGACTCGGTCTTCACCCGCCACGAGTCGACGAGGTTGTCGCCCTCGAAGACACCGAGCACCGTGTTGGTGTTGCCCACATCGATCGCCAGCAACATCTAGTCGACCTCTCTCAGCTGATGCGCATCATCGAGGCCCGCCGCCGGACGGGCCCCGACGGTGACAGGGACGTTGTCGATGAGCCGCGTGGTCCCGACCCGGGCAGCGACCACGAGCATCGCCTCACCCTTGAAGTCGTCAAGCACGTCGTGCAGCGTCGCGGGGTCCACGAGCGAGACGTATTCCAGGCCGAGGTGCGGCTGCGCTTCGAGCACCTGGAGGGCGGCTCGCCGTACCGCTCCTGCGCCCTCAGCTGCCGCCCCCTGACCGGCCTCCAGCGACCGCGACAGCGCAAGCGCGACGGCTCGGTCGTCCGGCGAGAGATAGACGTTCCGGCTGGAGAGCGCCAGGCCGTCGTGGTCGCGCACCGTCGGGATCGTGACCACCTCGCACGGGAAGTCCAGGTCGGCCACCATCTGGCGCACGAGCAGCACCTGCTGCGCGTCCTTCTGCCCGAAGAAGGCCACGTCCGGGTCCGTGATGTGCAGCAGCTTGGCAACGACGGTCAGCACGCCGTCGAAGTGACCGGGACGCGACTCCCCCTCCAGCACGTCACCCAGCGGGCCGGCAGACACTCGCACCGTGGGGGGACCGCTCGGATAGATCTCGCCGACATCGGGCGCGAACACCACGTCGACGTGCTCCTCGGCGCACAGGGCGACATCGGCGTCGAGGGTCTTGGGATAGCGCGACAAGTCCTCGGTGGGCGCGAACTGCAGCGGGTTGAGGAAGATCGTCACGACGACGACGTCGCACCGCTTCCGGGCGGCGTGGATGAGCGCCCGGTGTCCGTCGTGCAGCGCACCGAGACTCATCACGACGCCGACCTCGCGACCTGGACCGCGCGGGCCCACCGCATGCGCGAGGTCCACGCGGCTGTGCACCAGCCGGGTCGTCGCGGCAGCTGTCACGGCCGGGATCCTTCGGCGAGCACGTCCAGCAGGGCCTCCGCTGCCTCGGGCTTGAGCAGTCCCGCGGCGAGCGCCCGGTCGGCGGTCAGTCGGGCCATCGCGATGTACGCGCCGAGCGCCTGGGGTGAGACGTCACGCAGCTCGCGCAGGTGCGCGGCAACCGTGCCGGCATCGCCGCGGGACACCGGTCCGGTGAGCGCGAGGTCACCGGACCGCAGCGCATTGTCCAGGGCGGCGCCGAGCAGTGGGGCCAGCATCCGGGCTGGGTGCTCCACACCAGATCTCGCGAGCAGCTCGACCGACTCGTTGACCAGCGTGGTCAGGTGGTTGGCGCCGTTCGCGAGGGCCGCGTGGTACAGCGCGCGCCGTTCATCCTGCACCCACTCCGGCTCACCGCCCATCTCGAGGACGAGCGCCTCCGCGATGGGGCGCAGCGGCTCGGGTGCCGTGACGCCGAACGAGCAGCCGGCGAGGCGTACGACGTCCTCGGGGCGGCCC
>JAVEDJ010000169.1 GCA_030841025.1 Actinomycetota bacterium
GCCGGTGAGGGCAGCGGCAGCACCGTGGACTTCCTGCTGGGCATCATCCCGACGACGTTGGTCTCGGCGCTGACCACCGACCAGGTGCTGCAGACGTTGCTGGTCGCACTGCTCGTCGGATTCGCACTGCAGTCGATGGGCGCCGCGGGAGAGCCGATCCTGCGCGGTATCGGCCACATCCAGCGGCTCGTCTTCAAGATCCTCGCGATGATCATGTGGCTGGCGCCCATCGGCGCCTTCGGCGCCATGGCAGCCGTGGTCGGTTCCGCCGGACTCGATGCGTTGAAGAGCCTGGCTGTGATCATGTTCGGCTTCTACACGACCTGTGCGCTGTTCGTCTTCGTCATCCTGGGATTCGTCCTCAAGACGACGACCGGGATCAACCTCCTGAGGCTCCTGCGCTATCTCGGACGCGAGTTCCTGCTGATCCTCTCGACCTCGTCGTCCGAGACAGCCCTGCCGCGGCTGATCGCAAAGATGGAGCACCTCGGTGTCTCGCGACCCGTCGTCGGCATCACCGTCCCGACCGGCTACTCGTTCAACCTGGACGGGACGGCGATCTACCTCACGATGGCCTCGATCTTCATCGCCGAGGCGCTCGACAAACCACTCTCCATCGGCGAGCAGATCTCCTTGCTGGTGTTCATGATCATCGCGTCGAAGGGCGCCGCCGGGGTGACCGGCGCCGGGCTCGCCACGCTGGCGGCCGGCCTCCAGTCGCACCGCCCCGAGCTCGTCGACGGCGTGGGCCTCATCGTCGGCATCGACCGGTTCATGTCCGAGGCGCGCGCGCTGACCAACTTCGCCGGCAACGCCGTCGCGACGGTGGTCATCGGGAAGTGGACCGGTGAGTTCGACGCCGAGCAGGCCGAACGGGTCTTCCGCGGCGAGGACCCGTTCGACGAGACCACGATGGTCGATGATCGGCCCCATCACGCAGCCGCAGCCGATGATGACACCCGAGCGACCGACGCCGATGCCGCACCGAGCGGCGCCGTGCGCACCTGAGGCCGCCAGTACCCCGAGGCGTGACGTGACAGAGCCCCCGACACCGAGGTGGCGGGGGCTCTGCCGTGTCCAGGCGCCGGACCGGGAAGCGCCTCACGGCGCAGGGCCGCTCGAAGCGGCTTCAAATGGGACCCGGGGCTACCGCGATCCGACACCTGGAGCGCACCCCTTGCGGGGCACGCGACAAGTGTAAGAACACCGGCACCCGCCCGTCATATTTCCGGACTATTGAGCACCGGATGGCGCACGCACCACGCTGCTCAAGATCGGCGGAGCGCAGGGCCGAACCGGGCCTCAGACCAGGTCGTGGGTGCGCCACAGGTGCGCCGCGGCCTCGAGGTCCTCGGCGGTCCGCAACAGGCTGGCCGACCGACGCGTGAGCAAGCTCGCGCGCGACCCGTCGTACTCCTCCAGGTCGTCGGCGCGGTGCGCGCGCCCGGCGGCCACGACCCGACAGAACGCCCCCGCCCGCTCCAGCGCCACGGCCAGGTCGCCCGCGAACACTCCAGTGAGGATCGAGTCGGTGAGGGCCTGCAGCGCCTCGGGTGACGGCGGCTCGGCCGCCCCGGCCACCACCCGGGGAACCTCGGCGACCAGGTGACCGGCGCCGAAGTCTGCGCTGGCCTCCGCGGGGTCGCGGCGGACCCATTCCCGCAGCGCGTACAACCGCCACAGCGCCCCCGGCAGCGAGCGCGCCGGACGCTCCGACCACAGCGCAGCCACCGTCTCCAGGCCGTGGTCGTCGACCAGCCGCACCAGGCGTTCCGTCTTCTCGCGTTCCGGGTCCGCGCGCCCCAGCTCGACCAAGGCGGAGGCGGTCGCATGAGCGACCTCGGCGAGCGCGGAGGGGTCGGGTGCGCCGCCGAGACTCTCGAGCGCGGCCTTGCCCAGCAGGGCGGGTCGGCGGGGCGGTGGCCGGTCCTGTCCTTCCATGGCCCGATTCTCGCAGGGGACGACGCCATCCCGGCGCGGGACCGTGTCGAAGCACAACTGTCCTGGACGTGCAAACATGGCGCACGTCCGGGGGCGGCCGGCAGGTAGGAGCCTGCCCTGGACGATCGGAGGCGAGAGGGCATGACGACGTGGTGCCCTGAGGGTGGCGTCGTGCAGCGTCGCCTGCGCCTCGACCCCGTGCCCGAGAGCGCCCGACTCGCCCGGCAGTTCGTGACCGAGGCGCTGGACGAAGCCGGGCAGCCGGTCCTGTCCGACGCTGCCACGCTGCTGGTCAGCGAGCTTGTGACCAACGCCATGCTGCACGCCCGCACCGACATCGAGGTCTGCGTGATCACCTCGCCCGGCGGAGTGCGGGTCGGCGTCACCGACCACAGCCCACAGCCCTTGCAGCGGCGGGGCTACGGCACGTCGGCCACCACCGGCCGAGGGCTCGCGCTGCTCGACATCATGGCCGAGCGCAGCGGCACCGACAGCGAACCAGACGGCGGCAAGACGGTCTGGTTCGAGCTGGGTTCTCCCGACGCGGGCATGCCCGACGACCGGGCCGTGCGCCAGCCGGCGCCCGACGGCAGGCTGGTCGAGGTGCTGCTGCTCGGCACGCCACTCCGGCTGGCGCGCGCCTGGCAGCAGCACTCGGACGCCCTGCTTCGCGAGTACCTGCTGGCCTGTTGGGAGCTGCCCGGCAGCACCGAGGACCCGCTGGCCGAGCACGCCGCGGCGAGCGACGCGTTCGCCGCGCTGTCGGTTGCCTTCGACGCGGCAGCGGGCGACGACGACGTCACGCTCATCCTGCGGCTCGATCCTGACCAGGGCGCCGGGTTCGCCACCCTGGACCGCGTGCTCGACGAGGTCGTCGCGATGGCCGAGCGCGGCGAGCTGCTCGCGCCGCCGACTCAGCCCGAGATCCGTCTGCTGCGTCGATGGCTGTGCTCGCAGATCGACGGACAGCTCTCCGGCGCGGCCGCATCGCCGTGGGTCGGGCTCGCCGCCGAGACCGTGCCGGCGGTGAGCCGACCCGTCGAGTGGGACGCCTCGGGCGTACGGAGCAGCTCGCTCGCCATCATCGCGGCCGACGACAGCAACCGCATCATCGCCGCGAGCACGGCCGTCCTCGACCTGCTCGGCTGGAGCGAGGACCAGCTGGTGAGCCAGCGCATCGTCAGTGTCATCCCGCGGCGGTTCCGTGAGCACCACGTCGCTTCGTTCACCCTGCACCTCCTCACCGGCCGGACGGCCATCCTCGACCGTCCCGTCCGGGTGCCGGCGCTGCATCGGGACGGCCACGAGGTGGTGGTCGACCTGGAGGTGCGCCGCGAACAGGCCGGAGGCGGCCGTGCGGTCTTCGTCGCAACGTTCTCCGCGGCCGACTGAACCGCTCAGCCGTTGTCCTCGGCGTCGTCGACCAGCTCGAACCACACGATCTTGCCCTTGCCGCGCGGCGCCGACCCCCAGCGGTCGGAGAAGCCGGCCAGCAACGGCACGCCACGTCCCCACTCGGCGAGCACATCGCCACCGCGGTTCCGCGGCGCCACCGATCTGTCGTCCGCCACCTCGACACGCAACCGGCCGGAGAGGCGCGTCATCGTCAGCTCGATGTTGCCGTCGGTGTGCCGCAACGCGTTGGTGACGACCTCGGAGACCAACAGCACGGTGGTGTCCTGCAGGCGGTCGAGGTCCCACTCGGTCAGGACGCCCCCGATGAACTCACGGGCGTGCCGCGCCGCTCGTGGGTCGGCCCGGTCGACCGATCGTGTCGCCGTCGGTGTGCGGTGCAGGTCGTCGATGCCCGCATAGTGAACGGCGAGTACCGCGATGTCGTCAGCCCGGTGCTCCGCCGCCAGCGGGCGTGCCACCAGCGCGTCAACGAACACATCGAGGTCGGCAACGTCAGCCTCGTGCATGACGTTGGCAACGCTGGTCAGCCCTTCGTCCATCGTCGTCCGGGCGTCCTCCACGAGACCGTCCGTCAACAGCACCAGCGTGTCGCCCCTCTTCAGCGGGATCGCGGCTGTGACGTAGCTCTCGTCGGGATCGACCCCGAGGGGCAGCCCCACCGGGACATCGACGACCCGGGTGGTGCCGTCCGCGCTGCGCAACAAGGGCGGCGGGTGTCCGGCCCGTACGACGAGTGCGCGACTGCTCTGCAGGTCCACCTCGACGTAGCAGCAGGTCGCGAACAGGTCCGGGTCGATGTCAGCCATCAGCCGGTTGCTGCGCGAGACGATGGCGACCGGGTCGTGCCCCTCCGCGGCATAGGCACGAAGCGCGTTGCGCAGCTGGCCCATCGTGCTCGCCGCGTGCACGTTGTGACCCTGGACGTCGCCGATCACCAGACCCACCCGGTCGGACGACAGGACGATCAGCTCGTACCAGTCACCGCCCACCTGCATGCCATCGGTGGCCGGCAGGTAGCGCGCCCGGGCGGACAGTCCACGCGGTTGGGCAAGGGCCCGCGGCAGCAGACCGGCCTGCAGCTCGGCGGCCAGCCCGCGCTCCGCGTCGCGCAACCGGGCGCGTTCGAGCGTCTGGGCGAGCAACCCGGCCAGAGACACGATGAACGATCGTTCCTCGACGGCCAGCTCGCGCGGATCGTCGAAGCTCAGAGTCAAAGTGCCGATGGAGCGACCGGAAACGGTCAACGGCACGAACGCCCACGCTTGCTTCCCGGACAGTGCGACAAGCTCGCCCCGCTCCGGGTAGCGGACGAGGTAGGCAGCGCCGGACGGAAGGAAGAGTGCTTCCCGGGTGCGCATCACCTCAGCGGCCGGAGCATCCGCGTCGATGGGCAACCCGTCGAGCGCGTCGCGGGCCACGACGTCGTACCCCGCGTGCCCGGCCAGCCGCAGCTTTCCCGAGTCGGCCATCCAGACGAGCAGTCCGGTGGCCCCGAAGGCCGGCAACACCATGGTGGCCACGACTTCGGTGACGTCGGTGACACTCTCGGCCTCGGCCAACGCCTGCGAGTAGGCCAGCACCCGGTGGGCCTGCTCGGAACGCGACAGCTCGCGGGCCCGCTCGACGTCAGCCTCCCGCGCGATCGTGACGTCCGTGGCGAAGACGGAGAGACCGTCAGGTGCCGGCACCACGCGCAGCTCGTGCCACCGGTCGCGGCCGGCGTCGTACATGAGGAATGTCGTCTGCTCCTGGACCTCGAGGGCGTGGCGGAGCGGTCGGTCGTAGCCTCCGTTCTCGAGGGTCGGCCACAGCTCCCACAGCAGGTCACCGGCTGCCACAGCGTGCTCCACGCCCATCAGCTCGGCGGCCGGACCGTTGATGTAGGTGACGCGCCATGCGGTGTCCACGGCGAGGAACGCATCGGCCATGTGCTCGAGGGTGCGGGCGACCGTGTCACGTGCCAGCCGCAGCTCGGTGGAATCTCGGGCCACCCCGAGCATCCGGATCGCCGAGCCGTCGATGCCCGGGAAGACGCGGCCGCGTGCATCGACCCAGCGAAGGGCGCCGTCGGGACGTCGGACGCGGTACTCCATGTGGTAGTCGCCGACGTTCTCGACGGCGTCGCGCATGGCGGCGAGGACGTCGGGGAGATCCGCCGGCAGCACGGTGGCGTAGAAGGCATCGATGTGTCCGGTGAAGTCCGCGGGATCGATGCCGCAGATGCGACAGAGCCGGGCGTCCCAGACGAGTGCACCCGTCGTGACGTCCCAGTCGAAGGACCCGATGTCCGCAGCGCCCAGCGCCAGCTCCAACCGGGCCGAGGCGAGACCGGACTGGCCGCCGGGGGCCTCGGCCGGCTCCGGCCCGTCGCCCGTCGCCTCGTGCAGCGTCCCCACGAGAACCCCTGTCAGTCCGGCGGGAACGTGCGCTCGACCCCCGCCCCCGGGCGCAGTCTGGCACGGGCCAAGGCCGCGGCGAGGGCGATTCGCCACACCAGCCGGACGGGTGCCCGCGCGTGAGCAGGTGACGCGCATCACGTCCCGCCCGCCGCGCCGCCCGCGCTGAGGAGGGCGCCCACCTGGTATCTTGACGGGTACAGAAAGGGTGGCACGCGCCACCACTCCCGCGGGCGAGCTGCCCGCGAGGTCGTTCACGTGAAGTCCTCCTGCACCCGCCGAGGCCCAGTTGCGCTCCGCGCAGCGCACGATGCGCGGCCCTCGACTTCAGGAGCTTTTCTTCCGTATGCCGTCCAACTCGTCCAACACCCAGCGACGTCCGTCCGCCGGACCGCGTCGTTCCTCATCCCCCGCACCGCGTCGTAGCTCCGGCTCGCGCGGCAGCAAGCCCCGCAACGGCAGTGCCCGCAACAACGGTCAGAGCGCAGCGCGCGAGGCCGACCGCCAGCTCGAGCAGTGGTTCGAGGCCGCGGCGGCGCAATCCACCGTCACCGAGACCTCCTTCACCCGGCTGGGTCTGCCTCAGCAGCTCGTGACCGCTCTCGAGCGGCGCGAGATCCGCACCGCGATGCCGATCCAGGCCGCGACTCTCCCCGCCGCACTAGAAGGGCGCGACGTCATCGGTCGCGCGCAGACCGGGTCCGGCAAGACGCTCGGCTTCGGGCTCCCGATGCTGGCGCGACTCGCTTCGGGCACGTCACGGGCCACCGCGCCTCGTGGCCTCGTGCTCGTACCCACCCGCGAGCTGGCCGTACAGGTCCGCGATGCGATCGAGCCGCTCGGCCATGCGCTGGGTGTCAAGACCGTCGCTGTCTTCGGTGGCGCTCCCCTCGGGCGCCAGATCCAGACGCTGGCCCGTGGCGCCGACATCGTCGTCGCGACACCGGGCCGCCTGCTCGACCTGATCGAGCGCCGCGCCTGCACACTGGGCAGCATCGAGATCACGGTGCTCGACGAGGCCGACCACATGGCCGACATGGGCTTTCTGCCGGACGTCACCAAGCTGCTCAACATGACGCCGGCGGGCACGCAGCGCATGCTGTTCTCGGCCACTCTCGACGGTGCCGTCGGCAGCGTGGTCCGTGACTACCTCAACGACCCCGTTGCCCGCGCGGTCGACTCGGCGAGCTCGCACGTCGAGACAATGGAGCACCGCGCACTCGTCGTGCGGCACGAGGACAAGGTCGACGTGCTCGCCGAGATGGCGTCACGACCCGCGCGTTCACTGCTGTTCGTGCGCACCAAGCACGGCGCCGACCGTCTGGTGAAGCAGCTCGATCGCGTCGGCGTGCACGCGCTCGCGATCCACGGCAACCGCACACAGAGCGCCCGCCAGAAGGCGCTGGACACGTTCGCCCGTGGCCAGGTGCGCGTGCTGGTGGCCACCGACGTCGCGGCGCGCGGGATCCACATCACCGATGTGGACCTCGTCGTACACGTGGACCCGCCGAACGACCACAAGGACTACATGCACCGTTCTGGCCGCACGGCGCGGGCCGGCGCCTCTGGTCTGGTCGTGTCGCTGCTCACCCACGACCAGGTGCGTACTGCTCGTAGCCTGTTCAACCGCGCGGGCGTGTCGGCGGAGACCTTCGACGCAGCCGTCGGTTCACCGGCAGTGCGCGAGATCGCCGAGTCGGGCGAGCCGATCGTCGTCGGCCCTCCTGTCACGCGCAGCGACTCCTCGGAGCAGGCACCTCGCCAGCACCGCGGCGCGCGTGGGGGACGGCCGGGTGGCCAGGGTTCGTACGGGCGCGACGGCCAAGACACCTCTAGCCGGCGCCGCCCCCGCGGCAGCACGTCGGGGCGCCGGGCCGCATAGCCTGCTCCGATGCTGTTCCCGATCCGCCGCTCCACGTGGTGGCACGCCAGCATCGGGCTGCTCGCTTTGGTGCTGAGCCACACGGCGTCCGCGCCGGTGCACGCGACGCCGTACGACGCGCGTGACCCGGCCACCTGGTCGGCCTGGCAGCTGGCTGGTCAGCTGACGGTGTCGTGCGTCGAGCTGGACGACGTGGCCGACGCGAAGCGGCAGGCGGCGGCCGGCATCGGGGGCATCACGCTGCTCGGCTCACGTGCGCCGGGCAACCTGGCTGCACAGCTGGCCGCCGCTGACCGGAGAGCACCGCACGGCATCGCCCCCTTCGTCATGAGCGACGAGGAGGGCGGGCGCGTGCAGCGCCTGCAGTCGGCGATCTACCGGTTGCCGTCAGCAAACACCATGGGCGGCTGGCAGGCGTCGCGCGTGCGCGCCACCGCACGCGAGTACGGGGTGCGGATGCGCAGGCTCGGCGTCCGGATGAACCTCGCTCCGGTCGCGGACCTGTCTGTGCGCGGCTCCTACATGGCTGAGCTGCACCGGACGTTCTCGAGCAACCCCGACGCCGTCGCGCGGACGTCGCGCGCCTGGCGACTCGGCATGCACGACGCCGGGGTGGTCACGGTCCTCAAGCACTGGCCGGGCCATGGCTCCGCCGTCAACTCGCACGACGGACCGGCGTCGGTGCCACCGCTGCGGTCACTCGAGAGGCGCGACATGCTGCCGTTCAACCTCGAGCTCTCGCGCGGCGCGCGGGTCGTGATGGTGGGCCATCTGACCTCTCGTGGGCTCACCGAGCGCGGCATGCCTGCGAGCGAGTCGCCTCGGGCACTGCGCTACCTCCGGGCCAAGGCAGGCAACGACGCCGTCATCATCACTGACTCGTTGACAATGGCTGCGGCGTCGTCATCGCTGGGCATCACCCCGGCACGTGCCGCCGTACGCTCCCTGCGCGCTGGTGCCGACTGGGCGCTGGTCTGCAACGAACGACCCCTCCGCGCGGTGGGCACCATCCGCGATGCGATCGCGACGGGGCGGCTGCCACGTGCGCGTGCGGTGGAGTCCGCCCAGCGCATCGTGCGGCTCAAGGTGCAGTACGGCGTCGCGCCCGGCTGAGCCGCCCCTCGCCAACCCGCCGATTCGACCACGTTAGGTAGGCGGGAGGGGACGACAACAGGCCTAGGCGCCTGTTGTCGTCCCCTCTCACCTGTTGTCGCGCGGCCAGACGACTCCCTCAGTGGTGGCGGAAGCCGCCCAGGAACCGGCGGAACACACCGCCCTGGCGCGGCAGGGCCGCAGCAGGCGGCGGGGCGGTAGGTCGTTGCCGCGCGACCGGCTTGTCGTAGTCGGTGCGCACGATGGCGTCGATGATCTCTTCCTCGGCGAACTGCTCCGACCCGTCGATCACCGGCACGAAACCGACCAGCATGCCGTCGCGCATGACCTGCGCCTCCAGCCCGGCGGTGCCATCGGAGTCCCAGACGGCCTGGCGCCCGTCGCGCAGCGAGATGCGCACCCCGAACTGGTAGACGCCTGCCTTCTCCATGTGGGCGTCGACGCCACGCTCGCGCAGCACGTCGACCACGCGTCGGGCCTTGTTCTCGTCCATCACCTCCCAAACTAGCGCTACGGCGCCAGGGTTCCCGGTGGATGTCCAGACCCCATAGCCTCCGGAGTGGACGCGCCAAGAGTCAGGAGCCCGCCGTGAGCAAGCACCCGCGCGCCGGTCAGCCGGCCGAACCCCAGGACCTCGTCGACGTCCCACGGCTGGTGACGGCGTACTACAGCGAGCACCCCGACGTCGACGAGCCCGCCCAGCGGGTGTCCTTCGGCACGAGCGGTCACCGCGGTTCGTCGCTCGACATCGCGTTCAACGAGGACCACATCGCTGCCACCAGCCAGGCGATCAGCGAGCACCGGGCCGCGGCAGGCATCGCGGGGCCACTGTTCCTCGCGCGGGACACGCACGCTCTGTCGGAGCCGGCGTGGGTGACGGCTCTGGAGGTGTTTGCCGCGAACGGCGTCACCGTGCTGGTCGACAGCCGCGACCGCTACACGCCGACGCCCGCGCTGTCGCACGCTGTGCTCCGCCACAACGCGACTCGCAGCGGCACGGACCGCGCCGACGGCGTCGTGGTGACCCCGTCGCACAACCCACCACGGGACGGCGGCTTCAAGTACAACCCGCCCGACGGCGGCCCCGCGGGCAGCGACATCACCGGATGGGTGCAGGACCGCGCCAACGAGGTCCTGCGCGGCGGCCTCGCCGACGTACGACGCGTGCCGCTGGCCGCCGCACGTCGCGCAGACACCACCGGGACCTACGACTTCCTCGGGGCCTACGTCGACGACCTGCCGGCCGTGTTGGACATCGACGCGATCCGCACCGCCGGGGTGCGCATCGGCGCCGACCCGTTGGGCGGCGCCAGCGTCGACTACTGGGGCGAGATCGCCGTACGCCACAAGCTGGACCTGACGGTGGTCAACCCGTTGGTCGACCCGACCTGGCGGTTCATGACCCTCGACTGGGACGGCAAGATCCGCATGGACTGCTCGTCGCCGGACGCGATGGCCTCGCTGATCCGCCGCCGCGACGAGTTCCAGATCGCCACCGGCAACGACGCCGACGCGGACCGGCACGGCATCGTCACTCCGGACGCCGGGCTGCTCAACCCCAACCACTACCTGGCGGTCGCCATCGAGTACCTCTTCACGAGTCGCGACGGCTGGCCGGCCGACGCGGCGATCGGAAAGACGCTCGTGAGCTCCAGCATGATCGACCGGGTCGCCGAGTCGCTCGGTCGACGGTTGGTGGAGGTGCCGGTCGGCTTCAAGTGGTTCGTGCCCGGCCTGCTCGACGGGTCCATCGCGTTCGGCGGCGAGGAGTCGGCCGGGGCGTCCTTCCTGCGGCGTGACGGCAGCGTCTGGACGACCGACAAGGACGGCCTGCTGCTGTGCCTGCTCGCGGCGGAGATCCTCGCCGTCACCGGCTCGTCGCCCAGCGAGCGCTACCAGTCGCTGACCGAACGGTTCGGGAGTCCGTCGTACGCCCGGGTCGACGCGCCCGCCACCCGCGAGGAGAAGGCCGTGCTCGGCGGCCTCTCCGCCGACCAGGTGGCCGCCACCGAGCTGGCGGGCGAGCCGATCATCGACAAGCTGACGACGGCGCCGGGCAACGGCGCCAAGCTCGGCGGCCTGAAGGTGACGACCGAGTCGGGATGGTTCGCCGCGCGGCCGTCCGGCACCGAGGACGTCTACAAGATCTACGCCGAGAGCTTCCGCGGTGACGAGCACCTGGCGCAGATCCAGTCCGAGGCTCGTGACGTGGTCTCGGCGGCGCTCAAGGGCTGACCACCCGACCCTCCGGTCGGCCGGGAGGCCGCACGTATGGTCGGGCCATGCAGCTGCGGATCATGACCGAGCCCCAGCAGGGGGCCACGTACGACGACCTGCTCGCCGTCGCGCAGGAGTCCGAGCGCCTGGGCTTCGACGCCTTCTTCCGGTCCGACCACTTCCTGCGCATCGGCGGCGGTGACCCCGGCCCAGGGTCGACGGAGGCGTGGGCCACGCTCGCCGGCCTGGCACGTGACACGAGCCGAATCCGGCTCGGCACCATGGTGACGTCGGCCACCTTCCGGCTGCCGGGCGTGCTCGCCGTGACCGTCGCCACGGTGGACGCGATGAGTGGCGGGCGGGTCGAGCTCGGGCTCGGCGGCGGCTGGTACGAGGCGGAGCACGCGTCCTTCGGCATCCCGTTCCCTGACGTCCGCGAACGCTTCGACCGGCTCGAGGAGCAGCTCGCCATCGTCACCGGCCTCTGGTCGACCCCGGTTGGCGAGACGTTCTCGTTCAGCGCAGAGCACTACACGCTGACCGAGAACCCGGCGCTGCCCCGGCCCGCGCAACGGCCTCGGCCTCCGGTCATCGTCGGCGGCCTGGGCCCTCGTCGAACACCACAGCTGGCCGCCCGCTTCGCCGACGAGTACAACGTCCCCTTCGCCTCTCTCGAGGACACCGCGGCAGCCTTCGGCCGCACCCGTGCGGCGTGCGAGGCAGCGGGCCGTGACCCGTCGTCGCTGATCCTCTCCGCGGCGCAGACCCTTGCTGTGGGGACGGACGAGGGCGAGGTACGACGTCGCGCCGCCGCAGCCGACAGCACCGCCGAGGAGCTGCGTGCCGGCGGGCTCGGTGGCACGGTCGACGAGGTGGTCGACAAGATCGGCCGGTTCGGCGAGCACGGTGCGACGCGGCTGTACCTGCAGGTGCTCGACCTGTCCGACCTCGACCACCTGCGGCTCGTCGCCGAGCAGATCGTGCCGCGGGTCTGACGCGCCGGGCATGACGGGACAACCCAGATGGTTGGGTGGTGTCATGACCGCTGAGACCAGTGCCCTGATCCGCGTGCTGCGCACGCTGCACGACCACCTGGCGGAGCTCGTCGTCGACCTGGGCCCCGAGCAGCTGCGCACGCGCTCGTTCGCCACCGAGTGGACCGTTGCGGAGGTGCTGTCACACCTGGGCAGCGGCGCGGAGCTCGGGATGCTGCGTCTCAAGTCGGGAGACGACGACGGACCGACCCACGAGGAGATCGCTCAGGTCTGGGCGAAGTGGGACGCGCGGACCCCGGAGCAGCAGGCGGTCGAGGCGGTCGCCGCCGACGAAGCCTACGTCGCCGGCCTGGAATCGCTCGACGAGAGCGGGCTCGCCGAGCTGCACCGGGAGCTGGCCGGTCTCGAGCTCGACGCAGAGAACGTGCTGCGGCTGCGGATCGCCGAGCACGCGATGCACGGGTGGGACATCGCCGTGGCCTTCGACGACAGCGCCGAGGTCGCCGACGCGGCCGTTCCCGCCCTGCTGGAGGTGCTGCCGGTGACCCTGCGGTTCGCGGCGCAGCCGCACGACGAGCAGCTGAAGCTGCGGGTCGACACCACGGCGCCGGAGCGCCGGCTGCTGCTCGAGCTCACCAACAGCGAAGCACGTATCCGCGAGCTGACCGACGGCGCCGACGTGGACGGCCAGTTGACGATCCCGGCAGAGGCCTTGCTACGCCTGGTCTATGGCCGGCTCGACCCCCGGCACACTCCCCCGGTCTCCACCGGTGACGACTCCCCGCTCGACCGGCTGCGCGCCCTCTTCCGAGGTTTCTAGCTCGATCGGGCACCGCGGTCCGGTGGGTGGCGTTCGTGATCTTCCTCGGCGCCGGGCGCTACGCTGCGCTCGTGGACGAC
>JAVEDJ010000235.1 GCA_030841025.1 Actinomycetota bacterium
TCGTGCACCATGTCAGCCGGTACGGCTTCGACGAGGTGGGAGCCACGACCCTGGTGATGGTCGCCGATCCCGACTACCTGGCGATCCGCGTCTACCGGTCAGTGGGCTTCACGGACGGCGAGTCACAGCTGCAGGCAGAGCGCCCGCCAGAAGGAGCTGGCCCCTGACGCTGGGTCAGCCCAGCCGGCGGGGCGCCTGCGGATCCGTGAGGTCGACGACCACGTCGGCGCGTCGCCATGGGTCGTGGCGCTCCTCGTGCAGCGCCCAGGCGCCGAGATAGCGCCGCAGGTACAGCTCGCGCACCTGGTCGGCCGGGCCGAGGTCCGCGCCGCGCTCGAGGGCGCGTGCGAGCAGCGCAGCGGGCTCGGCCACGAGCAGCACGCCGACGTCCCAGAAGTCGTCGAAGTCCGGCGCCAGCACGAACTCGCCCTCGACCAGCACCACGCTGCCCGCCGCGAGCGGCACCGGCTCGGGTGTGACCGGCTCGTCGTTCGCCAGGTCGAAGCTCCCCGGCACCACCGCGGCCGCGCCCGAGACCGCCGGGTCGAGCACCAACCGACGCAGCGAGCCGGGGTCGTAGGAGTCGGTCAGGTAGCCCTCCGCGGACAGCCGCTCCGCGCGGTGGCGTACGTGGCGCGGTTGGTGGAAGTCGTCGTACGACACACGTACGACGTGACGTCCGGCGCCGCCGACCACGGTGGCGAGGTCGGCGGCGAGAGCGGTCTTGCCGACGCCCGACATGCCGTCGATCGCCACCAGCCGCGGCCGGTCGTCGGCCAGAGCCAGCACCCGCGCGGCGAGCTCGACGAGCAGCTCGTCGCGGGTCATCGGGTGAGCCGCCGCAGCCGGCGGGTCTGCTCCGCCCGGACGGCCAGCGCGTCGACGTCCGGGTAGGTGACCTCGTCGAGGCTCAGGCCGTGCGCGGCGACGACGTGGACGTCGGGAAGACGAGTTGCCGCCGTCAACACCTCGGCCGGCCAGCCCTGGTCCCGGCGCCCGTCGCCGACGGCGAGCAGCGCACCCATGAGCGCCCGCACCATGTTGTGACAGAACGCGTCAGCCTCGATCGTCGCCACCGCGACGCCATCGCTGTCGCGCGACCAGTCCAGGCGGATGAGCGTGCGCACGGTCGTCGCGCCCTCCCGGCGGCGACAGAACGCGGCGAAGTCGTGCTCTCCCAGCAGCGCAAGCGCGGCCCGGGACATGCCGTCGACGTCCAGGGCCCGGGCGTGCCAGAGGGTGTCACGGCGACGCAGCGGGTCAGCCAGCGCGAGAGGATCCGCGACACGGTAGGAATAGCGCCGACGCAGCGCCGAGAACCGCGCGTCGAAGCCGTCGGGCGCCACGGAGAGCCGATGCACCCGCACGTCCCGCGGCAGCATGCGGTTCCATCGGCCGCGCAGCCGGTCGAGGTCGGCCAACGGCGGCCGGTCCTCGGTCGGCAAGGGCGGCGTGTCGAGGTGGGCCACCTGTCCACGGGCGTGCACACCCGCGTCGGTGCGACCGGCGACGACGAGCGAGCGCGGCGCGCCGGCCCCCGGCGGATGGCGTCGTACGACGTCCTCGAGCACGCCCTGCACCGTGCGCTGGTCGGGCTGACGGGCCCACCCCGCGAAGTCCGTGCCGTCATAGCCGAGGTCGACGCGCACGCGAACGAGCCCGCCAACCCCAGCGTCGGGGTTGGCGGGCTCGGCCACGTGCTGTGCAGACGACAGCGTCAGGACTCCTTCTGTGCGTCCTTGGCCGCGTCCTCGGCTGCGTCCTCGGCGATCTCGGCGAAGGCCTCGGCCTCGCCGGCCGCTTCCTCGACGGCGGGATCGTCACTGCCCTCGGCCACGGCGGCCGCTTGCTCGGCGGCCGCACGGGCCTCCGCGGAGGCCTCCTCGGCGCCCTCGAGGTCGCCTTCGGCGGCGTCGTCAGCGGCCTCCTGGGCGGCGGCTTCCGCGGCCTCAGCAGCCGCAACCGCCGCAGCGGTGTCCTCGGTCGCCGCGACCTTCTTGGCTGCGGCCTTCTTGGCCGGGGCCTTCTTGGCAGCGCGCTTCGTGGCGCCCTCGGCCTCACGGACCGTCTCGGCCCGCGCGGTGAGTGCCTCGACCAGCTCGATCACGGCCATGGGGGCGTTGTCGCCCTTGCGCGGCCCGATCTTCACGACGCGGGTGTAGCCGCCGTGACGGTTCTCGTAGCGCGGGCCGATCTCGGTGAACAGCTCGTGCACGACACCCTTGTCGCGGACGACCGTGAGCACCCGGCGACGCGCGGACAGGTCACCGCGCTTGGCGAACGTGATGAGCCGCTCGGCCAGCGGGCGCAGCCGCTTGGCCTTCGCCTCCGTCGTGGTGATCCGGCCGTGCTCGAACAGCGCGGTGGCGAGGTTCGCCAGCATGAGCCGCTCGTGGGCCGGGCCGCCGCCGAGACGCGGTCCCTTGGTGGGAGTTGGCATGGTTGTTGCTCTCCAGTGGTCTTTGTCGAAGAGTGGGTCGTCAGGACTGGCCGGCGGAACACCGGCCGGTCCTGCCGACCTGTGGCGTCAGGATGTCAGTACTGCTCGTCCTCGACAAAGGCCGTGTCGTCGTCGGAGCCGTAGTTGTCGACGGCGGTGCTGGGGTCGAACCCGGGCGGGCTGTCCTTGAGGGCCAGGCCCATCGAGTGCAGCTTGGCCTTGACCTCGTCGATCGACTTGGCACCGAAGTTGCGGATGTCGAGCAGGTCGGCCTCGCTGCGCGAGACGAGCTCGCCCACCGTGTGGATGCCTTCCCGCTTGAGGCAGTTGTAGGACCGCACCGTCAGCTCGAGGTCCTCGACCGGCAGGGCGAGGTCCGCGGCCAGAGCGGCGTCGGTCGGCGACGGGCCCATGTCGATGCCCTCGGCCTCGACGTTGAGCTCACGAGCCAGGCCGAACAGCTCCACCAGCGTCTTGCCGGCAGAGGCCATCGCGTCACGCGGCAGCATGGAGCGCTTGGTCTCGACGTCGACGATGAGCTTGTCGAAGTCGGTCCGCTGCTCGACGCGGGTGGCCTCGACCTTGTAGGTCACCTTGAGGACCGGCGAGTAGATGGAGTCGACCGGGATGCGGCCGATCTCCTGGCCGACCTGCTTGTTCTGGACGGCGGAGACGTAGCCACGGCCACGCTCGACGGTCAGCTCCATCTCGAGCTTTCCCTTGCCGTTGATGGTCGCGATGTGCAGGTCAGGGTTGTGCACCTCGACACCCGCGGGGGGAGCGATGTCCGCGGCCGTGACCACGCCGGGGCCCTGCTTGCGCAGGTACATGACGACGGGCTCGTCGACCTCGGAGCTCACGACGAGACCCTTGATGTTCAGGATGATCTCGGTGACGTCTTCCTTGACGCCCGGCACGGTCGTGAACTCGTGCAGGACACCGTCGACGCGGATGCTCGTGACCGAGGCACCCGGGATCGAGGAGAGCAGGGTCCGGCGCAGAGAGTTGCCGAGCGTGTAGCCGAAGCCCGGCTCCAGCGGCTCGATGACGAACCGCGAGCGGTAGTCGTCGACGACCTCTTCGGCCAGGGTGGGACGCTGTGCGATCAGCACGATGAACTTCCTTTCACACGGGCGTCCGCCATATGACGCCTCGCGAGGTGGTGCCCCCGGGAGCGGCGTCGGTCTGCCGCTCCCGAGTTACTGCCTTCCGATCGAGACTAGCTCGACTACTTGCTGTACAGCTCGACGATGAGCTGCTCCTGCACGGGGGTGTCGATGACCTGCCG
>JAVEDJ010000311.1 GCA_030841025.1 Actinomycetota bacterium
GGCCCGAGTTCCGAGCCGACTTCGGGTGGCCCGACCGCGCAACCATCGGCGAGGCCGACGGGCGGGTCAAGTACACGAGCCCCGCTGTGCTGTGGGAGCAGCACAAGCGGGAGGACCGGCTGCGCGACCTGGGCTTCGAGGTGGCGCGGTTCGGGTGGGAAGCCGCGACCGCGCGTCGGGACGTGCTGCGACAGCGCGTCGACACGGCCTTCGAGCGCGCCCGACCGGGTCGGGGGCGGTTCTGGCCCGATCCGCCCTGGTGGCGCCCGGGTCTCGAGCTGCCGGGGTCGGGCGCGGACGGCGGCCGAGACGTGCCCTGGTGGCTGCTCGAGGTGGACGAGGCTCCCACCCGCTGGAGCGCGTGACGACGACAGTGCCTACACCGGTCTCGTCACCGCCAGGCGCGGTGCTGGCCGAGTGCGCGGCTGAGGTGCTGGGTAGGGTCCCCGCCATGGGACTCCTGGACGGCAGGATCGTGATCGTCACCGGTGCGGGACGCGGCATCGGGCGCGGTGAGGCCCTCGAGCTCGCCCGCGAGGGCGCCCGCGTCGTCGTCAACGAGCTCGACGCCGACGCCGGCGAGCAGGTGGTCGACGAGATCACCGCGGCCGGGGGAGAGGCGGTGCTCGACACCGGTGACTGCTCCGAGGACGAGACGGCGCAGAGCCTGATCGCGACGGCGCTCGACAGGTGGGGCCGGCTCGACGCGTTGGTCAACAACGCGGGCATCCTGCGCGACCGCACCATCGCCAAGATGAGCGCCGACGAGTGGGACGCCGTCATCAAGGTGCACCTGCGCGGCCACTTCCTGCCGACGCACTACGCGTGTGCCTACTGGAAGGAGTCGGGCAACCAGGGGCGCATCGTCTGCACGGCCTCGACGTCCGGGCTGCTGGGCAACTTCGGGCAGGCCAACTACGGCACGGCCAAGGCGGGCATCGCCGCGTTCTCGACGATCGTGGCGATGGAGATGGCGCGGTACGGCGTGCGGTGCAACGCGATCGCCCCGGCTGCGCGTACTCGGATGACCGAGAGCGCCTACGGCGCGTTCAAGGACCTGTCCGACGAGGGCGAGGAGTCGTTCGACTTCTGGCACCCGGACAACGTGGCGCCGCTGGTTGCCTACCTGTGCAGCGACACGGCCGGCGACATCAGCGGCAAGGTGTTCGGGGTGCAGGGCGATGCCGTCGAGCTCTACCAGCCGTTCACGTCGGCCGCGGTCATCCAGAACCACGACGCGCGGTGGACCGCAGAGGGCATCGCGGCTCGCGCGCACGAGCTGTTCGACGAGAGCGGCATCGAGCCGGAGGTCGAGAACATGATGGCCAAGCTACGGTTCTCGATGACGGAGCGCTCGACCCTCTGACCCTTCCTGCATGATCAATGGGGAAGGTCGGTGGGGCTGTTGGCGGCTGCGGTGGCGGCGGCGAGGACGGACTTGACCGGTCGGCCCAGCCGGGCTGCTGCCGCCGCGACGTCGTCGTACTCCGGCACGACGTTCACCACCTCGCCGTCGAGCAGCGCCACCTTCACCCGGATGTCCACCCCGTCGACCGACAGCGTGCGCGTCTCCCGCTCGAGGGCGTGCTTGCCGACGCGGTGCTCGCGCAGCCCGATCGACGTGCTCTCGGTGAACACGATGCGGCGTACGGCGTCGCGGTGTTCCGGCGGGGTCAGCACCGAGAGGGTGTGCGCCGGCCGGCCCTTCTTCATCAGGATCGGCGTGAGCCAGGCGTCCGAGGCGCCGGCTTCGAGCAGGGCCGCGAGCACCCCCGGCCACAGCCGCGGGTCGAGATCGTCGACGTTCGCCTCGAGCACCCACGCCTCCGCGCCGCCCGCGCTGTCGGGCACCGCCTCGCCGAGCACGATCCGCAGCACGTTCGGGATCTCGTCGTGGTCGCGACCCCCGGCCCCGGCACCGGTCGCGCGCACGCGCATCGGCGGCAGGCCCCCCCACGACTGCACGGTGGCGGCGAGCAGCGCGGCACCGGTCGGCGTGCACATCTCACCTGCCACCGGGCCGGCGAGCAGGGGCGCGTCCGCCTCCGCGAGCAGGGCAAGCACGGCGGGCGCCGGCACGGGCAGCAGACCGTGCTCGCTGCGGACCATGCCGCTGCCGACGGCGACCTGTGAGGCCGTCGCGTCGGACACCCCGAGAGCATGCAGTCCCGCGCAGCTGCCGACCACGTCGGCGATCGCGTCGAGCGCCCCGACCTCGTGGAAGTGCACCTGCTCGGGCCGTACCCGGTGCGCGGTCGCCTCGGCGTGCGCCAGCCGGGAGAACACGTCCAGCGCCCGGGCCCGCACCGGCTCGGCGAGCTCGGCCTGCTCGAGCAGGCCGCGGATGTTGCCCCACGTCCGTACGACGTCGCTGCGCGGCGTCCGTACCTCGACCTGAGTCGCGGCGAGACCGGCCCGGGTGACCTCGCGGGCCGACAGCCGTACGTGCTCGACCCCGATCGCGTCGACGGCTGCCTGCAGGACCGCGAGGTCGGCCCCGGCGTCGACCAGCGCGCCGAGGAACATGTCGCCGCTCGCACCAGCGGCGCAGTCGAACCAGGCGAGCGTCATGAGGCGTGGTCCTCGCTCTGGTGAGCACTGTCCACGGCGGGCCTCCCGGCCGCGCGACGCGCCACCCGGGCGGCGAAGACGCCGGCGCCGAAGCCGTTGTCGATGTTGCAGACGACCACCCCGGGCGCGCACGAGTTGAGCATCGCCAACAGCGCCGCGAGGCCGCGGAACGAGGCGCCGTACCCGATCGACGTCGGCACCGCGACCAACGGCACCCCGGTCAACCCGCCGACGACGCTCGGCAGCGCGCCTTCCATACCGGCGACGACGACCAGGCAGTCCGCGGCCGCGAGCTGCGGGCGTGCGGCCATGACACGGTGCAATCCGGCCACGCCGACGTCGTCGACGCGGGTGACCCCCGCTCCGAACGCGCGCGCGACGAAGGCCGCCTCCGCCGCGACGGGACCGTCGGACGTCCCGGCCGACACCACGCACACGCTGCCGCGTGGTTCCGGCAGCGGCCCGACCGCGACGGCCGACGCAAGCGGGTCCACCTGCGCGTCCGGAAACTCCACGACGAGTGCGGCGATCGTCTCGGCCGGTACGCGCGTCGCGATCGCCGGCCGAGACGAGGAGCGCGCGACCATCTCGCGCAGGATCGCGACCGTCTGGTCGGTCGTCTTCCCGGCGGCGTAGACCACCTCGGGGTCTCCGGTGCGCAGGCCGCGGTGGGTGTCCAGCCGCGCGAAGCCGAGGTCCGCCGTGCCCGACATCGGCCCGGCCGCGAGCCGCTCGAGCGCCTGCTCGACGGGCAGACCGCCCGCCGCGACGTCGTACAGCAGCGCCTCAACCTCGTCGCGGTCCATGGCGCGAAGGCTAATGGCATCGCCGTACGGCTAGTGTTCGTCCCCGTGCCGCTCGACCTACAGCTCAGCCGCGACACCCTTGAGGTGGTTGCCGTCGCCGCGGCAGTGGTCGGGGTTCTGTCGCTGCTGCTCGTGCTGTTCGCGCTGGCGCGGCTGCGTGCCCTGTCGCTCCGGGTCCGTCGGGTGCCAGTCGCCGGCCCGCGAGCGGAGGCGACGGCCTCCGGCACCGACCCGACCGCGCTGCGGCACGTGGCGGTGGTGCGCTACGACGCGTTCGGCGACATGGGTGGGCGGCTGTCGTTCTCGGCTGCGGTGTTCGACCGGCAGGGCGACGGACTGGTCATCTCGTCGATCAACGGACGGTCCGAGACGCGGACCTACGCCAAGGCGCTCACCGGCCACCAGAGCGACCAGACGCTCTCGCCCGAGGAGCTCGAGGCGATCAAGCAGGCCCGCCAGGGCGGGTGACGGTCTCGGCCCACGCCGGCGCGCCAGTAGGGTTCGGCGCATGCCTGGAGTCCCCCCCGCGCGCTACGCCTACCTCGGCCCCGAGGGCACGTTCTCCGAGGCCGCGCTGCGGACCATCCCGGCAGCGGGCAAGGGCGACCTTCAGCCGCAGCCCTCGGTGGCCGCAGCGCTCGACGCCGTACGCCGCGGCGACGCCGACCACGCGCTCGTGCCGATCGAGAACTCGGTCGAGGGCTCGGTCGCGGCGACCCTCGACGAGCTGGCCAGCGGTGACCCGCTGCTGGTGACCCGCGAGGTGCTGCTGCCGGTCTCGTTCGCGGTGATGGCGCGACCGGGCACGGCGTTGCAGGACGTACGACGGGTCGCGACGCACCCGCATGCCGAAGCGCAGTGCCGCCGGTGGCTGGACGCGACGCTGCCGCAGGCCACCGTCGTACCTGCCCTGTCGACGGCAGCCGCAGCAGCCGCCCTCGCCGACGGGACCGCGCAGCACGATGCCGCGCTGGCCGCGCCGATCGCCGCCGACCGCTATCGGCTGACGGTGCTCGCAGAGGACGTCGAGGACAGCCCCGACGGGGTGACCCGCTTCGTGCTGGTCAGCCGCCCGGGGCAGCCGCCGATGCCGACGGGACACGACAAGACCTCGCTCGTCGCGTTCATCGCCGACGACCATCCCGGAGCGCTGCTCGAGGTGCTGACCGAGTTCGCGGTGCGCAGCGTCAACCTCACCCGGATCGAGTCCCGGCCCACGGGGGAGCGGCTGGGGCACTACTGCTTCTCGATCGACTGCGAGGGTCACGTCGACGACGCGCGGGTCGGCGAGGCGCTGATGGGGCTGCGCCGCGTGTGTCCGGACGTGCGCTTCCTGGGGTCCTACCCGCGGGCCGACGACCGGCCGCTGCCGGACCGCACGGTCGACGACGCCATCTACCGCGACGCTGCCGCCTGGTTGGGCCGGGTGCGCAACGGCCGCATGTGACGGGGGTCGCGCCAGGCGACGGGCCGGACTGGCTCCGGACTCAGCGCGCCACCTTGACGCCGAGGGCACCCGGCTCGACCTGGATGTCCAGGGTGCGACCGTCGTCGATGAGGTCCCCGTCGAGCTGTCGCGGTTGCGACCGGCTGGCCTCGATGACCACGTGCTTGCCGCGGAGCCGCTCCATCCGCCGGTCGGCCACGTGCGCTCGGCGCAGGACCCGTCCGGCCACCCGCAGCCAGTCCAGCCCGTGACGCGGCGCGACGAGAACGACGTCGAGCACCCCGTCGTCGGGCTCGGCATCGGGGATGAGCGGGATGCCACCCTGCAGCTTGCCCACGTTGCCGACGACGACAGTGCGGACCCGCCGGTGCATGGGTTCATCGCCGTCGACCCGGATGACGACGCGGACACCACGGCCGCGCAGGTGCTTGGCGCCCGAGACCAGGTACGCGGGCCAACCGACCACCTTCTTCAGCCCCTCGGGTGCGTCCCGCATTATCGCTGCATCGAACCCCAGCCCGGCCATGACGACGAACTTGCGGTCCTCGACGGCGCCGACGTCGATCTGCCGGGTGACCCCCTCGATGCCGATGCGCAACGCCAGTTCCTCGTCGTCGAGCGGCAGGTCCAGGTTGCGTGCGAGCAGGTTGCCTGTGCCGGAGGGGAGGACGGCCATCGGCACATCACACCCGGCTAGCGCCGTCGCCGCCGCCATGACGGTTCCGTCGCCGCCGCAGACGAACACCACGTCGCACTCGTCGTGGATGGCCCGTTCGCACATGCCGATGCCCGGGTCGTCGCGGGTGGTCTCCAACCACAGCGGCTCGTCCCAGCCGGCCTTCGCCATGAACGTCGCGACGCGTTTGATGAGCCCGTCGATGTCGGGCACCTTGAGGGGGTTGTAGACGAACGCGGCCCGGCTCATGGAGCTCCCGCGGTCACTGTCGCCGGAGCGTCCGAAGGGTCCCTGGGCTCGCCCCAGCCACGTCTGCCGAGCACGAAGACGCTGGCGATGGTGACGCAGGCGAGCCCGTTGAGGAAGGCGGCGAGCACGTCGCTGGGGTGGTGCATGCCGCGGTAGAGCCGACCGTAGGCGACGAGCAGCGGTACGACGCCGAGCACCGCGACGCTCAGGATCTTGACCCACTGGCGACGGACGTACCACGCGACGAGCAGCGCGCTGGCGACGAACAGTGCCGTGGCCGCACCGGTGTGCCCGCTCGGGTAGCTCGACGTGGGTGGTGACGAGTCCAGCCGCTTCACGTCGGGGCGCTGCCGCGAGATCGTGAGCTGTACGAGCAGGAAGACGAGTGCCTGTCCCGACACCGCGAGCACCAGGAAGATCGGCTCGCGCCAGCGCTTGAGGACGAGGCGCATCACCACCGCGACGACGACAAGGGCCCCGACGATCGCCCCCGTGTTCCCCAGGCCGGACAGGAGGTAGGTCGCGTCGTTGAGCGGCTTGGTCCGGCCGTCGGCCAGTGTCGTGTTGACGTCGTCCTCCGCGCCCACGAAACCGCTCTTGTCGAGCACCCGGGTCAGCAGCAGGCCGATGCCGACCAGCACGGCGTAGTCGAGGGCGAGGAAAAGCAGGACCGGTCCAGCGATCCGACCGATGCGGGAAGTCATGCGCGGAACCTACTCTCGGGGTGAAGGCACGGTGCGTTGCTGTGCAGCGCGTGGCCTGCCGGCCTTGCGCGTGTGGCGGCTCAGGCGGGCGACCTGTCAGCCGTCGCGGATCTCGTCGGCCGCTTCGGGATCGACGCCTTCAGAGGGGTCGGACGGCCGCTGTCCGTGCTCACGCCGCCAGATCTCGAACGCCCCGGCCGTCCCCACGATGCAGGCCAAGGCCGCGATCCAGCCCGCGACCACGTCACTGACGTAGTGCACGCCCAGAGCGACGCGGTCCACGCCGGTGAGCAGCACCACCGCCGCACCAACGGTGTAGGCGAGGACGCGTCCACCGCGGGTCAGGGCCGGTAGGACGACGAGGATCAGCACCGCGACGCACAGGAACGAGTTGAGGGCATGGCCGCTCGGGAAGCTGTAGCCGCTCGCTCGCGCGACCGGGTCATCGAAGCTCGGACGGGTACGCGTCACGACGAGCTTGAGCACGACTCCCAGCAGCCCGCCGATCGCCGTCGTGACGACTGCCCACAGCGCAAGTCGCTTCGCGTTGCGCCGCCACAGCCAGATGGCGCTGACCACCACGACGATGCGGAACACCCAGGGGTCGAAGACGATCGCGAGCACCTTGAAGGTCGTCACCATCCACGAGTGCGAGCGCACGAACTCGTGGAAGGAGTTGGCGACATCGGCATCGAGGCGGGCCAACGGCTCCCACTTATCGAGGACCAGCACTGCCAACAGCGTGAACGGTACGGCGACCAGGGCCGCGCCGAGCCCGCCGAGGGCCAGCCGGCCGGCCAGGCCACGGCGCGGCGCCTGAGCCGGCTTCCGGTCCTCAGGCGCCTGGTACACGGCACGGAGCAGCACGAGACCCGTCGTACCCCGTTAGTCGCACCGCGACGCACCGCCGGAGGTGCCGGTCCGGCTGGCGAGGCTCGCCGGACCGTCGTGACCCCGGTCCAACGGTGCGGTTGCCGGCCGCGCCAGGATGGGCCGGTGAGCTCCGCACCTCCGTCTGCCGCCCCCCAGCTCGTCGCGACCGACCTCGACGGCACCATCATCGGGCCGTCGGGGGAGATCTCGGAGCGCACGGTGCGGGCGTTGCGGGCGGTCGAGGAGCTGGGCGTCCCGGTCGTGTTCGTCACCGGCCGGCCGACGCGGTGGATGGCGGAGGTCGCCGAGCGCACCGGCCACACCGGCCTGGCGGTCTGCGCCAACGGGGGCGTCGTCTACGACCTCCACCGCGAGCGGGTCGTGGATCACTACCCGATGTCCGTGGAGGTGGGCCTCGAGGTGGCGCGTCGGTTGCGGGCGGCCCTGCCCGACGTCGGCTTCGCCGTCGAGACGCTGGACGGCTTCTCGCGGGAGGCGATCTACGACACGCGCTGGGACCTCGGCTCCGAGCTGCGGGTCGACGAGATCGAGAGCCTCCTCGACGGGCCGGCGGTCAAGCTGCTCGTGCGGCACCAGTCGCTCGACGCCGACACCCTGCTCGCTCAGGCCCGCGAGGTGCTCGGGGACACCGCCGAGCTGACCCACTCGTCGATCGGCGGCCTGCTCGAGATCTCGGCGGCTGGTGTCTCGAAGGCGACGACCCTCGCGCGGCTCTGCGCCGATCGCGGCATCGAGGCGCAGGACGTCCTCGCGTTCGGTGACATGCCCAACGACCTGCCGATGCTGGCGTGGGCCGGCACGTCGTACGCCGTCGGCAATGCCCACGCCGAGGTGCTGGCCGCCGTCGACCATCACGCCAAGAGCGTCGAGGACGACGGTGTCGCCGAGGTCCTCGAGTCCGTCTTCCACCTCCGCCCCGCCTGACCAGCGACCTTCCGGTGCGACTCGCCCGGCGTGTCGCACCCAAAGGTCGCTCGCCGGGCTGACCAGCGACCTTCCGGTGCGACTCGCCCGGCATGTTGTGCCCGAAGGTCGCTCGTCGCGGGGGGTCAGAGGTACTGGCCGGTCCCGTGCGCGCCGGGCTGCGGCGGCTGGCCCTGCCCCTGTCCCTGCCCCTGGGCCTCCGGCATCGACATGCCGGCCGGCAGCGCCCGGCGGCGCATCTCCTCGAACTGGGCCCGAGCCGCCATCTGCTGCGCGAACAGTGCCGTCTGGATGCCGTGGAAGAGTCCCTCGAGCCAGCCGACCAGCTGCGCCTGCGCGACCCGCAGCTCGGACTCCGAGGGCACCGTGTCGTCGGCGAACGGCAGCGTGATCCGCTCCAGCTCGTCGATCAGCTCGGGCGCGAGACCCTCCTCGAGCTCCTTGATCGAGCGCTGGTGGATCTCCTTGAGCCGCGCACGAGACGCCTCGTCGAGCGACGAGCCCCGCACCTCCTCGAGCAGCTGCTTGATCATGCTGCCGATCCGCATGACCTTGGCCGGCTGGTCGACGAGCTCGGTCACCGACCTGTCGTCATCACCGTCACCGCCGGCACCGCCGTCAGCGCCGTCAGCTGGTCCCACTTCGACCGCCATACCGTCGGGGCCGACGACCACGACGCGCTGGCCGGCGGACTCGCCACTGGGGTTCGGACTCTGGTCGGAGCTGGGGGTCTCGGTCATGGGTCCATCCTCACCCGTTTCCCGATGGCGTACGCACGCGGGTGCCCTGGTTGCCTACGGCTGGGCGACGCGGGGGGCCAGAGCAGCAAGGTCCTCGACATCGGGGTCTACCAACAGGACGCGCGTACGCGCGAACGGCTCGCGGAGCCCGCCACTGGCGATCACCAGGGTGGGTCGGCTGCGTCCTGACAAGGTTCCTCGGTCGGTGCCCGCTCAGCGGTTGTTCGAGGAGAAGTGCATGTAGTCCTTGAGCGACCGCCAGCTCCCGCCCCAGCCCCAGCCGAGGCTGGTGAACGCGCGGCGAGCGGCCGGGGTGAGCATGCCGCGACGCAGCGGGCTGCGGGCGACGTAGCGGGCCCCGGCCGGCGGGTCGACGGTGCCCCGCACGACGTAGGGGTTCTGCACCGGGTTGATGTCGACGGCCCGGCCGTAGGAGTGCTGCGACCAGCCCGAGCCACCGGTGACGGCTCGGCAGTTGAACGCCGAGGTGTTGTTCGCCCGCATCGAGGCTTCGTCGCTGCCGCGGTAGTCGTCGACCAGCCGCATGCGTTTGATCGGGAAGCCCAGATCCCACAGTCGGTGGAACGCGCTGACGACCGCCGGTGCCAGCGCACGGCGTACGACGAGCTCGCCGGTGCGGGCCCGGCCCTGGAAGTCGCGGTAGGACAGGGTCACATAGCGCAGCCCGCTCAGCGGTACGGGACAACCGGGGCGCCAGGACCAGCGCATCCGGGCCGCCAGCGCATCGTCGATCGGTCGCACCTGCGCGGAGAACGCCGGCCGGGTGCCGGCCCGCGCCGGCGCCTGGGCTGCCGCGGGTGCGGAGCTGCCGATGCAGAGTGCCCCGAGCAGCACGACAACGGCGAGCCGTCGCGTCGACGTACCTGTCATGTCCGAGCCTCCCGTGGCTGACGAGCCTCGCACATGGGCCCGCACGACCCCGTCAAGATCGCCTGATGCGCGCAGGGGTCGCAGTGCACTCCAGGATCCGGCCGCAACCGGCGATCACCGTGGTGGGGGTCACGGCCGGGCGAGCAGCACCTTGCCGACGTGGCCGCTCTCCTCGACCAGGCGGGGCGTCGCGAAAGCGTTGCTACGCCAGTACTTCTCGGACCAACAAGCCGCCGGGCGTGCCGGGGTGCTGCTCCACGTCGACGTCGCGAACGTGACCAACGCGCTCGGGCTCTACGAGTCGGTCGGCATGCGGCCGGTGCTCGAGATCGACGCCTGGGCCAAGCCCTGCGATCTGCACCAGGCGCCGGTCGGTCAGCGTGCGCAGGATCCGCCGCCGGACCGACCGTTGCTCGCGACGTAGGTCGTGCGCGTTCACGAGAGCCGGCTCACCATCGGCAGCCGCGACCGCGTGGTCACCCCTACCACCGCTGCGGTGAGCAACGGCAGCCCGACGACGAGTCCCACGACCAGCAGCCACGGGATGTCGAGGAAGTGGTCCGCGATGGGGGCGCCGGCCGCGTCGACGGCGCCCTCGGCCCATGTCGCGCTCGTCAACGGGTAGGTCACGGCGATCCCCGGGATGAAGCCCACCGCGGCGCCCAACGCGGCACCGACGAGTCCGATCGTCGCGGCGTACGCCGCCGCCACCGCGCGCCGCGTGCGTGGTGCGGCACCCACGGCGCCCATCGTCGCGAAGTCGGGCCGAGCATCGGAGAGCGCGAGCGAGGTCGCCGTCAATGTGCCGCCCAGCACGAGCACGCCGCCGACGCAGCCGAGAAGCAGCAGCACGATGGCGCTCGAGTCGTCGCGGAAGCCGCGTTCCACCCGGATGCCAGCGGTGTCGGCGACGCCGGTCAATGCCTCGGTGAGCGCGTCCTCGTCGGCCGTGCTGATGTCGATGCCGTCCACGAGCAGCGCCGTGGTCGTCGGCGCGAAGCCGGCCTGCCCCACCGCCGCTGCCGGCACGACGGCCTGTGCCGGCTGGTCCGTGCCCGGGGCCGTGACGGCGACCGCAGGCACCGTCCACGTCTGCACGGTGGTGGCGTTGCCGCCAGAGTTGCCCGCGGGGTAGCGCTGGCGCAGGATCCGAGCGCGTGTAATGCGCAGGGCGTCCGCCTGTTGCGCGACCACGACTGCCTTTCCCTGGCGCAGTGCCGTCAAGGCACGCTCGCGGTCTACGTTCGGCAGCTGCAGACCCATGCTGCGGAAGGTGTCCGCACCTACCAGGACGTTCGCGCCGAAACTCGTGGAGAACAAACCGGCCAGTCCGTTGCCCTTGTCACCTACTACCGGTTGTACCTCCAGGCCTTCCGGCGGCGGAGCGTCCTCGGCGACCTGAAGGTCCAAGCCGTTCACGATGCCGAGCAGCGGCGTGATCTGCGCGGCCGGTAGCTGACGGCGCACCGTTGCTTCCAACGCCGACCAGTCGGGGGACTGCCCGTAGTCCGTGACGATCGCGGCACCGACCGGCCCGTGCGGCGTGTAGGTTGCGCGGTTCTGCGCCGCGTCGCTGGCGCCGCCGATGCCGAGC